>JAKLKE010000244.1 GCA_023150775.1 Myxococcota bacterium
GGGTCGGCGTTGTTTTTCTCGCGCCAAGCCGCAAAGGCGCAAAGGCATGAGAGCTCTGCGGCTCTGCGCGCCACAGACGAGTCGCGGCGATGGCTCGGAGTGGGCGACGCGCGGTGGCGCTCGGGATTTGGGCTCCCGTCGCGCGCTTGGGCGTCTCGCCTCGGCTGGCGCGGCGCAGAGTCGGCCTTGGCGCCGACGTTGTTTCTGGGGTGGTTTGTCGATCCCAGCTTGTGCCGCCCCTGCGCGATGCGGTAGCCTCTCCTCATCCCTGCTTCCAAGTTGGCCCCCAGGACGGGCGACGCCGCCGAGCCCCGCATGTCCCGCCTGATGTTCTCCGCGCTGCTCTTCACCTCCTGCGCCGCCGAGGTTCCGCCCCGCGCCGACGCTGGCGACCCCCGCGTGATGCCTATGGGCGCTGTCGCCGCGCTAGACGGCAGCTTCTCCGAAGGCGACGGCCTCAGCTACGCCTGGAGCGTCGAGCCCGAAGGCGCCACCCTCGTCGAGCCCGAGAGCCCCTTCGCCAGCTTCATCGCCGAGGCGCCGGGCTTCTACACCTTGACCTTAGAGGTGTGCGACGAGTCGGGCCGCTGCGACGTCGCCGAGACCTGGGCGCGGGTGGATCCGCCGGGCAACGCCAACAAGGTCAGCGATTGGGGCCTCGACACCTTCGCGGGGGCGGAGAGCGGCGCCGGAGCCCTTGACCCCTTCTCTTTCTCGAAGTCCATCTGCGATGAGTGCTTCGAGACGGCGAGCAAGACGAGCTCGGAGTGGGAGGCGTTCTGCCGGACGTTACAGAAGAACGGGGCGAAAAAAAAAGAGATGGCGCTGTGCTGGGGCGCAAGCCATGAGACAACAGGCGATCGGAAGAGCGCCTGCCGCGCGCTCGGCTGCAAGGGTTGACATGAACACACGCTGCACACGTCGTCTAAGCCTCCCTTCAGGCTCCGACCTTCGCCACGCGGCGCCGCTGAACGACGCGCGGACGCTCTTGTTCTTCGCCGACGGTGAGGGCGCGCGGGTGGAGGTCGTTGACCCAGACGGCGCGCGGCGGGTGCTCCTGCGGCGTGAGGCGAACCAGCTCTCGCTCTCCGCTTGGGACGCCCACTCCCGGCGCCTCGTGGTCAGCGTAGACAGCGCGCCCTTTGTGTTCGATCTACAGACGGAGGAGCCCTTGGGGCTGCTTCCCGGTGTGTCGCGGACCCTCTGGGACCTCGCCCAAGCGGGGGCCGGGCGGGTGATGGGCGCCTCCTCCGACGGCTGGCGAAGGCTCTGGGACCTCAAGACCTTGGCTTTGCTCACACAACGCCACCTCCGCTGGTACAAAGGCTGGTCGGCGCCTGTGGGGCTTCTGCCAGGCGATCCGATGTTGACCTGCCTCACGTCCATGCGCAGCGGCCGCTGGGTGAGCGCCTTGGTGAACGCCCACACCGGCCGCGACGTGGGCCGCCATCACTGGCCCGCGCGCCAGCCCGCGCACCATTACGCCATCCCACGCCCGGGGGCCTTGGAGTGGGTCGGCGTCCTCTGTGAGGGGTCTGAAGATGCTTGGGGTCCGTCGCGGGTCTTTCACTTCACGGCGGACGGCGCGCGTCTCATCGACGAAGAGCCCTCGTTCGGGAGCATCCCCGGCGTCGTGAGGCCCGTGTTCCTCACCGAGGACTGGCTGTACACAGAGGGCTGGCGCGACCCGACGTTGATCAACCTACGAACCGGCGAACGACGGGCCTGCCCCCGCGAGGGGGAGGTCTCCGAGTCTGGCCTCATGCTCTGCCACAACGAGATCGCCCTGTTTGACCTCAACACCGGCGAGCTGGCCCCGCTCTACCCCGGCGAGGCCCCCGAGGAGGGCCGCAGCGGCATGGCGATCTCTCCCGACGGCACAACCGCCCTGGTGAGCACCCCCGAGGCCTTAGAATGGTGGACAATCACCCCGTAGGCCCCACCTCACCGCCACCCCGTCACCACGCTCCCCGCCGTCAGGCCCAGGCCGGTCTCCCGGCGCTCGGCGCCCTCCACCACGACGCCGTCCCCTCGGCTGAGGCCCCGCCACAGCCCTCGCCACGTCTCGCCTTGGCCCGGCGGCGCCGAGAGCGACTGTTTGCCCTCAGCACCGCAGGTCACCACCCGCTCGCGCCCGGCTTTGTTTGTCAGCCGCTCGGAGATCACCCGCAGCGCGCCGGCTGGCGGCCCGGCGGCGGGCGCCTCGGCGGACAGACACAGATACGAGAAGGCCGGGGCCTCTTTGCTGATGAAGGCGGCGCGGGTGAGCTGCTCGGTGAGCGGCGGAGGGGTCCAGCGGGTCGCGGCGTGGCAGGCCACCCCCTCGGCGCGGGCGGGGCAGGGGCCTTGGGGCACACAGGGCGCGGTGATGAACAAGCCCGCGGCGGCCACGGCGTCGCGCAGGGCGAGCAGCTCGGCGTTGAGCAGGTGGGTCGCGGGCTCGATCAGGAGGAGCTGGCCGCCGGGGCTGAGGCGGCGGGTCAATGACTGTAGCAGATCGAGGCGGCGCTCCACACGGTCGGGGGCGCGTTTCCACAGCTCGCTGAGCACATGGCTGGCGAAGAGGAGATCAAACGCGCCGGGGGGCAAGGCGGCGTCGGGGGACTCGCCATCCCACACGAAGGTCTGTGCGCGGTCGCGGGTGAGGGTCTGGAGGCTCTGCAGGGCCTCGGCGTTGCGGTCACCACAATGAAGCTCACCCCAGCCCTCGTCCAGAAGCCCCATCGCGCCGGGGCCGGGGCCCGCGCCGAGCTCTAACACCCGGCCGCCGCCCGGGGGTGGGGTGAGCCCGGCGAGCTTTAGGGCGGCGCGGGTCTGGGCGTAGCTCACGGGCCAGAAGTGCAGGAGGTAAGCCGTGCGGCCGTCTTCAGTGCCCAGGTAGTCGCGGCCGGCTTTGTTACGCTCGCCGCTCAGCCCAGCGGAGAGGCGCTTGACGGCCTGGGCCACCTCGCGGAGCTCGTCGTGGGTGAGGCGGTCGGGGGGGCCCTTGCGGTTCGGGCGCCAGAGGGTGAGGAGCGCGCGGGTGTGGCCACGGAGGGCGGTGTCGAGGGGGCTGGTCATGGGCGGAAGCGTAGCGCGCTCGGCGGCTCAGCGCAGGGGCCAGGCGCGTAAGGAGGCCGCGAGGCGCACGAGCTCGTCGGCGCGGGGGTGGTCTGCCCGCCAGATGACGCGAAACCAGTCGCTGCGGGGCGGGCGTTTGGGCAGGAGCTCCACCAGATGACCGGCGTTGAGATCGTCCTGGATGAAGTAGCGCGGCAGCACCGCGACCCCTCGACCGGCGAGCACCTGGTGGCGGATCGTCGAGATGCCGCCGACGTATCGATGCTCCCGAAAACGCCAGGGCGGGCCCTCGGGCAGGGCGTCGAGGAGGTAGCTGAACAGGGGCAGGTCGGGGGTGGCGTCTAAGAGCGTGAAGTCTCGGGCCTCCTGCGCCGCCCGGGGGCCGTCGGTGGCGGTGACAAACGCGTAGGCCTCCTCGTGGAGCAGGGCGGTCTCTAGATGGGGGCGGGTGAGCCGGGCGCTGAGCACCACGGCGTCTAAGGCGCCGCGCTCCAGGCGATCGAGGAGCGCGCCGGAGTCGGCCATGTACAGGTGCAGCACACGCTCGGGGCGCTCGGCCTCCAAGGGGGCCAAGGCGGGGCAGAGCCAGCTCAGGCCCAGCTCCGCCCGGGTGCCGAGGGTCAAGGCGAAGGGCAGGGGGCTCGTGTCGCCCAGCGCCACGGACTTGCAGCGCGCGGCGTCGTCGAGGAGCTTTCGTGCGTGGGGCAGCAGGCGTGTGCCGGCTTCAGTGATGGTGACGCGGCGGGTGGTGCGGTTGAACAGCGTCACGCCGAGCTGGTCCTCTAAGCTGGCGATGCGGTCGGAGAGCGCCGCCGGGCTCAGGGCCACCCGGGCGGCGGCCACACGAAAGGTCTCGGTCTCGGCGGCGGCGACGAAGCAGCGGAGGGACTGGTGATCCATGCCGCCATTATACGGAGAATCCGAACAATGGGGTTCGGAACATTCCGATTCTCAAGAGAGATCCCCCGGCTACGATGGCCTCACACCAGGAGCGAACGATGACCTTCTGCACCGAAGACGCGACCCCCGAGACCCCCGCGCCGATCCTCCTCGACCTCCGCCGCGAGGCCCAGGCGCAGCAGCCCGACCTCTCGGCCTTGCCGCCGCTCTCCGAGCCCGAGCGCCAGATGGCGATCCGCACCTGGCGCGGCCGCATGGTGAACGAGCACATCTCCGCCCAGGTCTGGGCCGGCCTCGTGCACAGCCTCATGCGCGCCGGGGCGCCGCCTGCGGCCCTGGCGGAGCTGCCCAAGGCCATCGCCGATGAGCTGCGCCACGCCGAGCAGTGCGCCGGGGTGGTCTTGGCTCTGGGTGGTGTGCCCGTCGCGCCCCTGCCTGCCCTGGAGCCGGTGCCCTTGCATGAGGAGGTCGCCCCCATCGAGGGCGCGGTGCGGAACGTGATCAGCGTCGGCTGTATGTCCGAGACCATCGCCGTGAGCATCATCCGCGCCGAGCACGCCGAGCTTGACGACGGGCCCTTGGCGACGCTTCTGGGCGAGATCCTCGCCGATGAGGTGAGCCACGCGCGCTTCGGCTGGCGCAGCCTGGGCCTGTTGATGCCGCGCCTCGACGCCGCCGCCCGGGCCCGCACGAGCCGCTACCTCGTGGACGCCTTCGCCCACCAGGTTCAGCACGAGGTGCCCCGCCTGCCGCGCGGCGGTGTGATCCGCCCCGAGCTCGGCCAGGCCGGGGTGTGTGACGGCGGCTTCGCCCGGAGCCTCTTCGTCGACACCATCCAGACCGTGATCGTCCCCGGGCTCACCCAGGCGGGCCTCGACGCCCAGGCCGCCTGGGACGAGGCCAAGGCCGAGACCGCAGCCGTCTTCAACCGCTGAGATCCCTTCACCCACAGGAGCGAACGACCATGTCCATCTCCCGCGCCCTCCTCCGCCACAAAGCCCTGCTCGCCGCCTCCAGCGTCGTGCTCGCCATGACCGCCTGCGTCGGCGGCGACGAGGCCAAGACCGACGACACCCAGGCCGTGATCACCGACACCAGCGGCGACACCCAAGACAGCCAGCCTGTAGACACAGACCCCGCCGACACCAACGTCACCGACACCAGCGTCGCCGACACCAGCGCCCAAGGCGACTGCAACAGCGTGCCCTCCGAGGAGGTCACGGAGTGCTGTGACGCGCTGCGGGCCGCCTGCGAGGCCGAGCACGGCGCCGGCACCGACGCCGCGAACGAGTGCATCTTCGGCGAAGACTTCTCGGGCTCGACGGGCTGCATCCCCTGGGGGCCGCCCGTCCCGCCAAAGGCGCGACGAGCGTTTGTTTAGCGGGGCGTCTTAGGGCACCGGCCAGGCAAAGCGCTCGACCAAGGTGGCGGGGCCGCCCGTGGCGAGCAGGCGCACGGCCTCCTGCGCGGGGTTCTCGGCGCGCTGCACCCGGCGGCGCAGGGCCTTGAGGTAACGCTCTTCGCCGCGCCCACGGCGGCGGAGGCCGTCCTCACACAGTCGCAGGAGCTCGTCGAGCAGGCCCGGCGTCGGCTCGTCGGCGGCGAGGCCCTGGGTCACGGCGGCGTGGTGCCACTCGCGCATCTTGGGCCAAGGATCTTCACCCAACCGCGCGAGGAGCAGCGCCTCCAGCTCGTCGGCGGCGGCGATGATCGCCAGGCCCAGGGCGGCGGCGGCGAAGGGCTCCTCCGGGGGCTGCTGGCAGGCCGCGCGCAGCTCGATCGTGCCGATGGCCGAGCGGGGCCGGGCGCTGTTCCAGATGTAATGCTCGTGGAGCAAGAAGGCGTCCCACAAGGCGTCGTCGTCGGGGCGCTCGGCCTCGACGTAGTCCAAGAAGCTGCCTTGGCCGGGGAAGATGACGCCGTTCTCCCGGCGCACCAGGAGCGGCTGCACCGCGCGCTGCAGCACATAGGCCGCGGCGTCTTGGGCGGCGCCTACGGGCATCCCGTGGCGGAACTCGGCGGCGCCGATGCGGCCCATCTGGCCCTCTCGGGAGGAGGCCATGCCCTGAAACTTGCCCTCAAACACAGAGGAGTTGGCGCACAGCGCCACGGTCACCGGCGACAGCAGGTTGCCCAAGTTGGTGAGGCGCACCCACTCCTCGCGGCTCACGTCGATGTGCACCTGGTCGCTGGCGGTGAGGGTGAACCACAGCCAGATCGGGCCCAGGGCCTCTAAGATCGCGCCGTACCGCTGCTTCGGCGCCATAAACTCCACGGTGCCCGCCTGAACCGGCTGCATCCCGTAGCCCAAGACCCGCAGGCCCTTGGCGTCGGCGGCGCGCACGAGGCGCTCCATGGCGACGAGGTATTTGCGCTCTAAGTCCACCAGATCGTCCGACGGGCTCAGGATGACCTCGATCGTGCCCCGGCCGACCTCAGCGCAGTAGCCGTAGTCGTCGCCCTCCATCGAGACGATGAGCTCACCCTCTCGTTTGATCTTGAGATCGCCGCCCACCGCCAACAGCGGCCAGAGCTCGTTGATGTCGCCCGCTTTGCCGTCCGGATACACGACGGGGTGCTCGGACTCCCGACCCACCCGGCGCCACTGCCCGGTGCGCTGGGGGAAGGCGCCGTCAAAACGAGCGGTGAGCGTGGCCAGGGCGGCGCGCTGGGTGTCTGTGAGGGTCATGGGGCCTCGGCGAACGGGGATCAGAGCGTAGAGATGAGGGTCAGGAGCTGGTCGTGGTGGGTCAACACCGCGTCGGCCTCGCTCGGGGTGCCGGGGACGCGGCGATCGACGCAGCCGGTGTACAAGACGCCGCGCATCCCGGCGCGACGGGGGCCGTCGACGTCGTTCAGCTCACGGTCGCCGATGTGAGCGACGTGGGCGGCGGGCACGCCCAGCTCAGCGACGGCGAGCTCAAACACGACAGGGGAGGGCTTGGAGGCCCCACGCTCGTCGGAGAAGATGAGCGCCGTGAAGTGCTGGAGCAGGCCATAGTCGGCCAAGATGCGGCGCAGGCCACGGCCTGGGGTCACGATGGTGTCGGAGATGATGCCGATCTTGGCGCGCTCGGCCAAGGCGGGCAACATCTCGGCGACGCCGGGGGCCAAGGTGGGCGGCAGCTCCACCTCCATGTCCTCCCAGGCGGCCACCAAGGCGTCAAAGCCCGGGGTGGGGCCGAGGCCCAAGAGCGCGAGGGCCTCACGAAGGCGCTCGGCGACGGGGGGCGTGCGGTGCTCCACCTTCCATTGACGGCCAAAGGCGGTCAAGGCTTGTTGCAGGGCTTGGGCCGCGCGACCGGGGCTCACGCCGGGCTGGTGCCGCAGCACCTCCTCGACGAAGAGCCGGCGGCGGCTCTCGACCTTCGTCGGCAGGCCCCGAGCGGCGCGGGCGGGCTCGTCGGAGTCGTCGATGACGAGGGTGTCCCAGAAGTCGAAGGTGACGGCCTGAATCACGGGCGCTCCGAGTGAACCAGCGCAGTGTTAGCCCGGCGCGGGCGCGGTTGCACCTCCGCGGGTCGGCGTGTGTGCAAACCGCGACATTGAGATCGTGGTCTGGGGCGGCGGCGTGCGGCGGGCTTTTTGGGGTGGCGGACGATGACGGCGATCAGCAGGGGATCCTGAGGTGCTTAGCCCATGGCTGGCCCAACGATTGCAGGGCGCTCGGGTGACCCACAAGGAGCGTGTATGCGAGCTCTCCCAAACGTCCTCCTGCTCAGCGCCCTCAGCACCCTCGCCGCCTGCGGCGAGCCCGTCGTGATCACCGACAACGTGGTCACGGAGTTTGTCGGGGCCAAACGGGTGGATGAGCTGGCGCCGCGGCTGGTCGAGGGCGCGGCGTTTGTATTGACCGCCGACCGCCGGGGCCGTCGTGACAACATGGACGCCTGGCAGATCGTCAGCTCCGACCCCGCCGTGCTCAGCCTCGTCGCCGTGCCGCCCGACCCAGAGACCGACGACGACGCCATCCGCTACGACGCCGTCGCTTTGGCCCCGGGGGAGGTGGAGATCACGGTGCTCGACGACGAGGGCGCCGTGCGCGACGCCGCGTCGGTGGTGGTGAAGCGCCCCGACACGCTGCGTTACCTCTCTCGGGTGCATGAGCTGGCCGGGGAGCCCCTGGAGGTCGGCGTAGACTCCGCGCCCCAGGTGGTCGTCGGCGGAGAGGGCACCTTCGAGGTGCAGTACTTCGCCGAGGGTGAGCGGCTCTACGGCCTCGCGCCCCTGACTGGGCTCAGCGGTGAAGGTGTGCTCGTGGGCGCCCCGGAGGCGAGCCTCGGCATCGACCGCCAGTACATCAGCCTCAGCGCTGAAGCCGCCGGGGCCCAGCAGGTTCAGCTCCAGATCAACGGCCTTGAGGTCGGCGTCTTGGACGTGGAGTTTGTTGAGCCCTACGAGGTCGCCAGCGTTCACCTCAAAGGGGATGACGAGGGTGAGGCGGAGTCTGGGGATCCGCTCAGCGTGATCGCCCTGGTCACCGACGCCGCCGGCGAGCCGATCTTTGGCTCACGCTGCGTCTGGACCCTCAGCGGGGCGCCGATCATGGGCGAAGGAGAGCGCCTGGGCTACACCTACAACCCCGACCTGGAGCGCCGAGTCAACGGCGTCTGCGACGGTGTGGAGTCGAGCGTGGTCGTGCACGGCGATGACTTCTCCGCCTCCTTGTCGAGCAGCGTCGGCTGCAGCGTCGTGACCGGCGGTGCGGCGTCTCTGGGCGGCCTCGTCGTGGTGGGCCTCGCGCTCCTCCGCCGTCGCCGGGCGGCCTGAGGGGGCGTGGCGAGCGTCGGGCACGTCATCGTCGGCCTCGCCGCCGGGCGCCTCTGGGCTGGCTCAGAGGCCAGCACCTCACGCCTCGCCGGGGCCATGCTCGGCTTCTCGGCGCTCTCGCTCCTGCCAGACGCCGACGTCGTCGCCTTCGCCTTCGGTGTCCCCTACGCCGACCCCTTTGGCCACCGGGGCGCGAGCCACTCCGTCGCCTTCGCTGTGCTGGTGGGCGCGATGATCGGCCTCATCACGCGCCTTCGGGGCCACGATCAGGCCCTCCGCCTCGCCGCGCTTTGTACCGTCGTCGTGGTCAGCCACCCGCTCTTAGACGCCATGACCACCGGGGGCCTGGGCGTGGCCTTGGCCTGGCCG
>JAKLKE010000245.1 GCA_023150775.1 Myxococcota bacterium
ACTATGCCAGTCTTGGGCGAGAGGATGCGGTTATGCCGTGGGCTGAGCGTATCAATCTCGACGGTCACCGCTGTAGTGACGATTCTGGATCGGGAAAAACGCCCTGGCGCTCACAGCCCGGAGAGCGCGCTGAGGTTCCCTCGGGCCGCGCGCAAGAGGTCGTACTCGCCGCCCTCGGGGGGCTGCTCCAGCGGATCGATCACCACATGGCGAACGGTCGGCGAGAAGGCCGCCCGCACGGCCTCGCTGGGCGCCTCCTCCCACCACAACATCGGCGCGGCCTGGCCCGCGGCCCATGCGTCAAACGCGGCGAGGGACGCGGCGCTCGGCGGCGTCTCCGGGTCAAGATCAAACGAGGTGAGGTCGAGGGCGTAGCGCCGGGCGAGGTAATTGTAGGCGGGGTGGTTCGCGGCGATGCGTCGCCCAGCGAGGGGGCTGAGCCCGGCCTGAAGCTCAACATGAAGGGCCTCTAGCTCACCCTTGAGCACCGTCGCGCGCTCCTCCCAGCCGCCCTCGGGCCGCGCGCGGTGGAGCGCTCTGGCCAAGGCGTCGGCCTGCTGAATGAGGAGCAGGGGATCCGTCCAGGTGTGGGGGTCTAAACCGCCGTGGCTGTGCTCTCCGGCGGCGCCGTGTCTGTGTCGGGTCTCGGGCAAGGTGATGAGATCGAGGCCATCGGCGGTGAGCACGAGGCGCGTCTCGGGCAGGCTCGCCGTCGAGAGCCAGGCCTCGTAGCCCGCGCCGTTGCCGACGATGAGATCGGCGTCTTGAAGGGCGGCGACACGCTCGGGCGGCGGCTGATAGGTGGGCGGATCTTCACCGGCGGGCAAGAGGCGCTCGACGACCACCCCTTCGCCCACGAGGCGCTGGGTGAGCCACTGGGCGGGGAAGCTCAGCGCGACGAGCTTGAGCGGGGCCTCGGGCGCTTGGCGGCTTGGCGGGGCGGGAGGCGCCTCAGGGGGCGCGGCGTCGCAGGCGAGCCACAGGAGCGTGAGCAGCATCGGGCCTCCGAGGGGGTGAGGGTCGTACCGTGCGGGCTCTTTAACCGCTCCGGGGCCGCCGTGCGCGCCGTCCTCGGAGGGGATAGCAGCCCTCGTCGCCTCCTCACCCTCGCCGAGAAGATCCTATGCGCCTCGCGCTCGTGACCTGCCAGAGCCTCCCCCGCGCCGTCGAGGACGACGCGCCCCTGTTCCGACACCTGCGTGAGGTCGGCCAAGACTTTGAGTCTGTCGCTTGGGATGACCCAACGGCGCGCTGGAGCGAGTTTGACGCGGCGATCGTGCGCACCACCTGGGATTATTGCCCCCGCCTGCCCGAGTTTTTGGCCTGGGCGCGGCGGGCCAGCGCCGAGACCCGGCTCATCAACCCCCCTGAAGTGCTCAGCTGGAACACGAACAAACGTTACCTCGCCGCCGTGGCCGCCGAAGGCGCGGAGATCATCCCCACGGAGTGGCTGAGCCCCGCCGAGGCCGAGACCTTGCCCGCGCGCCTCGCCGCCCGGGGCTGGGGCCGGGCCTTCTTAAAGCCCGTCGTCGGCGCGGGCAGCGACCACACCCTACGCATCGAGGACGACCCGCAGAGCCGCGCCGCCGCCGTTCAGTATTTACGTCAGTACCCCGTCGCTGAAGGCGCCTTGGTCCAGCCTTACCTTCACCGTGTGGAGTCGGCCGGAGAGCTGTCCTTGGTGTATTTTGGCGGCCAGTTCTCTCACGCGGTCTGTAAGCGGCCCCCCGCCGGAGACTTCCGCGTTCAGGTCAACTGGGGCGGTCAATACCGGTCGTATGACACGAGCGTCGCCGAGCGAGACTTTGCTGAGCGCTGCTTGGCGGCGGCGGGGCGGGCGTTTGGTCTCACCGCGCCTTTGGTCTACGCCCGGGTTGATCTGTTACAGTCGCCGGAGGGGCGGTGGTGGCTCAATGAGCTGGAGCTCGTCGAGCCCGCGCTCTATTTTGAGCACGCGCCAGAAGGGCCGGCGCGGCTGCTCGCGGCGATTCGGGCGGCGCTGGACTAGTTCGGCAGACTAGTTCAGCCTAAAACCGCCGCGCGAGGCGCATCCCGATGAGGTAGCCGGTGAACGAGGGCTCTAGGCGGTAGCGGTGGGCGGCGAGGCCGATCTGGCCCACACCGTACCAGTGGCCGCCGCGCACCACCCGGGCGGCCTTGGGCTCGGCCAGCTCACGAATCTGCGCCTCCCAGCGCTCGGTCACCCGGCCACGCTCCAAAGGCGGGCCGCCGGTGCGGAAGGGGTCGCGGCACCAGTCCATGATGTTGCCCGCGAGGCCACGCACGCCGTAGGGGCTCTCGTCGACGGGGAAAGAGTCTACGGGCGTCGGGAAGGGGTGAGACGGCCGGGAGTCGCGCATGTTGCAGAAGGTGGGGTCGAGGGTGTCTCCCCACGGCAGGCGGCGGCCATCGACGCCCCGGGCGGCCTTCTCCCACTCCAGATCGCCGGGCAAGGTCCAGGCCTGGCCTGTGCGTCGCTGCTCGTAGGCGGCGAAGGCCCGGGCGGCCTGCCAGCCCACCATGATCGCGGGCATCTCGGCGGTCATCGGGTAGCTGCGATGGCCCTCACGGATCATAAATCGACCGTCTGGGCCACGGTCGTGCAGCGCGTGGCCCTCAAACCGCGGCTGGTACCGCAAGGCGGACTCTTCGTCTCCTTCGTCGAGCAGGGTGTTGAGGAACTGAATGAACTCGCCGTTGGTGACCGGGAACCGCCGCATCACGAGGCCGTCGAGCCACACCTGACGCTCGGGCAGGCTGCCCTCGGCGAGGGGATCGCCGCCGCAGGTGAACCAGCCCGCGGGGATATAACAGTCGTCGGGGCCGAGGGCGCCGAGGGGCGGCAGGGTGATCGGCAGCGGCTCGCCCTCGCCGGGGGGCACGCCCGTCCACCGCTCTCCGCGGCGAATTCGTACTGGATACCGCACCTCCGCCCGGCCCGGCGCGCGCAGGACGATGAGGTAAGAGCCCATGGGCAAAGGCGCGTCGATGATCGGCGTCTGGCCGAGGGCCTGCACAAACTTCGCCCGATACCGCCGCTGGAACGGCTCATATCGGTAGAGCAGGGCCTCGGCGCCGGGGGGGTCGGTGAACAGGGTCACCGCGCCGTCGCCGCGCAGGTAGGCCTCGTGCTCCCCGGTGTGGTGGCTGCGGAGCAGCACCTCCCACTGGGCGGCGGCGTTACGATCTCGCCGGGCCTCGGCCTCGACGTGGCGCTGGCGATACAGTCGCGCGAGGCGGCGATGGGCCTCGGGGTGGTCGGGGGCGTAGGTGATGGCCGCCTGGAGCACCCGCTGCAGCTTCGCCTCACGGGCCCGGGCCGCGAGCTCCAGGCTCTCGGCCTCCTCGACACGCTCCCAGGCGGGGAGCTTGTGCTCGACGGCGTCCTCGGGGTTCACGTCGGCGAGCAGGCGCTCGGCCTCGTCCCGTAGGCGCGCCGAGCGCGCGAAGAGCTGATGCAGCTCTGGCATGAGCCCGTCGGCCTCTCTCAAGAACTGCTCGGCCTGATCTTGGCGGCGCAGGCCCTCTAACCAGTCGCCGATCTGCGCGGCGAGCACGAGAGCGTCCCGGGGGCGGTCCTCGGGCGCACGAGACATCGCGACGGTGCAGATCTCACGCAGCACAGAGGGGACGTAAGGGTCCTCGCGCAGCTCGGGCTGGCCCTCGCCTTGGGCGCCGTGGTTGGCGGCGGCGTGGGCCTGGAACACCGAGTCCCGATCCGGGGGCAGCGGCGGCCCGGCGAGCACAGCATTCACCACAGAGCCGCCGTCACCGCCAGAGTACGGCGCGCGGCCAGAGAGGATCGTGTACAGAATCGCGCCCAGACAGTAGATGTCTGTGGCGGGTCCGATGGCGGCGAGGTCTCCGGCGGCCTGCTCCGGGGCCATGTACGCTGGGGTGCCCGCCACGCGGCCGTCTAAGGTGTGGCTCTCCCCTTGGCCACGCTCGACGATGACGGGGTCAAAGTCGCCGAGGCTGTCGGTCCAGTTGGCCGTGGTGCGTAGGGTAGCGAGGCCCCAGTCGAGCACACGCACCTCGCCGAACTGCCCGAGCATGACGTTTGAGGGCTTGAGATCGCGGTGAATCACGCCTCGGCTGTGGGCGTAGGCCACGCCCTCACACAGACGGCGAAAGGCCTCGATGAGCTTACGAAAGGTCCAGCCGCTCACGCTCGGGCGCCAGGGGCCCCCGGCGGAGGCGCGGTGCACCTCACGGATGGCCTTGGAGAGCGTCTCACCGCGCACCTCCTCCATCGTGAAGTACAGACGCCCGTCGTCGAGGTGGCCGAGCTCGTACACCGGCACGATGGACGGGTGGCGGAGCTGGGCGGAGATCTGCGCCTCCTCCACAAAACGCGCGAGCTCGCGCAGAGAGCCGCTGATGTGCTCGTGAATCACCTTGAGCGCGAGGCTGCGGTTTAGCAGAGTGTCGTAGACACGATGCACCGTGCCCATGCCGCCCGAGCCGATGACGCCGTGGTCTTCGTAGCGGGCGATGCGGCGAACGTCGGCGCGTGGCGTGGCCGTGATGGGCGTCGGGACCCCGCCGGAGAGGGACGGCGGGTGCCCCGAGGTGCTGGCGACGCCGCCGCCTCGGGTGGGCATGAGCGTCGAGCCCGGCGGCAGGGTGAACTGGCCGCTGATGAGATCGGGGATCGTGGCGTTGGAGTCGGCCCGCTGGGCGCGCTGAAAGAGCCGGCTCAGCTCCTCCCGGGCGGCGTCGGGGAGCTTGAACTCCTCGCAGATCCGCTTGAGCTCGCGCTCAAACATCGGCGCCTCCCCGGGCGGAGAGCACCGCACGAACCCCGCCGCTGGGGGCGATGGTGATGTGTTTGCGCCGGGTCTGGGGCGTCTTGTCGTCGGCCTTCATGAAGCGGAAGCGGCGGAAGAGCGCGCCGAGCACGAGCTTCATCTCGTAGAGCGCGAAGGCCATGCCGACGCAGCGCCGGGCGCCGCCGCCGAAGGGCAGCCACTCAAAGGGTGAGTAGCTGCGCTCCAAAAACCGCTCGGGGCGGAAACGTTCGGGCTCGGGGAACACCTCCTCGCGGCGATGGGCGAGCCAGATGCACGGGAACACGCCGACGTTCGCCGGGACGGTGAAGCCCCGCAAGGGCAGCTCCGCCCGGGTGATGCGGCTCACCAGGGGCAAGACGGGGTGCAGGCGTAAGGTCTCGCGGCAGATGGCGTCGAGGTAAGGCAGGCGCTCCAGGGCCTCGGGGCCGGCGTCGGGGCCCAAGGCGTCGAGCTCGGCGCTGAGGCGCTCGGCGGCGTCTGGGTTGTCCATGAGCTCCCACACCGCCCAGCTCAGGCTGGTGGTGGAGGTCTCGTGCCCGGCGATGAGCATGGTCATCATCTCGTCGCGCAGGGCCTCGTCGCTCATCGCCGCGCCGTCTTCGTAGCGGGCGGCCATCATCAAGGAGAGGATGTCGCTGCGCCCGTCGAGGCCACGCTCGCGGCGGTCGCGGATCTCCTCGTCCACCAAGGCGTGCACGGCGCGGCGCTCGGCCATCGTCTTCGCCCAAGGCCCGAAGCTCTGCTGCAGAAAGGGGACGTAGAGGGTGAGGGGGTTGAGGCCCTCCAAGAGCGCCACCACCGGGCGCCGGGCCGCAGCGCGGCGGGCGAGATCGGCCACGCCGAACACCGCGCTGAGGATGACGTCCAGGGAGATGTTCTGCAGCTCCGGGGTGAGGTTGAGCGCCCGGCCGAGGGGCCAGGCGGCGCAGGTCGCCTCGGTGGACTCGTGAATCACCTGGGCGTAGGCCCGCATTCGTTCGCCATGAAACGGCGGCGTGAGCAGGCGGCGCTCGCGGCGGTGGGGCTGGCGGTCGAGCAAGATCAACGAGTGGCGGCCCAAAAGCGGCATCAGCATGGCGTTGCCGGTGCCGGGCCCCAGGGCCTCGGGGCTCGCGGTGAAGACCGCCTTGATGTTCTCCGGGTCGCTGACGAACACGGCCTTGCCGAAGATGGCCATGTTCACCGAGAAGTCGTCGCCGAAACGATCGTGGCACTCCCGCAGAAAGGTCGTCGGCCGCGCCATCCAGCGCGCGGTCTGAACGGCCATTGGCTGAGTGCATCCGGGCGGCAGCGACATGTCGGCCTCTGATCGGTTGGAGGGATAGATTGCCGATCAATGGCATCAGGAGCAAGAGCTGTGACGTTTCACCTGATATTCCTGCTCGCTTGTCGCGCTCCGAGCGCGCCCGAGGCCAGCTCTGGGCTGAGCCTCGCTCCCTTCACCGTCGAGGGGCCGACGAGCCCCGGCGGCGCGGCGCGGCGACTCGTGGTGCGCGAGGGGCGCCTGTTCGAGCTCGCCGCCGAGGCCCCGCCCCAAGGTGAGCTTCTGCGCGTAGACCTGATCACCCCTGGCTTTATCGACGCCCACGCCCATCCCGGCGGCCTCGGCGACTGGCTCGCCGAGCTCGACCTCACCGGCGCGGGCTCCTTGGCCGAGGTCGTCCGCCGCGTGGCCGGGGTGAGCCTGCCCGCCGGGGAGTGGCTCTTGGGCCGGGGTTGGGATCAGAACGACTGGTCCGACGCGCCCGCCGGGGGCTTCCCCAGCGCCGCGGATCTCGACGCCGTCACCGGAGATCGCCCCGCGGCCCTGCGGCGCGTCGACGGCCACGCGCTCTGGCTGAACAGCGCGGCCCTGCGCGCGGCGAAGATCACCAAAGACACCCCAGACCCTCCCGGCGCCATGGAGCTCGTGCCCACCCCCGAGCCCAGCGCTGAAGAGCGCGCTCGGCGCCTTCGCGGCGCGCTCCTGCTCGCGGCGCACGAGGGCCTCGTCGGCGTTCATGACATGGGCGTAGACGACGCGCTGCTCGCCGCCTACACCGCCCTCGACGACGCGGGCGAGCTGCCCATCCGCGTCTGGGTCTACCTCACGCCCGAGAGCGCCGCCGCCAAACGACTGTACGCCGAGGGGCCGTGGCGGGGGCGTCGTCTGGAGGTCGTCGGCGTCAAGCTCGTCGCTGACGGCGCCTTGGGCTCCCGGGGGGCGCACCTCTCCACCCCCTACGCCGATGATCCCAAGAACCTCGGCCTCACGCTCACCCGCCAAGACGAGATCGGCGCCGTGACGCGCCGCGCCTTGTCCAAAGGCGCCCAGGTGGCCGTACACGCCATCGGTGACGCCGCGGTGAGCGACACCCTCGCCGCCTTCGCCCAGGCCCGAGACGCCTTGCCCGGCGCCGCCGCCGTGCCGCTGCGCCTAGAGCACGCCCAGGTGGTGCGGCCCGAGGACTGGGCTTTGCTCAAGACCCACAACGTCGTCGCCTCGATGCAGCCCACCCACGCCACCTCGGACATGCCCTGGGCCGAGGCGCGTCTGGGCCCCGAGCGTGTGGACTGGAGCTACGCCTGGCGGGCGCCCCTAGACCTGGGCGTCGTGCTGGCGTTCGGCTCCGACTTCCCCGTCGAGAACGTCTCTCCGAGCTACGGTCTGTGGTCGGCGACCACCCGGATGAGCCTCGACGGCGCCCCGCCCGGCGGCTGGCGACCGGAGCACCGCCTCAGCGTAGACGAGACGATCACGGCCTTCACCAGCGCCACCTACGCGGCCTTGGGGCGCGGCGAGGGTGGGGAGATCGGTGACGGCGCCGTCGCCGACCTCACCCTCTGGCGCGCTGAGCCCCAGGCCGCTGGGGTGTGGTACGAGCCCGTCGCCGTGCTCATCGACGGGGTGATGCTCGCCCGGGGCGACTGAGCCCGGCCCTCACCAGGCCTCGGGGCTGCCCTCGCTGACGCTCACGCCCTCCATGAGCGCGAACACCTCGTCGTCGACGTCGCCGAAGCTCCCGGCGTGGGGCAGCACAAACATGACCGTGTGGTCAAGCAGCACGGTCCCGGCGGGCACGGTGACGCTGGAGGCGGCGCTGGTGTCGGCGTAGTCGTTGGCGTAGGTGATGAGGTAGGGGTTGTACAGGCTGATGCCGCTGAGGACGTAGAGGGGCGCCCAGCGATACCCGAAGCTGATGCCCCAGGTCCCGTTGGAGCTGTCGGCGTAGAGCGTCTCGGCGGTGTCTGTGGTGAATGTGCCCGCGCCAATGTTCGGCTGCACGCTCTCCCAAGGCCGAATGCCCGAGGTGAAGTGAGACGCGTGGTTGAGCGTGGTGCTGGCGTTCGTCTCGTGGAGGGTCTTGTTCCACAGCTCGGGGCGACCGTCGATCATCCAGTACCAGTTCGTGACGTTCATCGTCGAGGCCGCGGTGAACGCGGTGATCATCGCCACCACGGGGCCGTCGAGGGTGACCGTGGTTGTGCCCGTCGTGTACATCGGCGTGTTGCTCCAGGTGCCGCCGAAGTACACGCCGTTTCCGCAGCAGGAGTCGGTCTGGGACATGAGGCTGGGGCTCGCGCCGCTGGTGATCCCGCTCATCAGGCCGCCGTCCGCGGTGGAGAAGCTCGCCGCCGAGCGGTTGTTGGCGAGGCTCGTCGCGCTGCTCACGAGGCTTGAGGCGCTCGATGCGGCGCCGCCCGAGGTGTCAAAGTAGATGGCGAAGTCCGCCGTCTCGCCGGCGCTCACGGTCTCTAAGCTCGTGTAGTCGCCGTCCTCGTCAAAGAGCCAGATCACGTCGCCCCGGTCGTCGTTGGGGTCGTCTTCGTGGTTGACGCCGTCAAACAGCCCGGCGACGCCGTCCTCAAACTGGCTCGTGAGCGTGGGCTGGCCGAGCCCGCAGTCTTGGCGCACGACGCGGATCGAGCCCTCGTCCACGGCGCCGCTCACGCCCAAGGCCGCCAGGGCGGCGGCGAAGTCGATGGTGACCGCCACGGGCGGGCTCTCGCTGTCGCTCGTGGGGGCGGTCAGGCGCAGGGGCACACGGTAGGCCCAGGCCTCGTCCCACCAGGCGTCAACGCCGTCGGCGGCGCCGTCACAGTCGTTGTCGACGCCACCATCACAGATCTCCAGCGCGTCGGGGTTCACCAAGACGTCGCCGTCGTCGCAGTCGTTGTTGTCTTCAGTGGCGCCGGCCGGGGTGGAGCAGCCCTTCACCTCGGCGTCGGGGTCCCCGAAGCCGTCGCCGTCGTCGTCGGCGTAGTAGGTCTCGGCGTCGAGGCTGTCCGAGGGGTCGATGC
>JAKLKE010000246.1:0-6387 GCA_023150775.1 Myxococcota bacterium
GGCGTGCACGGCGTAGTGGTACGACGCGAAGTCGCGGGCGTGGCGCTCCCGCTTCACCGTGGGCCAGTCCTCTACGACGAGGCCCCGGACGTGCAGCGCCGTGGCCAAGACCAAGGCCACCCACGGCGCGGCGCGGCGAAGTGTTGGGAGGAAGGTCACCATCGGCCCTCCCCTATCCTTCGTGACACGATGGCCGCTACCGGAGCGGCCTTGGCCGGGGGTATAGTGCTGGGCATGATCGCCCTCGGCCCGCTCTTCGTCCTCGCCTGCGCCACCCGCTCCCCCCCGCCGCCCGCCGCCGCCAGCGCGCCGAGCTCCGGCGCGGAGCTCGCCGTGAGCGGCCCCGTCGAGAGCCGGGTGTCCACCGCCAAGGCCGAGCTCGTGCTGTTTTACGCCGGAGAGCACCGGGGCAGCTTAGAGACCTGCGGCTGCCCCAAACGCCCCCGCGGCTCGATCACCCGCATGGACAGCTACCTCCAGGCCAGCCGCGCGGCGAACCCCGGCCAAGGCGATCTGCTGCTGCACGGCGGCTACTGGCTGGAGGACCCGTCGGGTTTTGACGGCCTCACCCGCCCTGACGTGCCGGTGATGAACCGCTGGATGGTGAGCGCGCTGGACGCCGTCGGGGTCGGGGCGGCGAACGTCGGCGTTCACGACCTCCCCGGCCTCATCCGCCTCGACGCCCTCCCCGACTGGGCCGTCTCGGCGAACATCGTCACCGCCCCCGGCGCCAAGGGCCCCAAACGTTGGGTGATCCTTGAGTCGGACGGCCTGCGGATCGGCGTCACCGGCATCACCAGCCAAGGCTTCACCCTCACCTTGAGCCCCGACCATCAGGTGCTCTACCCCCAAGAGCCCGCCGTGGAGGCCCTGCGTGAGCTGGCGCCGCAGGTAGACGTGCTCGTGCTCCTCGCCTATCAGGCCACCGACGTCGCCCGGCAGGTCGCCTTGGCCGTGCCCGAGCTCGACGTGGTCATCGACACCAACATGCACCAGGCGTTTTATGCCCCCGAGCGTGTCGGCGAGGCCCTGTGGGTGCGCAGCCACAACCAGACCATGCGCCTCGGGGAGCTGCGCCTGACCGCTGAAGACGGCGGCGGCGTCGAGCTGGTCGTCGATCGAAAGATCGACCTCGACCCGGAGATCCCCGACTCCCCTCGCCTCGCCGCGCTCGTGACCCAGGCCCGAGACGAGATCGAGGCCGCGCAGAAGCTCGCCTTCGGGGGCGAGGCGGCGCCGGAGTGAGCGCGCTCACGCTCCTCCTGCTCGGCGCCTGCGCCCGCCCGCCCTCGGCGACCGACGCCCCGACCAACCTGCCGAGCGCGGTGAACACGGCGGCGGCCTGGGTGAACGATCCACGCGGCGGCCCGCAGCCTCACCCCGGCGCCTCCCCTCTGCCCAGCTTTGGCGGCGTGAGCCGGGCCACGGCGCGATACGTCGGCGCCGCCGCCTGCGCCGACTGCCACCCCCAAGCCAGCGCCGTCTGGGCGAGCACCGCCCACGCCACGGCCTGGGACACGCTCAACGAGCACCAGCGGGGCTACGATCCGAGCTGTATCCCCTGTCACACCACGGGCTTCGGCCACCCCGGCGGCTTCGTCAACCTGCGACAGACCCCCGACCTCAAGCACCTCGGCTGTGAGGCCTGCCACGGCCCGGCGAGTGATCACCTCAGCCAGCCCAGCGCGCCGGGCTATGGCGAGCTCCCCGTCACCGAGGCCGCCTGCGTCGCCTGTCACACCGCCGAGAACTCGCCGGATTTTATGCTACAGGCGTACTGGCCTTTGGTGTCGCATTAATTCGTTGAATGCGACAAGCCCCGCTAGTTAA
This sequence comes from Myxococcota bacterium, assembly GCA_023150775.1. GTDB lineage: Bacteria > Myxococcota_A > UBA796 > UBA796 > CAJQPC01 > JADKFE01. The sequence goes on from JAKLKE010000246.1 coordinate 1,831, forward strand.
AGCCGCCCGCGAAGGGTGTGCCGGACTGGCCGAAGAGGATCGACGTCGGGGTGTTGAGGTCAAAGCCGGCGCCAGCCTGGTTGGGGTAGAGCGTGAGCGTGCTCCCCGTCCAGATGCCCAGCTCCGCGAAGCCGTCGTCGTTGATGTCCAGGGCCACGGCGGCGAGCACCGCCCCGGGCACGGTCACCTCAAACAAGGCCGGCTCCACCAAGGCGCCGTCGTCCATGTCCCACACGGAGATCACCCCGTCGAGCAATGACGCCAGCTCATCGGCGCCGTCGCCGTCGAGATCCCCGGTGAAGAGCTGGGCACGCAGGTCAAAGGGCGCGTCGCTGGGCACCTTGGCGTCGGGGTCGAAGTAGCCGACGGCGTTGGGGTACACGAGCAGGCGGCCGTTGTTGGTGTTGATCTGGCCGACGTCGTCCAGCGAGTCGCCGTTGAAGTCGCCGGTGAACCAGTTGAGCGTCTTCGAGAGGTCGGTCACGATCTCAAAGTCGGGCGGGTCGGTCCAGCCCGCGCCGTTCGCCATGTACACCGTGATCGTCGCGCTCTCGGCGGGGACCTGCCAGAGGTCCTCCAGGCCGTCGCCGTCAAAGTCGGCCAGGGCCGTGAACGCCGTGGCGTCGCCGACGGTCTGGGAGGCGTCGGCGGTGGTGTCGATGACGTAGTCGATGTTGTGCCAGGCCATCATCTTGCCTGTGGCGCTGTACAGCCCGAAGCCGTCGCCTTTGAGCACGACGGGCTCCTCGCTGTCGGCGGTGTCGTCCGCCCCCCCGCCGGTGTCGTCGGTGACGACGCCGGCGTCGGCGGCTTTGTCTCCGGCGCAGCCCGAGAGCAGCAGGGTGGCGAGGAGGGGCGCGATGAAGCGCGGCGGGCGGGACATGGTCACCTCAGGGCGCGGCGGTGTCGGCTCCAGAGAGCACAACATCCTGGTACAGAGCGCCAGTTTGCCACACCATCACCTCTCCGAACGCGAAGCTCTGGTGACCTTCGGGGTCGGCGGTGACCACGCTCATGACATAGCCCTGAAAATCTCCGGCGCTCGCGGGCAAGGTCGAGGGGCAAGACAGGGTGAGGCTCGACATGCTCAAGCTGTCGGCGCTGAGCCCGGCGGCGAGGTTCCAGGCGTAGGTGATCTCTGTGCCTTGGGGGTCGATCGCCCAGGCCGTGGCGGTGATCTCGTCGCCGAGCTCACAGGCCGTCTGGCTGAGATCCACATCGCCGAGGATCCACGGCGCGTCGACGCCGCAGAGGAGATCGTTGTCGGCGAGGTCGTCACAGTCTTGGTCGAGGCCGTCACAGAGCTCCGCGGCGCCGGGGGCCACGGACGGGTCGAGGTCGTTGCAGTCGCCCTCCTCTTCAGAGAAGCCGTCCTCGTCGTCGTCCGCGCGCAGGGTGCCCTCGTCGGGCTCGCCGTCGCAGTCGTTGTCGAGGCCGTCCGCGGGCTCGGCCGCGCCGGGGAAGGTCTTGTTGTTGTTGTCGTCGCAGTCGCCGTCGTCTTCGGAGAAGCCGTCGTCGTCGTCGTCCCAGGCGTCGGTGCCGTCGTCTTTGCTGCCGTCACAGTCGTTGTCGAGGCCGTCTTGGGCCTCGGCGGCGAAGGGGTACACGGCGTCGCTGTTGTCGTCACAGTCGCCGCTGGACTCGCCCCAGCCGTCGCCGTCGTCGTCGTCGGAGTCGGCGCTGTTGACGGCGATGGGCAGGCTGCCGCTCGCCATACGCCCGCAGAGATCGTAGACCTCCACCACGAGGGTGTCAGGGCCGTCTTCGAGCTTGGAGACGGGGATCGCCACCTCGAAGGCGGCCTCGCTCGACGGCGGGGAGCAGGCGGCGACGGTGTTCAGGTTGTCGGCGCCGCTCTTGACGAGGCAGGTGAGCGTGCTCGGGTCTTGGTGCTCATGGGTGACGCGCAGGTTGAGGTTGAGGCCCTTGGACGCGGTGACGATGGAGCCCGTGTCGGGGCCGAGCACCTTCACGCTGGGGCCCTCGGCCACCGCGCAGGTCGAGAGCGCGCGCAGGGTGATGCTCTGGGTGCCATCGACGGGATCGTCGGAGAAGACGGTCAGCGCGCAGACGTGCTCGCGGTACTCCAGAGGCGTGAAGGCGATGTCCAAGAGCGCCTCTTCGCCCGCGTCGATGCGCTCGCCGGCCTCTAAACCTTCGCCGATCTCAAACGCCGCGCAGTCGTCGCCGATGGTGGTGTAGCCGTCGAAGGTGAGCGCGCTGTCGCCCTGGTTTCTGACGGTGAGCCGAGACCACTGCTCTTCGCCCAACGCCACCGGGGCGAAGTCGAGGAGGCCCCCCAAGATGAGCAGGCGACCATAGCCGTCTAGGGCCGTGGCGTGGACGTAGCCTTGCTCGACGGAGTGGAGCGGGTCGGCATAAAAGGCGGGCGTGTCTGCGGTGTCGCCGACGGTGGGGATCTTGATCGCCGCGTAGAAGTCGCCCCGGGTGGTGGGGCTGAGGCTCACGGTGATGGGCAAGGCGCAGCCGGGGTCGAGGGTGAGGCGCACCTCATCCGCGTACTCGGCCACGCGGCCGTCGCCGTCGCAGCGCGCGTCGGCGAGCTCCCAAGAGACGGCGAAGCCCGCGCTGGCGTCGTCATCGACGGTGATCGCGCCGATGCCGAGGGGCACGCCGCCCTCGTTGCGTAGGGTGAGGGTGCCGGTGCCCGTCTCGCCGATGGCGACCTCCCCCAGCTCGACCCAGTCGGCGGCGAGGGTGAGCCGCGCGGGGGCGGCGGTGACGAGCTCGGTCTCGCCACCTTTACACGCGCTGAAGGTGGCGAAGACGAGGAGCACGCTTGGCGGAGTGAGGACGCGGCGGCGCATAGGACCTCTGCGGGGCGGGAGATTCACCAGCATAGCCGGAAGTGGGCGGGGCGGTCGACCCGGTGCGGCGCGTCTTCTTCGAATGGGATAGGTTCGAGGGTCCCTGTGGAGCCGCGATGTCTACCCCCGAGGAGCTGCTCGCCCAGGCGCCCGACCGCTCCACCCAGGTCGCCGCGCGTCGCACGGCCCGGGCGGGGCTGTGGGACCAGCTCGGGCGCGACGCCGGGAACCTCTGGGGCTGCTTTCAGGCCGAGGAGCCGTTCTGGGTGATGGTGGATCTCGGCGACGGCGCGGGGCGCTGCGGCTGCTCGATCCCCAAGCGCCCCTGCCATCACCTCATCGCGCTCCAGCTCCTCGCCGCCGAGACCCCCGACCTCATTCGGGAGCGCCCGGCGCCTGAAGACGTGACCGAGTGGCAGCGCCGCCGCAAAGCCCGGCAGCGCGGCGCGGACGCCGAGCGCCCCGTCGATGAGAAGGCCCGGCAGCGCCGCGTCGCCGAGCGTGAGAAGAAGGTGTCCGCGGGTCTCGACGCCCTAAAGCTCTGGCTCTGCGACCGCGCCCGGAGCGGGCTCGTCAGCTTGGAGACGAGCGGAGACGCCGATCTCACCGGCCTCGCCGCGCGGCTCTCCGACGCCCAGGCCTCGGGGCTCACCGGCCGAGTGCACCGCCTCGCCGAGCTCATCGACGCCTCAGACGACTGGCCCGAGCGCGCGCTGTTGGAGCTGGGTCGGCTGGCGCTCATCGTCGAGGGGTACTCCCGAATCTCGCGCCTGCCCGAGCCCAACCAAGACGAGCTGCGGGGCCTCATCGGCTGGACCACCCGCACGGCGGATCTCCTGCGTGAGTCCCCGGCGGTGGTCGATCGCTGGCTCCTTTTGGGCGCCGCCACCGACACCGCCCCCGGCGGCGCGCTCAAGGTGCGCCGGGCCTGGCTCTACGGTCAAGCGACCGGACGCTTCGCGCTCTGGCTGCACTTCTGCCCCGAGCAGCGCAGCTTAGAGCCCCTGCCGCTGCAGGTGGGCGAGTCGTTACACGCGGCGCTGCATTATTACCCCTCCCCTTTTCCCCAGCGCGCGGCCCTCGGCGAGCGCCTCGGCGAGCCGGAGACTGTGCGGGGTCTGCCTGAGGGAGACGCGTCTATCGAGGCCGCCTTGGAGCGCGCGGCGACGGCCTGGGGCGCCCAGCCGCTCTTGGAGCGCCAGCCGATGCACCTGCAGCGCGTCACCCCAGCACGTTTCGACCGCCGGTGGCGGGTGGCGGACTCCGACGGCTTCGGCCTGCCCCTCACCTCCGGTGACCACTGGGCGCTCCTCGCGCGCTCCGGCGGCCACCCCCTGCGCCTCGTCGGCGAGTGGGACGGTGAGGCCCTGCGCCCCCTGGCCTGCGCTGTCGAAGGTGGGCCCTTGACCGTGGTGGGTGGCTGATGCACCCGTTTGTGCGACGTGCGCTCATCGGCGCCGACTCCTCCACCGCCGAGACCGGCAGCCCCGTAGACGCGCTCGTGTCCCGAGACGAGGCCGCGCCCTGGCGCCTCTTGCTCTTGGCGGGGGCCTGGGGCGCCTGGCGTAAAGCGGGGTTCACCCCACTTCCTCCGGCGGTGATGCCCGCGCCCGCCCCGGACGATCCCTGCCCGATCTTGCCCCCCGGCGTCGCCCGCCTGGTGGAGGAGGCCCTGGCCGGGCAAGGGGCGGAGCTGCTCCCCGAGCTGTGCCAGCGCGCCCGCGACCGC
>JAKLKE010000246.1:6397-9006 GCA_023150775.1 Myxococcota bacterium
CGTGTGTTGCCCCCGGCGCTCTTGCCCCTCGCGCTCTCGGTCACCGAGCCCGAGCGCCGCGCCCTGATCACGCCGATCTTAGGCGAGCGCGGCCGCTGGCTCGCCGCCCAAGACCCGGCCTTCGCCTGGGGCCGGTCCCAAGACGCCGACCTTGAGGAGCTGCGCCGCCGTCTGTTTGAGGAGGCGACGGACACCCGCCTGCACGCCCTGCGGGCCATCCGCCGCCACGACGCCGCCATGGGCCTCTCGCTGCTCAAGGATCTCTGGGCCCAAGAGACGGCGGATCACCGCGCGCGGCTGATCGCGGCCTTAGACGAGGGCCTGAGCATGGCCGATGAGCCCTTCTTGGAGCTCTGTTTGGACGACCGCGCCCCCCAGGTGGGCCGCGCCGCCGCCCAACGTCTGCATCGAATGCCACACTCCCGCCTGGGGATGCGGATGCGTGGCCGCGCTGAAGATCTCCTGCGATACAAACCCGCCGGCCAGGGCCGCATCGCCCGGCTGTTGAGCGGCGCGGCCAGCCTGCTCCTCGTCCCGCCAGATGAATACAGTCGAATGTTGTCCCGCGACGGCGTGAGCGAGCCCGGCGAGCTGGGCTTGGGGCCCCCGGCGTGGTGGGCGGCGCAGATCCTCGCCTGCGTGCCGCCGTCTCGGTGGACGCAGCGCCACAACCTCAGCGCCGAGGCCCTGCTCAACCTGCTCAAACCAGACGACTTCGCCGCCGCCGAGGGCCTGAGCCGGGCGACCCTCAACCATCAAGAGGGCGCCTGGGCCCTGCCGCTGTGGCGTTGGTGGCGCCAGCACGAGCACCACCCGGCGCTCTCTCGGGGCCGCGCCGCCCACTGGCGTGAGGAGCTCTTGCGGGTGATGCCCCCGGCGGAGCTTGAGGCGCTGGTCATCGAGCTGCTCCAGGCCCACGCCGCCCAAGACACGAACGTGCTCGCCGCGGCCTTGGCGGCGACGCCCAAGCCCTGGAGCGAACGTCTGGGCCGACTGTGGCTCATGGCCCTCAAAGAGAGCCTCGCCGAGCTAGAGACCCGCCGCGAGCTCCCCGGCCTCCTGTGGTGGGAGCTTCACCTCCACGACGCCGCCTTGGGCCTGCCCGCCTCCTTGTTGACCGAGGCCGAGGTGCGCCTCTCCGACCGCTTCGTCGGGCGCCGCTGGCGCTTGATGCTCAACCAGTTTCAGGACACCATCCGGCGGCGCCGCGCGCTGCACCAGGAGCTCCCGTGAGCCAGCCAACCCAGACCTCCCCCGCCGCGGCCTCTCTCGCCGCGCCGTTGGCGACGAGCCTCCGCCACCACGCCGAGCAGTCCTTCGCTGAAGAGCTCGCCGTGCTCGCGCGCCTCGACGACCGCCCCCGCCCGCCGGGCTGGACGCTCTCGCCTTGGGCCGTGCGCGCCTACATCTTGGGCGGCCGCCTGCCCGGCGGCTTTGAGGTGAGCCCCAAATACATCGGCCGCACCCGACTGGTGGAGATCGCCGTCGCCACCTTGGCCACCGACCGCGCCCTGCTCCTCCAGGGTGTGCCCGGCACCGGCAAGAGCTGGCTCTCCGAGCACCTCGCCGCCGCCATCTGCGGCGACTCCACCCTTATCGTGCAGGGCACCGCGGGCACCGACGAGAGCACCCTTCGTTACGGCTGGAACTACGCCCGCCTGCTCGCCGAGGGCCCCACCCCCGACGCCATCGTGCCCTCGCCCATCATGCGCGCGATGCAATTGGGTCGAATCGCCCGGGTCGAGGAGCTCAGCCGCATCCCCAGCGAGGTTCAAGACAGCCTCATCACCGCGCTCTCCGAGAAGGCCCTGCCCGTGGCGGAGCTGGGGGTGGAGGTCCAGGCTCGCCAAGGCTTTAACCTCATCGCCACCTCCAACGACCGCGACCGCGGCGTCAACGAGCCCTCCGCGGCGCTCACCCGGCGATTCAACACGGTCATCCTGCCCCTGCCTGAAGACGCCGAAGAGGAGGTGCGCATCGTCGCCCAGCGGGTGCGCGCCATCGGGACGGCCCTGGCGCTGCCCACGGCCACCCCGGCCCTGGCCGAGATTCAGCGGGTGGTGACCATCTTCCGCGAGCTGCGCCGGGGCGTCACTGAAGACGGTCGCACCCGGCTCAAGAGCCCCAGCGGCACGCTGTCCACCGCTGAGATGATCTCGTCTTTGGTGAGCGGCATGGCGATGGCCGGGTACTACGGCGACGGCGAGCTGCGCGCCGCCGACCTCGCCGCGTCTGTGTCCGGTGCGATTCTGCGCGACCCGGTGCAAGACTCCGTGGCGTTTCAGGAGTACCTGCGCGCCGTCGTGAAGGAGCGCGACGGCTGGATGGACCTCTACCGCGCCTTTATGGAGCTGGTTTAGCCCATGAGCGACCGCGGCGAGCCCCCGGGACTGAGCGTCTTTGGCGTGCGTCACCACGGCCCCGGCAGCGCCCGGGCCTTGGCCGCGGCGCTGGATCGATACGATCCCGACGCCGTGCTCGTCGAGGGGCCCCCAGACGCCGACGAGCTCATCCCGCTCATCGCCGACGCCGACGCCCGCCCGCCGCTGGCGCTGATGGTCTACGCCCCCCAGGACCCCGCCCTGGCCGTGTGGTACCCCTTTCACCAC
>JAKLKE010000247.1 GCA_023150775.1 Myxococcota bacterium
ACGATCTTGGTAGAAGGTGCTCGTGACGCCCTCATCGGTGCTGCCGTCGCAGTTGTTGTCGCGCTCGTCGCAGATCTCTTCAGCGTTGGGGTTCACCGCGACGTCGCCGTCGTCACACTCCTCACAGGCGGCGAAGCCGTCGCCGTCGCCGTCGTTGTACCCTACGGATCCGTCACAGTTGTAGTCGTTGGGGTCGGCGCAGTCGGTCTCGGCGGCGCCGGGGTTGTACGCGGCGTCGGCGTCGTCGCAGTCTCCGCCGACGTCCACCGCGCCCTCGGGGGGCTCACAGGCGATGGTCTCGGCGGCATCATCACCGAAGCCGTCGCCGTCCGCGTCGGCGTACCAGGCCGTGCCTACGCCCTCGTCGATGGCGCCGTCGCAGTTGTTGTCGAGGCCGTCGCAGGCCTCCGCCGCGCTGGGGTTCACCGCGGCGTCGTTGTCGTCGCAGTCCTCCTCAGCGGGGACGCCGTCGCCGTCGTTGTCGATCACCTCCGTGGGGCCGGAGTCGTCTACCGGCACAGAGTCAGAGGAGACGTCGTCGCTGGCGTCTTTACAGGCGGCGAGGGCGAACAGGGAGAACAGCAGGGCCATCTTGGCGTTTGGCATCATGGGGCTCCATCTTCTTGCGGAGTGAAACCCCAAGATACCACGGCTCAGGCCTAGGGGAGGCTAAAGTTTAGCCGGTAGAAGCTGTTTCCAAGAGCGGTGCAGCTCTGGTGCCACACCCACTGGGCGCCGAGCCCGCGTAAGCTCGCGGGGGCGCTGCCCCAACGAGACGACACATCGCTCGACGCGCACAGGAGCGGCGTCGTCCACGACGAGTCGTCAAAATCAACCTCGGCCCAGTCGCTCGCCGTGGTGTTGTCCACCATGAGCCAGTCCCCGGCGCCGCCGGTGACGTAGGTGACGGTTCCATCAATCGACACCGCCGCCAAGAACCCGGCGATGGCGGCGCCCGTATCCGACACATAGGCGGCGAGGGTGTGATCGCCGGAGTCTAAGGTCATCGTGACGCTCTCGACGGTGCTCCAGCCGCCGTCACCCAAGGCGTAGACCCCATCCACGTAGCCGTCCCAGTCGTCATCGCCGGTGCCGTAGAACACCACCGTGTAGCTGATCTCGTTGCAGTCGGTGATGCTGTCGCCGTCGGCGTCAAAGCCCTCGTCGATGACCGTGTCGCAGTCGTTGTCGGCGTCGTCACAGACCTCGGCGGCGCCGGTGCTGATCGCCGCGTCGCTGTCGTCACAGTCCCGCTTGTTGCCGATATAGCCCGAGGGGCGGCTGCAGGCGCGGGAGGTGACCGAGACGTCCCCTTCGCCGTCTCCGTCAGCGTCAGCGTAGTAGGTCTTGAGGTCGATGGCGTCGGTGTCGGTCACGCCGTCGCAGTTGTTGTCTACGCTGTCACAGACCTCCGAGGCGGCGGGGCTCACCGCGGCGCTCCCGTCGTTACAGTCGTCGGCGTTGGCGACGGCCCCCTCGGGCGCCTCGCAGGCGGTCGTGGCGCTGTCGGCGTCGCCATAGCCGTCGCCGTCTGTGTCGGCGTACCAAGTGGACTCGCCCGTGGCGCCGGCCTCATCCACGGCGCCGTCGCAGTTGTTGTCGAGCTCGTCGCAGGTCTCTTCAGCGTCGGGGCTCACCGCGCCGTCGCTGTCGTCACAGTCGGAGGCGTCGCTCACGTTGCCCGTGGGCGCCTCGCAGGAGACCGTCGCCGAGCCTGGGTCACCGAAGCCGTCGCCGTCGTCGTCGCTGTAGCTGGTGACGCCAGAGGCGGCGTCGAGGCTGTCGTCGGCGTCGTCGATGAGGCCGTCACAGTCCTCATCAACGCCGCTGCACACCTCTTGGGCGCCGGGGTTCACGCCGGTCGCGGCGTCGTCACAGTCTTCAGCCACGCTGGAGTAGCCCGCCGGGGCCTCGCAGGCGGAGACGGGGAAGTCGGCGTCGCCGTAGGTGTCGGCGTCTTTGTCTTGGTAGTAGGTGCTGGTGACACCCTCATCGACGCTGCCGTCACAGTTGTTGTCTAGTTCGTCACAGACCTCCTCTGCCTTGGGGTTCACCGCGGCGTCGCCGTCGTCACACTCCTCACAGGCGGCGAAGCCGTCGCCGTCGCCGTCCTCGAAGCCTACGGAGCCGTCGCAGTTGTAGTCGTTGGGGTCTGTGCACTCGGTCTCGGCGGCGCCGGGGTTAAACGCGGCGTCGTTGTCGTCACAGTCTTCGCCTTGGGCGACGGCGCCCTCGGGCTGGTCACAGGCGATGATCACCGCGCCAGCGCCGTAGCCGTCGCCGTCGCTGTCTGTGTACCACTCTGAGCCCGCGCCGTCATCGACCGATCCGTTACAGTCGTTGTCGAGCTCATCGCAGAGCTCCTCGGCGCCGGGGTAGACCGCGGCGTTGTCGTCGTCGCAGTCCTCATCGGAGCGCACGCCGTCGCCGTCCGCGTCAACCTCCTCGGAGCCAGTGTCATCGGCGCCGCCGGTGTCGTCGATGACCTCGCCGCCGGTGTCATCGGAGGCCACGGAGTCTGTGCCGACCGCGTCGTCGGCATCTTTGCAGGCGGAGAGGGCGATAAGGGTGAGCAGGAGGCCGGGGAGCGTGCGCATGGGGAGCGTCCTTCGTCGTGAAGAGGTCTCCACGCTAACACGAGCGCCCCGGGGCCTGCGGCGCGGCGGCGGCCTCAGAGGGTCTTGAGGTACTCCAAGAGCGCCAGACGGTCCGCCTCGCTGAGCGTCGTGCCGTAGGAATGGCCCGCGTTGGAGTTGCCTTCTACGCGGGTGTCGAGCACGAAGGGGCCGCCTTCGCTGACGTAGCCCACCACCGCCGGATCGTACTCCCAGCGGCCGACGGTGAAGCTGGCCGGGCGCGCGTCGGGGGGCAGCAGCAGGGCGTAGAGGTTCGGGACCGAGCCGTTGTGCAGGTACGGGGATGACGCCCAGACGCCGTTCAGCGGCCGGGCCTTGTAGCTGCGAAGGGCCGCCCCCGGGTCGGCCTCGGTGGCCTCGTTGAGCTGGCCCTGCTTGGGGGTGGTCTCTAAGCCGTTGGTCTTCGCGTAGATCGTCGCTCGGGCGACGGCGGCGGGCTGGGCCTGGAGCGTGCGGGTCGTGAGGTCCAAGAGCATGGTCAGCGCGGACATCTCAGGGCCGTAGTAGGCGTCGCTCTTGGTGTTGATCGCGCCCTCTAAGATGCCCGAGGGCACCCGGGCGTCGACGAGGTTGTTGGAGGCCAAGGGGTCGGTTCCAACACGGTCGGCGCTGATGATCTGCGCGGTGACGTGGCGTTTGGGGTCGTCCCGATCGATGACCGCGTGGCATGAGGCGCACTCGGCGGCGTAGAGGGGCTCCCCTTTTTTGGCCAAGGCGCGGTCGATGGGCGGCAGGATGTCCTCAGGCCACACCGGGGACTGGAGATTCCACAGGCTCTCCTCCATCGCCGCGATGCCCTGGCCTTCGGCGCTGGACTTGTAGCCGGCCTTGGCGTCGTCTTCAGTCGTGTACCGTTTGACGTCGAGGGTGCCGAACACGCCGATGACCTCGCCGACGTTGCGGCCTAAGCTGCCCGCACCGGCGTTGGGTGAGAAGCCCGCCCACTGCACATAATCATGGCGCGGCGCGTCCCACAGGAGCGGGAACGACGCGGGGGCGTTGGGCTCAATGGCGTGCTGGGGGCCGCTGGTGAAGCGGATCGTCGCGTTCACGATGCGGCCGATGGCGTCCAGACGCCCGAAACCCTCGACGGTCTCGGTCTTGTTCATGCGGTTGTAGATCTCAAGCCAGGCGAGGCTGCGCTCTAAGGCGGCCTTGGCGTCTTCTTCTTTGCCTCCGTGTCGTTTGACGAACCGTTTGAGCTTGGCCTCCTCAGCCAAGGTCGACCGGATGGCCGACTCAAGATCCGCCAAGAACGTGGGCATGTCGATGAGGCCCGGGGCGCCGTCGATGCGCATCGCCGTGCCTTTGTAGTTGATCTGGCCTGTGTGACAGGCCGCGCAGGTCAAGCCGACGCTGTCGCCGTGCTGGGCGAAACCGACGGGCAGGCCGTCGGGGTTGTTGGGGGTCTTCTGTTGGAGCAAGAAGCGGTACTTCGTCATCTGCTCCGGCGCGATGAACAGGGCCGTGGCGCCGGGCTGCTCCAGGTTCACCAAGACCTCGCGGGGAATCAGCACAGAGCCCTGGTCGGCGTAGTAGTACCACAAGGTCTCGACGGGCCCCCAGCCCTGATCGAGGTAGACGAGGCGTGAGGCGCTGTCACCGTAGACGTCTTGCTGGAGCACGAGCCCCGCCCGCTCGTCGAGGGTCATCACGGCCTCGGCCAAGGGGCCAGCGTCGGGGTGCCTCTGCCCGCAGGCGGCGAGGGTGACGAAGATCAGGGCGGCGCGGGACATGGTGGGCTCCTGTGGCGTGATTCCTGCTCAGGATACCGAGCGTGCCTAGCCCGATGAAATGGCGGGCCCTGGCCAGCTTGTGTCGCTATTTTGGCCATCCCAACGGGAGGTGTACACTGAGCGCGCACCCACCTTCGGAGTCCTGATGCTCCCCCTGCTGCTGTTAGCCTGCGCCGAGATAGAGCCCGGATCCCCCGCCGATGATCCCGACACCCACGTTCTTGTCGTCGGCGCGGGCATGGCGGGGCTCACCGCCGCGAAGGTGCTCCACGAGGCCGGGGTGAAGGTGACGGTCTTGGAGGCCCGGGACCGGATCGGCGGTCGCACGGCCACGGAGGCGCTCGGCCCGGCGACGGTGGATCTCGGCGCGGCCTGGCTTCATGGCGTGCGCGGCAACCCCGTCGCCGACTTCGCCGACGCCCACGGCCTCGCTTATGTCCCCGATGAGACACGCTGGACCACGCTCTATGACGAGGCCAGCGGCCAGGCCCTCGGCGATGGGGGCTGGGCGGTGATGGAGGACGCCTACGACGGCTTCGTGCGGGCCTTGGGCGGGCTCAAGACGCGCCTGGGCCCCGACGCCACCACCGCCGAGGCCCGAGACGCCTACCTCGCCGAGCAAGACCTCAGCGCGCAAGATCGCCGCCTCGCCGCCCACGCCATCGATCAGTGGGCCGTCGAGCTCAGCTACGCCGGGCCCGTGGAGGAGGTCGGCCTCGCGTACTTCTGGGATGAGCCCGAGCTTCGTGGCGGCGATCAATTCCCTGTCGGCGGCTACAAGCCCATCGTAGACAGCCTCGCCGAGGGGCTCACCATCCTCTTGGAGCGCCCCGTCACCCAGATCACCCACGGCGCCGACGGGGTCACCGTGCTCGCCGGGGGCGAGACCTATGAGGGCAGCCATGTGCTCGTCACCGTGCCCGTAGGGGTGCTGCGCGCCGGGTCCATCCAGTTTGATCCGCCGCTCTCTGACGGCAAGTCCGACGCGCTCAGCCGCCTCGACGTCGGCAACTTAGAGAAGGTCGTGCTCGTCTTTGAGGAGCGCTGGTGGCAGGGCAGCCTGGAGTTTGTCGATCGGGATCAGTCCGGCGTCTTCCCCGAGCACTACGACCTCACGGAGCTCGCCGGGGCGCCCACCCTCGTCTGCCTGTATGGCGGCGGCTTCTCCCGGGAGGTGCAGGCGAGCTGGACCGATGAGGACCTGGTCGCCGGGGTGCTCCAGACCTTAGAGGCCGCCACCGGCCAGACCCCGCCGACGCCCACCCACACCGCCGTCACGCGCTGGACCTCCGACCCCTTCGCCTTGGGCTCCTACGTCTTTCTGCCGCCAGGGGCGAGCCCGGAGGACATCGAGGCCGTCGCCGCGCCCGAGGGGGACCGCCTGCTCTTCGCCGGGGAAGGCACGGAGCGTGACTATTATGGCAACGTCCATGCTGCAGTGATGTCGGGGCTGCGGGAGGCGCACCGACTGGGGGTCAACAAGATCGTTGTGCCGGGCTGGGAGCGGTGGTGAGCGCGGTGGGTCGCTCAACAAAAAAGAGCGCGCTTGTGAGACACGAAGGTCCATGATAACCTGAACGCCCGTTCAGAGGTTCAGGATGGACCCCGACCGCCGCGTCGTGCTCAGCCAGCTCCAAGCCGCCGTCTCCTCCTTACGAGGAGCGCCGCGGCTGAGCACCGGCGCCACCCTGCCCGAGCGCCAGACTGATCTCCCCTCGGGCCTCGCGGGCCTGCCGCGCTGGCCTCGCCCCGGGCTCATTGAGCTGAGCGGTCGCCCCGGGAGCGGTCGTCTGGGCCTGTGGTCCCCCGCAGCAGCTTTGTTGACACGTCAAGGTGCGCCCGTGGCCGTGGTGGACCCACTCGGTCGGCTCTACCCGCCGGGGCTCGTGGGCCTTCGTTGGGAGCGCCTGCTGTTGTTACAGCCCGCCGCCGAACAAGCGGCCTGGGCCACGGAGCAGCTCGCCCAGTCCGGCGCCTTCCCCCTCGTCGTGCTCCTCGACCCGCCCCGTCTGGGCAAAGCCGGGGCGCGGCTGGAGCGCGCCGCCGAGCGCGGCGAGTGCGCCCTGTTCATCGTCAACGAGTCTGTTGACCTCCACCTGCCCGCGAGCCTGCGTGTGCAGGCCCTCAGCCGCCGAGGCGAGCGCCTGTCCGTGGCCCTGCGCCGCGCCCAAGGCGAGGCCGAGGGCCGGAGGTTGGAGGTGGGGGGCGATCTGAGATAACCTTGAGGGATGCAACCCCCGTCGTTCCTGTCCGCAGACAAGCTCCTCAAAGAGCACCGCGTCGAGTCGTTCCGGCTTGAGCTCAAGACCGCCTGGGATGAGCGCACAAAAGGCGCGATCCTCAAGACGGTCTGCGCCTTCGCGAACGATCTCCACAACCAGAACGGCGGCTACATCGTGTTGGGCGTCGCTGAGGAGGGAGGTAAGGCCGTCTTGCCGCCGGTCGGGCTGCCCGCGGAGAGCTTGGAGCTGGTTCAGAAAGAGATCCTAGGCCACATCAGCAGATGGGTGACGCCGGACTATGTGGCTGGGATCTTCGCGGATCGGGTGGACGGCCGAGACGTGCTCGTGATCCGCTGCCAGACCGGGCCCAACCGCCCGTACGCGGTCCCCGAGCGTCTGGAAAAAGGTACTGCAGGGTCCCCCTACGTTCGTGTCGGCGCGGAGACCAAGCTCGCGCGGGAGGAGCTGCTGCGCCAGCTCAACGAGGTGAGCCAGCGAGTGCCGTTTGACGCCCAGCCCTGCTACGCCCTGACCGCGCGGGACATCAACCCGGACCTGTTGAACTCGTACTTGCGTGAGGCGGGTCTCAGCGTTGATGACGACACGAGCGTCGAGCAGCGGCTACGCGACGAGAACCTGCTTCAGCGTGTGAACGGCCACGAGGCCCCGCTGAACGCCGCGGTGCTCTTCTTCACCAGCGAGCCAGAGCGCCGCTATCGTGGCGCCCAGATCGAGATCGTGCAGGAGAATGACGACGGCGACAAGCTCTTTGAGAAGACGCTGCGCGGGCGCCTGCCGTTTCTCCTCTCCCAAGCCTTAGAGATCCTCAAGAGCCTCAACACGACCCGCGTGCAGAAACACGACGACCGCGCCGAGGCTGACCGGGACGCGGCTTGGCCTATCGCCGCCGTAGAAGAGGCCGTCGTGAACGCCGTGCATCACCGGGGTTATGATCCGGCCTTCCCCGAACCCATCAAGATCGAGCTGTACCCCGACCGAATGACCATCACGAGCTACCCTGGCCCGCCGCCCGGCGTCACACTTAAGGCCCTGGAGACGGGCGACCTTCCGCAGGTAGTGGCGAGAAACCGTCGCATCGGTGAGCTGCTCAAGATCGCCAAGCTCGCGGAGGCCCGCCGCAAGGGCATCAAGAAGATCCGTCGGGCCATGGAGCAGAACGGCAACCCGCCGCCCCAGTTCCGCTTTGATGAGGAGACCCGCACTTACTTTGAGGTGGTGCTGCCGATTCATCCTGCGCACCGGCCACAATCTCATAGACGGGCGCTGCCCCTGCGTGTTGGCCGCCCAGCGCCGGCCTCGGAGCTCGTAGGGCGAGACAAGCTCATCGCCCAGATCAACGCCGAGCTCGAGCACAACAGCGTGTGCCTGCTTGGTCCGAAGGGGCGCGGGGTGTCTTCTGTGTTGAATGGGCTGGAGGTGCCGGTCGCGGGGGAGCGGCGGGAGAAGATAGACCTGCACAAGATCACGGAGGACAAGCTAAGCCTCCGGTTTAAGGGGCTGCTAGAGGAACTAATCCCAGAGGACGGGCTCGTCATTCTGCTCGATCACCTGCCGGTGCTGCAACAAGCCCAGATAGGCGCCGTACTGCGCCAGATTACGTCTGCGCTCATCCAACATGAGCGCCTTCGGATCGTAGTCGCGTTGGGCTCACCAGACGACATCTCAGACAAAGAAGCCACCGCGTCGGATTGGTGGACTCATCTCCGTCCGATCGTCGTGCCACCGCTGAACGCTGACGACGCCCAGACCTTGGCCGCCCGTCTGCTGGAGGGCGTTGGCGCCTCCCACGTCGATGAGCTCGCCCTGGCGATCATGACGAGCAGCGCAGGACTCCCAAATCTCGTCCATCGACTCGTGAACGCGATCCGCGTCGATCCCGACCTGAACAACACGAACGGGATTCCCGATGTCCTTCTACGTCTCGTCGCGAGCCGAGGGGATCCAACCACGCTACAGGCGCGCTCGCAGATGCTTGAGCCGCTGTTAGAGTCGAGTTGGCACGGTGCCCAGAACCTCATCGTTCACCGTGAGGCGCTTGACACGCTGTCCAGGTACCCCGAGGGGATGACTTGGGCCGAGTTGATGACTTCTCTGTTAGAAGAAGGACGCACCACAGTGGGCGTGCACACCGCGCTCTCCGAGCTCATCGAGCAGGGCTGGATTACCGAACGAGAGCGCCAGTTGAACTTTGAGCACCCAATCCTCAGCGAAGAATGGCGCAAGCTGCGTGGATTTGACGCCCAATCCCCTGCTAATCAGCAGCCGAATCCTCGTGGTGGACGCCGCAGCCACCACGGAGCACCAACACGGCCCTACTCCGACGACGACATCCCCTTCTAACCCTCCCCCACCCACCGCCAG
>JAKLKE010000248.1:0-1321 GCA_023150775.1 Myxococcota bacterium
TTAGACCCCGACACCCACACCTCCCCCGACACCGTGCAGGTCGCCCGCCTCGCCGCCGGGGCCGCGATTCAGGCCGCCGAGTCGGCCCTGGAGGGTGTGCCCGCCTTCGCTTTGGTGCGCCCCCCGGGCCATCACGCCGAGCGGGACCGGGTGATGGGCTTCTGCCTGCTCAACAACGTCGTCGCCGCCGCTGAGGCCGCCTTGGCCTCGGGCGCCGTCGAGCGGGTGCTGATCCTCGACTGGGACCTGCACCACGGCAACGGCACCCAGCGGCATTTTGAGGGCCGAGAGGACGTGCTCTTCTTCTCCACCCACCGCTTCCCCTTTTATCCGGGCACCGGCGCGCTTCATGAGCGAGGCCACGGCGCCGGCCTAGGCCACACGATCAACGTGCCCCTGCCCGCCGGGGTGGGCGACGGCGACCTACGCCTGGCCCTAGACGCCGTGCTGCGCCCCGCCGCCGACCGGTTTCGGCCCCAGCTCGTGCTCGTGAGCGCCGGGTTTGACCCCTACCACGACGATCCACTGGGTGACATGCGCGTCTCCGTCGAGGGCTTCGCCTCGATGTGTGACGCCGCCCTAGACATCGCCCGAACCCACGCCCAGGGCCGAATCGCCCTGACCTTAGAGGGCGGCTACAACCTCACCGGGCTCACGGACGGGGTGCGGGCCTGCCTGGAGGTGCTGGAGGGCGCCACGCCGCCCACCGTCGCCAGCCCGGGCAAAGGCGAGCGCGCGGTGATGGAGGCGATTCAGGCCCACACTCAGCACAGTCATTAGGCTCAGCCCGGCGCCAGCCACGCCTCGGCCTCGACGGGGCCCTGCACGGTTGTGAGGTGGCGAAAGCGCTGGGCCTCGGGCTGGGCGGCCACGAAGGCGGCGAAGCGGGCGCGGAGGTCGGGGCCCTCACCGAGCTTGGGGGCCTCAGCCAAGGCACCGAGGCGCTCCATGAGGCCCTCCTCGCCGAGGCGCTCGTACACAAAGAGCAGGCGGTCCTCTTCAGCCTCGGTGCCGCGCCAGTCGAGGCGCTCACGCAGGGCGAGGTCGAGGCCGTGCAGGGCGGCGCGGTCCAGGGCGCGGCGGGCGCGGTTGAGCTCGGCGGTGGTGGGGGCCTGGCCGTGGGCGCGCACGAGGCGGGTGATCTCGTCTTCAGTGGGGCCGCGCAGGTTTCGCCAGTCGGCCTCGGCGGCCCAGTCGCGCTGGAGATCGTCGGCGTAGCGCTCGGGGCTGGTGTGCAGCGGGCGCGCGTCGCCGATGGCCTCGGTCAAGGCGCGCAGGAGCTCCTCGGGGCCCTGCTCGGGCAGGCGGGTGAGCTCGGTCC
>JAKLKE010000248.1:1334-4012 GCA_023150775.1 Myxococcota bacterium
GATCTCCGCGCCGTGGGTGTCGGTGGTGAACACGAGGCGGCGGGGGCCGGGCAGGCTCACCCAGAGGTCGAGCCACACCCCCAGGCGGCTGTGGGTCCAGATCGCGGCGGACACGCCCCGACCCGGGTGAACCAGGCCGAGCAGGCGCAGGCGGGGGAGACCTTCGGCATGAAATCCGCCCACCTCGACGAAGCCCAGGCGCAGCAGCTCACCGCGCAGGCGGCGGGGCTCTCCCAAGGCGAGGCCCAGCGGCGCCGGGCTCAGCCGCAGGCGCACCGGGGGGCCCGCCAGGGGCGCGAGGCGATCCCCGAACCGCGCGAGCCAGCGGCGCAGCACGACGGCGCCGCCGCCCGCCATGGTGAGCAGGCTGATGAGCCCAACAGACTGGAGGAGGCCGAACATCGCCGCCAGCATAGCCCAAGCGACCCGACAACGCCCAACGACGCCCAACGAGGCCCGCGCCGGACTAAGCTAAACAACGGAGCCCCCACCATGCCAAGCCTCCCCTCTCGCCGCGCCGTACTCCTGGGCCTGGGCCTGCTGAGCGCCCTCGGGGCCCTCGCCTGGGCCAACCTCACGCACCTGCGCTGGTTCGCCATCGAGCAGCTACAGCCCACCATGCCCGCCTTGGCCCAGTCCATCGCGGCGGGCCCCGCCTTTGAGGGCCCCGACGCCGGCCGACCCCAGCTCAAGCTGCGCCTCAAGGCCATCGCCAAAGGCTTCAAGCAGCCCACGGACCTGCAGTTTGTGCCCGGCCTGCCCGGCGTCGGCGTGTTGACCGAGAAGACTGGCGCCGCCCGCTGGCTGAGCCTCGCCGATGGCGCCCAAGGCCTCTGGTTCAACGTCACCGTACGCACGGCCTCGGAGCAAGGGCTCCTGGGCCTGGCCTTTCACCCCAAGTTCGCCGAGAACGGCCGCTTCTTTGTTCACTACGTCGATCGCCGCGAGGGCCGCGACCTCTCCATCGTCGAGGAGTGGCGCGCGCCGGGCCCCGACCCCCGCGCCGGCGCCCCCAAGGCCGTGCAGGTCGTGCTCACCGTCGAGCAGCCCTACCAGAACCACAACGCCGGGCAGCTCCTCTTCGGCCCCGACGGCCTGCTGTACGTGGCTTATGGCGACGGCGGCTACATGGGCGACCCCCACGATCACGGCCAGAACCTCAAGACGGCCCTCGGCGCGATGTTACGCCTCGACGTAGACAGCGCCGCCCCCTACGCCGTGCCCAAAGACAACCCCTTTGTTGCCAACCCCGACGCCATGCCCGAGATCTGGGCCTACGGCCTGCGGAACCCCTGGCGCTTCTCCTTTGACACCCAAGGCCGCCTGGTCATCGCCGACGTGGGCCAGAACAAGTGGGAGGAGGTCTCCATCGCCGAGCGCGGCGACAACCTCGGCTGGAAGACGATGGAGGGCCGAGCCTGCTACGCCCCGGAGACTGGATGCGACAAGTCCGGCAAACGGGCGCCGATCTACGTCTACGGCCACGAGGAGGGCATCTCGATCACCGGGGGCTATGTCTACACCGGCTCCGCCGTCCCGGCGCTCTCCGGGCGTTACGTCTTCGGCGACTTCGGCTCGGGCCGCCTCTGGGCCCTGGACCTGCCCGCCCGCGCCGGTGAAGACGCCAAGGTCTACGCTTTGGGCGCTTTCGGGGTGCACCCGTCGAGCTTCGCCCGGGACGAGGCCGGTGAGCTGTACCTGCTCGACTTCGGCACCGGGGACGTGCTGCAGCTCGTCGGGGCCTGAGCGCCCCCGATGAATAAATGTGACAACCCAATCAATGCGACAGCCTGGTGAGCCGATGCGCGCGGTGATGGTGTTGGGCACAGCGAGCGGCGTGGGCAAGTCGTGGGTGGCCGCGGCGCTCTGCCGCCTCGCCGCGCGGCGTGGGGTGAAGGTGGCGCCGTTTAAGGCCCAGAACCTGAGCAACAACGCCGCCCCGGCCATCGCCTTAGACGGCGGCTGGGGCGAGATCGGCCGCGCCCAGGCGCTCCAAGCCTTGGCCTGCGGCCTCACGCCCCACGTCGACATGAACCCCCTGCTCATCAAGCCCCTGCACCAAGGCGGGGCCGAGGTGATCGTTCATGGCCGCTCGACGGGGCCGCTCACAGGGCTTGGGGGTGAGGAGCGCCGCGCGCTGTGGTGGCGGGCGATCACCGAGAGCTACGCCCGCCTCGACGTGGAGCTGGTGATCTTGGAGGGCGCGGGCTCCCCGGCGGAGATGAACCTTCAGGCAACAGATCTGGTGAACATGCGCATGGCCCGGCACGCCGACGCCAAGGCGCTCTTGGTGGGCGACATCGACCGCGGCGGGGTCTTCGCGGCCTTGTTGGGCACCCTCGACCTCTTGGCCCCTGAAGACCGCGCCCGAGTGGCGGGCCTGGTGGTGAACCGCTTTCGGGGAGACCCCACCCTGTTCGCGCCGGGCCTGGGCCCCCTCGCCGAGCGCGCGGGGACGCCGGTGCTCGGCGTGCTGCCCTTTCGGCATGACGTGTCCTTGGACGAGGAGGACGCGACCACCCTCGGCGGGCGCGCTGGGCTCCTCGACGTCTGCGCCCTGCGCCTGCCTACGGTGGCGAACTTCACCGACCTCAACGCCCTCTCCCAGACCCCGGGCGTAGGCCTACGTTACGAGGCCGAGCCCGAGCGCATCGGCCGACCCGATCTGCTGGTGATCC
>JAKLKE010000248.1:4022-8945 GCA_023150775.1 Myxococcota bacterium
AGCCGCGACACCGAGGCCGACCTCGCCTGGATGCGCCGCCTGGGCCTGGACCGGGTCGTCACCGCCCTGGCCGAGCACACCCCGATCTTGGGGCTCTGCGGCGGCTACCAGCTCTTGGGCCGCCGACTCGGCGACTCGGCGGGCCTCGGGCTCTTGCCCGTGACCACGACCTACGCCCAGACCAAACACATCAGCCCTGTTGCCTCGATCACCACAGGCCGCTGGCTCTTGCCGCCGGGCCTCGCTGTGAAGGGCTACGAGATTCACCTCGGGCGCACTGAGGCCATCGCGCCGCTGCTCGACGGGGACGGCGCCGTGTCGGGCCTCGTCGCGGGCACCTACTTTCATGGCCTCTTGGACGGCGCCGCGCTGCGCCTCGCGCTGGTCAACGCCCTGCGCGCCCGGCGTGGTCTAAGCCCCCAGACCGAGAGCGCCGTGCCCGACCCCCTCGCCCAGCTCGACGCCGCGGCAGACACCGTCGAGCGGCGCCTCGACCTGCGGGGCCTCTTGCCCTGAGCGCGCCCCGGGTGAGACGCCGCTCAGGCCTTCACGCCCAACACGATGACCTCTGCGCCTTCAGCGAAGAGGTGCGCCTCGGCCTTCAGCCCCACAGCCTCCACGGCGGCGACGATCTCCACCGGGCGTAAGAAGTGGTTGCCTTGGATGTGCTCGCTCAGGTTCTGGAAGGCGAGCACGCGGCGGCGGGGATCCCGAAGGGCGCCCAGCTCATCGGGCCACGCAGGCTCCCAAATTATGACGTGGCCGCCGGGGCGCAGCGCGTCGCGGAGCTGGCCCAGGACGGCGTGGGCGTCGGGCCAGACGTGGTGCAGCGCGCGCGACATAAACAAGGCGTCGATGGGCTCGTCGGGGCGGAAGGTCGAGAGCTCCCCCTCCACAAAACGCAGGCGGTCGCCGAGCCCCGCGGACTCAGCCCGGGCCGTCGCCTGGCGGATGTTCTCGCCGAAGCCATCGAGGCCTACGCCGCGCAGGCCCGGGAAACGTCTGGCCAAGACACGCAGGGCCCAGCCGTTGCCGCAGCCGAGGTCGATCACCAGGCCACCCCGGGCGCCGACCTCCTCCAAGAAGCCCAAGCGCGGCAGCACCTCACGCTCCATGAGCGGCGTGAAGCCCTGCTCCAACATCGGCCCAAACAGCGGGAGGATCGTCGGGCGCTCGCCGAGCACCCGCTCGCCGGGGCGCTCCCCCGTGCGCATGAGCCCCGCCGCGCGCTCCATCATGTGCCCGCCGAGCGCCACCTGGGCCGGGAGCGCCATCATCGAGCCCGGGGTCGCCGGGTCAAAGAGCGCGCCCAGCTCTGTCACAACAAATCGCCCGGATTCATGCGACAAGGTGCCGAAGGCGAAGGACGCCTCACACCAGCGGCGAAGGTAGCCCAGGTCTAAGCCGCTGTGTTCAGCGAGCTCATCAACGCTACGGGGCTCGGCCAAGGCGGCGAAGAGGCCGTTGGCGACGCCAACAAACGCGAGGTTTAACGCCGCCGCGCCTTGGGCCTGGCCCATCACCATCGCCCGCAGCTCGTCTGTCGTCATACAACCTCCGGCTCAGATGCCCGCAGACACCTGGGTCTTGCTCGCCCGGGGCAGCTTGATCTCCGGGTCTTTTTTGCGACGGCGGTACAGCACGATCACATGGCCGATGACCTGCACCAAGGCCGCCCGGCAGGACTCGGCGAGCTGCTCACCGGCCTCGTCTGCGCTCTCTAAGCAGTTGCCGCCGACCTTCACCTTGATGAGCTCGTGGTGCTCCAGCTCGTCGTTCACCTTGTCGACCACCGCCTCGGAGAGCCCTTGGGGGCCGAGATGAACGACGGGGGTGAGGTGGTGGGCCAGCCCGCGAAGGTACGCGCGCTGTTTGCCGGTGAGCTCCATAAGACACCTGGGAGGACGGGGCGGCCAACGTAAGCCGCCCCACCCCACGCGGCTACAGCGGGTTTAGTCCAAGAGCGGCTTGAGCTTCACCCCGGCGACGCTCGCCGAGATCGACGCCGCGGCCTCGGTCTCCAGGCGCGCGCGCTCGGGCGCAGGGTCCTCGGTGAGGGCGCGGAGCTGGGCCAGGGCGGCGTCTACGGCCTCACCGTCTTGTTGGCCCCAGGCGGCGGCGAGCTGGCCCGTGAGGCGCTGGATGGCCTCGACGTCCACCCGGCGGACCTCGGGGATCGTGTCGTCGAGTCGGGCGGCGCGGGCCTCGGCCTGAAAGGCCTGGAGCTCGGGCAAAAAGTCTTGTAACGACGCCTTGAGCCGCTCCGGGTCGCCAGGGCCGACCTCGGCGGCGAGGCTCTCGAATGCCCCCTGCAGGTCTGGCGGCAGAGTGACCTTGGCCGCGCCGAGCAGGGCCTCGACGGCGCTGAGCACGTCGGCGGGGTGAACCTTGGCGGTCATGGGGCGCTCCCCGGCCACATCTTCTGGCGCAGGCGGCTGGACTCCTCAGCGGGGAGCTGGCGCCACACCGAGGCCGTGAGCACCGTCGGCTTCTCCGCGGGCCAGGGGGCCAAGGCGTCGATGAGCGCGTCGCGCTGGGCGGCGCTGAGCTTGAGCAGCACGCCGATGTGGCTGTGCGGCACGAGCCCCTTGGCGTTTTTTACCAGCCAGTCGCCGTCGATGCGGGCGAGGTCGTTCAGCAAGAACGCGCCCCAGGGCCGATCTTGGGCGAGCTGCTTGAGCCAGGCGAGGGCCGCGGCGTCTTTGGAGGTGACGCTCGGCGCGATGGCGAGGGCCGCCGCCTGCTCCAGATCGTCATGGGAGATGCGCCAGGCCGGGGCGACGCCTTGGTACAGCGCCGCGTGGTCGCGGACGATCTTGGCGAGGCGCTCGGCGCCGACCTCGGCGCGAAGCTCGGGGATCACCGCCACGGCGCCGGTGCGGTGGCGCGGATCGTCGGAGATCAACATCGCCACGATGGCGGCGACGTAGAGGGGGCGCTCGGCGCCAGCGGCCTTGAGGCCCAGCTTGAGGCCGTCATCCGGCGTGGACGTGTCGCGGTCCACCCAGACCCCGCCGCCCTCAAGCTGGCTACGAATCTGGGCGAAGATCTTGTCGGTGTTCATTCCTGCACCTCGTGAGGTGGCCTTGGAGACCACTCGCTCGCTCTATCCTACCGCCGCCAGACGGCCTGTGGGGGCTCGGATTTGGCGCGGGCCGCCCTTGACCGCCTCAACGGCCCACAAGGCCGAAGACAAGGCCTCCCAAGCCGAGATCCAGCGGCGCGCGGCGCAGGCTCAACCGTAGCACAACAGTCTCGTTGACCTTAATCACCACCGCCGAAGTGAACGTCGAGACTATACAACAACCTTGATGATTCCTTGAGTCGCCTGGAGAACGCCGTGGACGACGGCATCAGCCCGACAGCGGCGGCAGTTTGATCTGGCGGCCCCGAGAGCGTCGCGGGCTCCGTCGCAGCTCGTGGATCAACGGCTGAAGGCCCTCGATCCCCTGCGCCCTGAACGTCGCGGCCTCCTCGTCGGTGAGCGCGACGTTGACCTCAAAGATGGCCACACCGCCTGAGGGCACCGACAGGATGAGCCGATCACCGTCCTCAAACAGGGTGAAGTCCCAGCCACCCTCAACAAGCGCTCGCATCGAACCTCCTCTCGGCGCCCAGCGCCCAGAGACACGACGGCCAGCGGCGGTCCTGAGACCAACGCTGGCCGAGCGCGCTCAGAGTTTCGGCAGCTTGACGGTGCGATCCGCGAAGTCTTTGGGGTTGTCACGAATCGTGCGCGCGAGCGTCTTGAGCGCCGCGGCGCCTTCCGCCCGGTACGCGGAGATCTCCGCCTCGTTCATCACCACCGGGATCTCGTACAGCCCTACCCCACCCGCCATGGCGGAGAGGATCAAGCGGTCGCCGTCCTCAAACAGCGTGTAGACCCAGGGCAATCGCTCAACCTGCGTCATGGGGCGCCTCGGGTGCGCTGGGCGAGACGATGGTACGAAATCCCACGCCAAGGGAGGCCTGCAGGATGCCGTCGGCGCTTTCACTCCATTGGCCATCGAACCGTTGAACAAGGCCACCAACGGGGTCGATGTGCAGCCAGGGGCGCTCGCAGTGGGCGAGCAGCAGCGCCGGCCCGCTCAAGTGGCGAGCAGTCGTTCCAACGAAGCTGAGAAGCTCATCTAGGCCTGCGTCCAAGTCGAGCTTATTCATGCGAAGAAGGAATGACACACGGGGGCGTATCCCGTAGTCCTCAGCATAGAGTTCACGCGCCTGCGCGGACACCTCTACACGGGAGACCGACACGTTCGCGGAACCGCCGAGCGAGAGGAGCGCCTCATTGGGGAGCTCGTCAGTGATGAGCAGCAGGTGATCGATCGCCATCCTCAGCCTCATTCTATTCAGACTTAGCTGGGCCACTCAGCCCCTTGCCAAGCCTCCAATCGCGTCAACCACTAGGCCGACTCGCTCCATCGAACCTCCTGAACAGGAACGCGCGCCCTTACTGGCGGCAGCAGTCGGCTCAAGTACCAATCGGCATCAGTGGATCCATCTGCTCGTAAGACGCGGTTCACAATCGGGGAGAAAATAACTCGCCCATCAGAGTAGAACAGAAAGGTCCCCCCGATGTCAGTTTCACGCAGGGTGAGAACTACGCCAAGAACCTCTCCTTGGCGTACGCGCTGCTGAAGGTCGCGCTCAACTAAATCCAGCGCATCGTGCCCACGGGAGGTCCAGTCAAAGTCCTCGTCACCCGGCGGAAGATAGGTGATTGAGCCTAAGTCATCCAGCACCCAGCCCCCCGAGATCAGCGCGGCTAAAACGTCCATTGATGACATGCCCTCAGAGAGCTGCACCCTGAGAAACGCACCTGCATCCGCTGACAAATTCACCTCGCTTACAGCGGTGATCGTCGAGGTTGAGGTCATTCTTACACGGCATAGCCGCACCCCCTCGCCCAAGACTGGCATAGTT
>JAKLKE010000249.1 GCA_023150775.1 Myxococcota bacterium
CTGGTAGCAGGGATAGGAGTCTGTCATGTCGCGCGTAGGTAAGATGCCTGTTCAGATTCCCGCCGGGGTAAAGCTCACGGTTGGGAACAACGTGGTGGTCAGCGGGCCCAAGGGTCAGCTTGAGCGTGTCCTCGTCGAGGGGATCACGATTGAGCAGTCCGGCGGCGCCGCTCACGTTCACCGCAGCTCCGAGGAGCGCAACATTCGGGCCAACCATGGTCTGATGCGCGCGCTGCTCAACAACATGGTGGTTGGCGTCACGAAGGGTTTTGAGCGTCGGCTCGAGATCATCGGCGTCGGCTACAAGGCCGAGATGAAGGGCACCAAGCTTGTCCTGAGCCTCGGTTATTCCCATCCAATTGAGTTCTCGCCCCCTACCGGGATCTCCATCTCTGTCGACACGAAGGCGAACAAGATCGTCGTGTCGGGAGCTGACAAGGAGGCCGTCGGCCAGGTCGCCTCGGACATCCGTGGCTACCGCTCTCCTGACTCCTACAAGGGGAAGGGTGTGCGGTATGAGGGTGAGCGTGTCCGGCTCAAGGCCGGCAAGTCCGCGAAGAAGTAGGAGTGCGCCATGGGTAAGACCAATCCCTCTCAGGTCGCGCGTGAGCGCCGCAAGGTCTCGATTCGTAAGCGCGTGAGCGGCACGGTGGAGCGTCCGCGCCTCACCGTCTTCCGCAGCGCGTCCCACATCTACGCCCAGGTGGTCAACGACGAGAGTGGTCACACTCTTGTCGCGGCTTCCACCCGGTCCCCCGAGCTCAAGGAGCTTGAGGGGCATCGTGGAAACATCAACGCGGCTGCAGCGGTCGGCAAGCTCCTCGCGGAGAAGGCGGCCGCCGCGAACGTCACCAAGGTCGTTTTCGACCGCAACGGCTATCTCTATCACGGTCGCGTCAAGGCGCTCGCCGACGCTGCTCGTGAGGGTGGTCTCGACTTCTAAGCGACTGGCGATGGCCCGCAGCGGAGGATTCAAGTGAACAAGGTATCCCGCAGTCGTCGTCAGGATGCTGACGACGGTCTGATTGAGAAAGTGATCCATGTCAACCGCGTCGCGAAGGTCGTCAAAGGCGGCCGGCGCTTCAGCTTCTCGGCGATCGTCGTGGTCGGCGATGGCGAGGGGCAGGTTGGCGTAGGCATGGGCAAGGCCAACGAGGTGCCCGAGGCGATCCGCAAGGCCACGAACAAGGCCAAGGCGAGCCTGCTCAAGGTCGCGATGGTGGACGGCACTGTGCCGCACATCAGCCGCGGTGAGTATGGTTCGGGGACCGTCGTGCTTCGTCCTGCGGCGCCGGGTACGGGCGTTATCGCGGGTCCGGCTGTGCGCGCCATCATGGACGCCGTCGGTTACCGCAACGTCCTCTCCAAGAGCCTGGGCTCCAGCAACCCCTACAACGTGGTGCGCGCGACCTTCGCTGCCCTTGAGCAGCTTGAGTCGCCGGAGCAGTTCGCGGTTCGGACCAACCAGGACCTCGACAAGGTGCTCTCCAACTACAACGTCGGCGCGCGGGTTTGGCGCTCCGCGTGATGCGGGCGTCGAGCTGAGCGCGTGAGAACGCAAGAGGTTTCGCCGTGAAAATGCTCAAGGTCACGTTGACCCGTTCAACGATTGGCACCACGGATAGCCAGACCGCGACCGTGATCGGGCTCGGGCTCCGGAAGATTCATTCTTCCCGGGTGCTTGAGAACACCCCCTCGGTTCGTGGCATGGTCAAGAAGGTCATTCATCTCGTTCATGTCGAGGAAGTCGAGGCCTGATCAGGCCCGCAGGTGAGGATGGGCGGCGCTTGTTTTCGCCTGTCCTGCGCCGCGCCTGTCTTCCCTTCGACTCTGGAGTTTCAGATGGCGAACGAACTCTCCAACCTCAAGCCGGTCCCCGGCTCCACGAAGAAGCGCATGCGCGTCGGTCGTGGAGAGGGCTCTGGTAAGGGCAAGACCTCCGGTCGTGGCCAGAAGGGCCAGGGGTCCCGCGCCGGTGAAGGTGTGCGTCCGGGCTTCGAGGGCGGTCAAATGCCCTTGCAACGGCGCCTCCCCAAGCGCGGCTTCACGAACATCTTCGCGAAAGACTACACCATCATGAACATTGGCGACCTCAACGGCCGCTACGTGGCTGGTGATGTTGTCGATCTTGACGGTCTCAAGTCCCGTGGCCACGTTTCGTATGTTGGTCGCGATGGTCTCAAGATCCTCGGGGCTGGTGAGCTCGAAGTCGCTCTCACCATCAAGGCTGCGAAGTTCAGCGAGACGGCTCGCGCGAAGATCGTAGCGGCTGGTGGTGTGGCTGAGGAGATCTGACGTGTTCTCATCCCTGGCCGATGTCTGGAAGATGCCGGATCTCCGGAGTCGCATCTTCTTCACGCTGGCGTTGCTAGCGGTCTATCGGCTCGGGATCTTTATCCCGGCTCCCGGGGTGGATCGGGCGGCTCTCTCCGAGTTCTTCCAGTCGGGGTCCAACACGTTGTTTGGGCTCTACGACATGTTCTCGGGCGGCGCGCTGGAGCAATTCAGCGTCTTCGTGCTCGGCATCATGCCGTACATCAGCGCCTCGATCATCATCCAGGTGCTGAGCTCGACGGTGCCGCAGCTTGAGCGTCTGTCCAAAGAGGGACAGACCGGGCGCAACAAGCTCAACCAGTACACCCGATACCTCACGATCGTCATCGCCCTCGTCCAGTCTGGCAGCATCGCCGTGGGCTTGGAGCAGATGAAGGTCGGCAACGGTGAGTCGGTCGTGATCGCCGTCGGCTGGGGCTTTCGCCTCATGACGATGATCACGATGACCGCGGGGAGCTGCTTCGTGATGTGGCTCGGTGAGCAGATCACCGAGCGTGGCATCGGCAGCGGCTCGTCGCTCATCATCACCGCGGGCATCGTCGCGGGGCTCCCGACCGGTGCCTACCAGCTCGCGCAGAAGGTCGCCAACGGGGACATGAACCTCCTCGGCGTCACCTTGCTTGTGCTCTTCATGTTCGCGGTGCTCGTCGGCATCGTGTTCATTGAGCGCGGCCAGCGGCGAGTGCCCATTCAGTACGCCAAACGTGTCGTCGGGCGTCGTGTGTACGGCGGGCAAGAGACACATCTGCCGTTGAAGGTGAACGTGGCCGGGGTCATCCCGCCCATCTTCGCCAGCGCGGTGTTGATGTTCCCCGCCACGCTCTCGACCCTGCTGAACAGCGACAACGTCATCTTGGGGCGTGTCGTCGGGGCGTTCACCCCTGGCGCTTGGCTGTACAACACGGTCTATGTCGGGTTGATCATCTTCTTCGCCTACTTCTACACGGCGGTGACGTTCAACCCGGTGGACGTGGCGGACAACCTCAAGAAGCAGGGCGGCTTCATCCCCGGTGTTCGGCCTGGTCGTCAGACCGCCGAGTACATCGACCGGATCCTCAGCCGGCTCACCTTGGGCGGTGCGCTGTACCTCGCCGCGGTCTGTGTGATCCCGACCCTGCTCATCACGCAGTATGGGATCCCGTTCTACTTCGGCGGCACCGGCCTGCTCATCGTCGTCAGCGTGTCGTTGGACACCGTGGCGCAGATTGAGGGGCACATGCTCACCAAGCACTACGACGGCTTGATCCAGTCCAGCAACGTTCGAGGTCGTCAGCGCCGCCTCTTGGAGCGGTCCAAGAGCGAGTGAGCTTCGGCGCTGGTGGCCTCGCATAGAGCGGCTGACCCCTCGGGCGTCAGCCGTGTGTTTTCGGAGGCGAGCGCATGAACATCATCCTCTTCGGTGGCCCGGGCGCAGGCAAAGGCACTCAGGCCAGCGCGCTGTGTGAGGCCTACAAGGTGCCCCAGGTCGCCACGGGCGACATCTTCCGGTCGCACCTCAAGAACAACACGGAGCTGGGGCAGCTCGCCCGCGGCTACATGAACAACGGCCAGCTCGTCCCTGACGAGGTCGTGTGGAAGCTCGTCGAGAGCCGCCTCTCTGAGCCGGACTGCGCTAGCGGCGTGCTGCTCGATGGATTTCCCCGCACGGTCAACCAGGCTGAGCTCATGCTCGCTTGGTTTCAAAGCACGGGGCGCGAGCTGAACCGTGTGCTGGCGCTCATCGTCCCCGATGAGGAGCTCATGGTGCGCCTCGCGGGGCGCCGGACCTGCCTGGACTGTCAGGCCAGCTACCACGTTCGGAACAACCCCCCCGCGGTCGAGGGGGTCTGTGATCGCTGCGGGTCGAACCGTGTCGTGCAGCGTGAGGACGACTCGGAGAAGACGGCTCGGGACCGGATCGACACCTACCACCGTGAGACCTCGCCGGTCCTGGCCTTCTTTAAGGAGCGGGGCCTCGCGAGCGAGGTAGACGGGATCGGGGCGATCTCGGACGTCGCCGCCCGTCTGCGTCAGGCGCTCCAGGGATGATCCCCGTCAAGGCGCACTGGGAGGTGCCGCTGATGCGGACGGCCGGGCGCCTGCTCGCCGAGGCCATCGCCGAGGTTCGTGCGCACGTCGAGGTGGGGATCACCCCCCGTCAGCTCGATCAGCTGTTTGAGCAGGCGATCACCGCGCGCGGCGCACGATCGGCGTTTAAGGGCTACAACACGGGCAACGGACCCTTCCCCGCGACGATCTGCGCCAGCCGAAATGAGCAGGTGGTCCACGGGATCCCCGACGATCGGCCGCTCTGTGATGGCGACCTGATCTCGTTGGACTTCGGCCTTGAGTATGGTGGCTACTTCGCGGACTCGGCCTTCTCTATGGGGGTCGGCACGGTCTCTCCGAAGGTCCAGCGCCTCCTTGACATCACAGAGAAGAGCCTATACAAGGCCATCTCCCTCGCTGTGCCCGGCGCTCGGATCGGAGATTTGGGCTACAGCGTGCAAAGCCTCTGTGAGAGTGAAGGATTTGGTGTCGTTCGTGACCTTGTCGGTCACGGGATCGGTCGTCGGATGCACGAACCCCCCTCAGTCCCCAACTTCGGGAAACGTGGGACGGGCGTGCCCCTCAAGTCGGGCGTTTGCCTGGCCATTGAGCCGATGATCACGATGGGCGACTACCGAACGCGCACCCTCAAAGATGGCTGGACCATCGTCACTTCCGATGGGTCGTTCGCGGCCCACTTCGAGCACACTGTGCTCATCACCGAGAACGGGCCTGAGATCCTCACGGCCCCGCTTCGTTGACCATGAATCCACCGATGAACCGGAGCGAGGGCTCCGGCGAGGAGAGGAAATGAAGGTCAAGGCGTCAGTCAAGCGCATCTGCGACAAGTGCCGGATCATCCGGCGTCGCGGCATCGTGCGTGTGATCTGCGAGACTCCCAAACACAAGCAGCGTCAGGGCTAGGAGGAACACATGGCTCGTATTGAGGGTGTTGACCTCCCGCGCCAGAAGCGCATCGAGATCGCGCTCACCTACATCTTCGGGATTGGCCGGGCGACCGCGCTCAAGATCCTTGAGGATGCCCAGGTGGACCGCGCGATCCGCACCCAAGACCTCTCCGAGGTCGAGGTGGCGCGCATTCGTGAGGTCATTCAACGTCGGGTAAAGGTCGAGGGCGAGCTCCGCAAAGAGATCGCCATGAACATCAAGCGCTTGATCGACCTCGGCGCTTATCGCGGCCTTCGCCACAAGCGGGGTCTCCCGGTTCGCGGCCAGCGGACCCACACCAATGCACGCACCCGCAAGGGCCCGCGTCGCGTCGTCGCGAAGAAGCGGTAAGCGGAGCTGACCATGGCTGCTACTCCCAAGAAGAAAGTCGTCAAGCGCGTCAAGAAGAACATCCCTTCGGGCGTGGTCCACATTCAGGCCACGTTCAACAACACCATCGTCACCATCACGGATCCCGCTGGGAACACCGTGGCCTGGTCGAGCGCTGGTGTGAAGGGCTTCAAGGGCTCCCGCAAGTCCACCCCCTTCGCCGCCCAGCTTGTCGCTGAGGACGCCGCCCGCAAGGCGATGGAGCACGGCATGAAGGTGGCGGGTGTGTTCGTGAAGGGGCCTGGCGCCGGACGTGAGTCCGCGCTGCGCGCCATCCAGAACGCGGGACTCAAGGTGACGATGATCAAAGACGTCACCCCGATCCCGCACAACGGATGCCGCCCCCCCAAGCGTCGTCGCGTCTAATCCATTCCGCTCATGCGCGGGGGGCGAGAGCACCTTCTCGCCCTGGCCTGACCAGCCCTTGCCGCGCCATGTGCCCTCTGTTCGGGGTGAAGAGCCTCCTGCCTGGTTCACCAGAGGCAGAAACCCCAGGAGAGAATGGCCTTGGAGCCGTACATCTACGCCAACTGGCGCAATCTCATCAAACCGAAGGTCGTCGAGCGGGATCCCCGCTCCAACGACACCTACGGCAAGTTCGTCGCCAAGCCCCTAGAGCGGGGCTTCGGCATCACCATCGGCAACTCCCTGCGGCGCGTGCTGCTGTCGTCCCTTCAGGGCGCGGCGATCACCACCGTGGAGATCGAGGGTGTGCTCCACGAGTTCTCGTCGGTGCCCGGCGTGGTTGAGGATGTCACTGACATCATCCTCAACTTCAAGCAGGTCATCGTGAAGACCTCGGCCTTGGAGCCCATCAGCGGCACGATCAGCAAACACGGCGAGCCCGGCCAGGCGATCATCGTCACCGCTGGCGACCTCGTGTTTGATGAGGATGAGGACGTTGAGGTCCTCAACCCCGAGCTGCCGATCTGCACGCTGACCCAAGACGGGAAGTTCAGCGCCAAGGTCTCTGTGAGCCTCGGCAAGGGCTACGTCCCCGCCGTCGGCAACAAGACCGAGGGGATGGATCTGGCCACCATGGCCATCGACGCCATCCACTCCCCGGTGCGTAAGGTGCGGTACACCGTCACCAACGCCCGCGTGGGTCGCCGCACAGACTACGACAAGCTCACCCTGGAGCTGTGGACGAATGGTTCGGTCGCCCCCGAGGACGCCGTGGCGTACGCCGCGAAGATCCTTCGGGAGCAGCTCGCCATCTTCGTGAACTTCTCCGAAGATGATGAGCCGGTGACGAACATCGAGGTCGAGCAGGACGAGCACTTCAGCGAGCACTTGTACAAGCGTGTGGACGAGCTTGAGCTCTCCGTTCGCTCGGCCAACTGCCTGCAGAACGCTGGGATTGAGTACATCTACCAGCTCGTCGAGAAGACCGAGGCCGAGATGCTCAAGACCAAGAACTTCGGCCGTAAGTCCCTCAACGAGATCAAGGAGATCCTCTCGGAGATGAACTTGTCTCTGGGAATGAAGCTCCACAACTTCCCCAAGAACCGCTCTTGATTCGCCCTGGGCCCCGCCCTGTCGCTTAGCGGCAGGGGGGTGGCCGGGCAGGAGTCATCCCATGCGTCACAAGAAGTCAGGCCGGATCCTCGGCCGTAAGAGCCCGCATCGCACCGCGATGTACCGCAACATGGTCACCTCGCTTATGCGATACGGCCAGATTCGCACCACGGACGCCAAGGCGCGTGAGCTGCGTCGGTTCGCCGACCGCCTCATCTCTTTGGGCAAGAAGGTCCCGCCCTCGGCGCTGCTCAACCTGACCGGCGCTGAGCTGGAGAAGGCCAAGGCCGCTCGGGTGCACGCGATCCGCGTCGCGCGGAAGTACTCCACGGACCTTGAGGTCCTGGAGCGCGTGTTCAACGAGTACGCCGAGCGTTACCAGGGCCGGAACGGCGGCTACACCCGCGTCCTCAAGCTCACCGTGCGTCCCGGCGACAACGCGCCGATGGCGCTCGTTGAGCTCGTCTCGTCGATCGACGAGGTGGTGGACGAGGGCGGCGCTGATTCCTCGGAGCAGGAGTCGGCGGCGCAGGAGTCTGCGGCGGCGGAGTGATCGTTGCGCGATCGGTCGGGGGAAGCCCCGGCCTCTTCGCCCAAGACAAGGCGCGGAGCTGGCGATACGCCGCTCCGCGTTTTTTGTTATGATTTGGAGCGGCGTTGGGCGACCCGGCGTCGCTTCGCCCTCACGAGTGAGTCGTCCATCATGTCTGATGAGTCTCTGGGCCATGGCGGCACCTTGATTCGTGACGAGCGGGTCCGTCGCGCCCGCCGCGTGCTGTCGGAGTACATGAACACCGGCGGCAAACGCAACACCCGACAGCGGGACGTGATCGTTGACGTGTTCTTTGAGGTGGGCTCTGAGCGTCACCTCTCGCTCCAAGAGCTGCAGGAGCAAGTGCAGCGGGTTGAGCCGGGGGTAGGCTTCGCGACGGTCTACCGGACGATGAAGATGTTGACCGACGCCGGCGTGGCCCACGAGCGGCGCTTCGACGAGGGCACCACCCGGTATGAGCTCGCCGAGGTCGGTGAACACCACGACCACCTCATCTGCATCGACTGTGGCCACATCTTCGAGTTTGAAGATGAGGTCATCGAGTCCCGGCAGCGTGAGGTCGCCACACGCTTCGGCCTGGAGATCACCACACATCGCCACGAGATCTACGCCACCTGCGCGCTCGGCAGCACCTGTGAGCGCCGGCTGGGCGTGGCGAAGAGCGCCTGAGCGCCGCCGCTCGCCAAGCCGCCTGAGCTGGGGGCTCCCGAGGGCAGCGCGGTGGATGAACACGAGAGCACGGGGCATCGCGCTGCGGCGTCGTGCGGTGTGCGGACTCGACGCGGCCGAGCGGAGGGGCGATTGGGCGTCCTCGGTGATGTTGAGCACGCCGGGCGTTGCGGGTTTGGGTTCTGGCGTCGATTCGTGGGGTTCGAAGGAGTGCCGCCGCCTCTACGCGCCTGCGCGGTCGGAGGTCGAGCGAGCTGTGCGCTGCTTGTTTGGGTTCCTACGTCGATTCGTGGGAATCGAAAGGAGTGCCGCGGCCTTGACCCGCCTGCGCGGTCGGTGGTCGAGCGCGCTGTGCGCTGTGTGTTTGGGTTCTGGCGTCGATTCGTGGGAATCGAAGGAGTGCCGCGGCCTTGACCCGCCTGCGCGGTCGGCGGTCGGCGGTCGGCGGTCGGCGGTCGAGCGCGCTGCGCGCTGCGTGTTTGGGTTCCAGCGTCGAT
>JAKLKE010000024.1 GCA_023150775.1 Myxococcota bacterium
TCCTGCGCCGCTGCGGTTCCGCCCCGCGCGGATCCGGGCGACCCCCGCGTGCTGCCCCTGGGCGCCGTGGCCGAGCTAGACGGCAGCTTCTCCGAGGGCGATGACCTGTCTTTTGCTTGGTCGGTGGAGCCCGTTGAGGGCGCGCTGTTGCAGGACGCGGAGAGCGCCTTCGCCACCCTCACCGTCGAGGCGCCGGGCTTTTACACGCTGCGCTTGGAGGTCTGTGACGCCGCCGGTCGCTGTGACGTGGCGGAGACCTGGGCGCGTGTGGACGACCCGGCGCGGGCGGGGAAACTCACGGACTTCGGGCTTGGTGAGTTTGCAGGGGTGGAGAGCGGGGCGGGGGCGCCCGGTGGGTTCAAGGACGACGAAGACGATCTCTGCAAGGAGTGTCGTGAGGCGGCGAAGGGGACCTCAAGCCAGTGGGTGAAGTTCTGCAGCACGCTCCCCAAGACCACGAGCGCTGAGCGGGAGACCCGAGGCGCCTGCCAGTCCATCAACCTGAAGACGAGCCAGGAGCGCGACAACTGGTGTTTCGCGAAGTTCTGTGACTAATTTTCTCTCCCCCCGCACCGACGCGGCGAACCCAGGACTTGCCGGCCTTCACAGCCTCACCGCTGGCCTCGGCTTAGGGACGGCGGAGGACCAAGAGCGCCTCACGCTCTGGGCGGTGGAAGGTGACGAGGTTCGCGGCCTGGGAACCTTTGACGACCGACCGTTGGCCCAAGCGCATTGTGTCTCCGCGCTCTTGGATCCAGCCAGGGGCCGCTCGTTGCTCCCCATCGGCGAGCAGATGATGGCGTTTGATCTCGCTGAACGTCGAATTCGTGTGGCTTGGCCCCTCCCGAACGATGATGGACTGTGGCAGATGAGACGGGTGGGGGACGTGCTCTTGGCGCGGGGCCGCCGCCTCTGGGCATGGCGCCTCACGGATGGCGCCCTGATCTGGTCCGGCCCGGAGGAGGAGGCCGAGGATTGGACGTGCTCCTCAGAGGGCGCGCTCGTCGGGGTCTCCTCCTGTGGAGAGGGCGAGGCGCCCTGGCTCATCGTGCGGAGCCTCCTCGACAAGGGGGCCCAGGTGGAGATCGCCCTCCCCAACGCCCATGGTGCTCACCAATACCTCGGCCCGGTGTCGCTGCTGAACGGCGGCGCGTCTGTGCTGTGTTCACGTCGTGTGGCGCAGGAGGGCGGCGTATTTGATGAGGTCCTGCTCTACCGAGGTGGGCATTGGTCAACCCTCGGCGCCTGGAGCGCGCGCGTGGCGCCGGTGTCGTATGGGCTCGCGGCTTGCGCTGTGGTGGATGATGAGTGGGCCAAGGTCGCTGGAAGAGAGGCGAATGGGGCGCGGTACTCGACGCTCATCCATCTCAACACGGCGTCTCATCACGCTATCCCAAACCAAGCACAGACGGCGCCTGGCGGTTGGTCCTTGGGCGCAGACGGCGTGGTGTTCCACGCACTCCGCGGCGACCGATGGAGGCTCACCCCGGACCCGGCGCGGGCCTTGTCGCTCGCACCGGATGGCCGATCAGCCTTCGCCCTCGTCGGTGACCGAGTGCTCGGTTGGGCCTGGTGAACGGTGTTCCCACTCCAGCGCTCACCGCCTCGCTCTTGGGGGTGCTCCGGCTCCCGGGCGCCCGGGGCTCCGCGTCTCTCAACCACGTCGGAGGCGCGCTCGTCTGGTCTGTGCGGTGTGAGGACGGTCGGTTTGACACCTGGGTGGTCCATGAGTCGCTCGTCCTGACGCCGCTCCTCTCTCGGACGGCGTCCCCGGTGAGCGCGCTCGTCGAGCTGGCCGGGGGCCGCTGGGCGGTGGCCGTCGGCGCGAGGATCTTGGTGGTCGATGCGCAGTCCTACACCGTGATCACGACCTTACGCGGCCACCGACGCGGCGGGATCATCTGGTCGCTCACGCCCGTCTCTGGGGGCCGTCTCGTGAGCCGCAGCACAGACGGGACCGTGTGGCTGTGGGACATCTCACGGTCGCGGGCGCTTCAATCCCTCGACGCCGGGGTGTGCCAGGGTGCTGAGATCGGCGCTGAAGCGGACGATCCTGAGGCCGTGCTGCTCCTCACCCAGCCTGAGACCCATACGCCGGGGGTGTTGACGCTCATCGATCTCGCCCGCGGTGGGCGCCCACGGTCTTCTCTGTGTGTCGTCCCCGAGGCGCTCGGCGCGGTGTCCTGTGCGGCGGCCCTGCGCCCGGGCACCGCTGAGCTCGTCACGGCCATCACGCCCCAAGGGGAGGCGGGCGCGAGCACGACCCTGAGCCGATGGGTGAACGGCGCCCCGGAGATCCTCTGTGAGGTTCCAACGCGGCGGGCGGGCGTGCCCGCGCTGAACGAGCTGTTTTTCCCGACGCCGCGCCGCCTCATGGCCTTGGGCGCCAAAGACGCCGCGCTGGTAGATCTGGCGGCTGGCACGCTCCGCGACGACGTGCGCGCGTACCGTGTCACATCCGGCGGGCTCGCCCTGGTGGCTGAGACGGAGCTGCTCGATCTCAACACGGGCGCACGTCTGGCCCTCCCGAGCGGGATTTTGCGCACGCCCAAGGTTCTGGCGGCGTCGAGCCTCGCTGAGGACGGCGCCAGCTTCGCCCTCGGCGCGGGGGATGAGCTGGTGTGGTGGCGCCTGCGCCGCTGAAGGCCCGCTGGGCCTTGGAACGCAGAGCTTCAGGTCGTCCAAGTGACCTTCGCCAAGATGCGAAAGGGTGTCCAGGTCTTCCGAGCGGCCTTCGCCAAGATGCGAAAGGGTGTCCAGGTCTTCCGAGCGGCCTTCGCCAAGATGCGAAGGAGTGTTTGGGTCTTCCGAGAGGCCTTCGCCAAGATGCGAAGGAGTGTTTGGGTCTTCCGAATCGCGAGCTGGAGGGTCTCGGGGGCGGAGCTGATCTGTACACGGCCATCGGGGAGGAGCGTGCGTGTCATCGGTGACTCCAGGAGGACTGGGGGAACGAAGGGGACGCAGATCCCGAGCAGGAGGCTACTCAAGGCGCTGGCGGGTGGTCAAGGGAGCGCGCTGGTTTTTGTCCGGCTGCGCTTGTGCGCCTGCGGCCTCATGTCGTAGACTCCCCGCATCGCCCGGGCCTTGATATGCCCACTCACCGATCTGCTCATGCTCCGCCTGCTCCCTGCCCTGCTCTTCGTCTCCTGCGCCGCTGCGGTTCCGCCCCGCGCGGATCCGGGCGACCCCCGCGTGCTGCCCCTGGGCGCCGTGGCCGAGCTCGACGGCAGCTTCTCCGAGGGCGATGAGCTCTCCTTCGCCTGGTCGGTGGCGCCCGTTGAGGGCGCCCTGTTGCACAACGCGGAGAGCGCCTTCGCCACCCTCATCGTCGAGGCGCCGGGCTTGTACACGTTGCGCTTGGAGGTCTGTGACGCCGCCGGTCGCTGTGACGTGGCGGAGACCTGGGCGCGGGTGGACGACCCGGCGAGCGCGGGCAAACTCACGGACTTTGGGCTTGGTGAGTTTGCGGGGGTGGAGAGCGGGTCGGGGGCGCCTCTGGGCGTCTTCAAAAACAAGGACCTCTGTGCAAAGTGTAAAGAGGCCGCGAAGGGCACCTCCTCTCAATGGGAAGATTTCTGTCGTACCTTGGCCAAGAAGGGTGTCAGCACGGGCGACCGAAACGCCTGCTGGGCAGGGGTCCATGACGACTCAAACGCTCGCAATGGCTGGTGTGAGACGATCTTCTGCCCCTAAATGGAGTGAACGATGAAGCCTCTCCTCGCCGCTCAATGTGCTCAGTTCACGGCGCCACCTCAGATGCTGGACGTCGTCGTGGTCAGTGATGAAGCCTTTGTCGTGGTGCGAGCGGAGGGCGAGCAGGTTCTCATCGAGCTTTGGCGCCTCGACGACACACGGCAGAGCCTCTGGTGCGCCGACTCGGTCGAGAACCCGCTCATCGCGGTCTCACCCGAAGGAGATCAGATGGTGCTGGCGCTTGGGTGCGTCATGCACCTGTTTTTGCTATCGACGGGCGCGCACATTCGAAGCTGGGGCACAGCGCTGGCCGGCGCGGAGATGTGTCGCCTTCGCTGGTCCAGCGATGACCGGCTCTTCTCTTTGGCGACAGACCACGTCGTGCGGATGTGGAGCCCATCAGATGGCGTGTGTCTCGCGGCGTGGCCGATGCGCCCGGGGCAGGATTTTTGCGACGATGGTGCGCTCGCCACGGAGGCTCAGGCGGTTCACACGGAGCACGAGGTGCTCGGTGGGCGCTGGATAGGGCGCCTCATTCGAGCCGAGACAGGGGCGACCGTGCATGAGGTGTCGCACGACCTCTCCTGCGGCTCCTTGGAGTTCTCCCAGGTGGTCATTCGCCCGAACACTCTGGCGCTCGCGGCGATGTTCCTGCTGACGGACGGGCGGCAGCGCTGGAGCGAGCTACATCTTTGGGAGCGCGGGGAGCACGTCTTTCTCGGCGAGTATTTTCGGGCAGGTGAGGCTGAGGGACAGATGCCGATCAGCACGATCCAGTTTGTTGGACCAGATCTTCTGCACTATTGTGGTTGGGGTGAGCAGGGGGTCTGGGATGTCGCCGCGCGGGTGGACCGGCTCTCGGTGTGGCGGGGCAGGTTCAGCCGGAATGGCCTGATGTTGGGAGCCGATGGCCTGCTCAACGATCTCACCACCGGCCAGCGTCTTCAGCTCGGCCGATCCCCCGCCGCGCAGTCGGGCATCAGCCCTTCGGGCGGTCTCGTCGTGCTCAGCCAAGGCGAGCGGCTCGTGGGGTGGCGCCTACACCGCTGACCTCCGATCTCACCCCCCAAACACCCGCTCCAGCCAGGCCACGAGCTTCGGCCCATCCGCAGGCTGGGCGCGAAAGCCGATGAAGGTGTCGGGCCGCAGGGCATAGACACACTCGCTCTGTGCGGCGTAGCGGCGGTGGAGGAGCTGGTCGACGTCGTAGAGGATCTCGCCGTCCCAGGTGAGCTCCTCGGGCTGGGTGGCCTTGGGCACGACGAGGATGGGGCGCACACGGTCGGGGAAGCGGGCGCCTAGGGTCTGTGCGATGTGATCGAGGTTGAGGCCGCCGAGCACGGTGTGGGCGCCGCCGTCGAAGAGCAGGACGACGAGGCGGTGGTCGCGGAGGAGCTCGTAGAGCCAGACGGGGCGGTCGCCGAGGCCGTGGGTGAGGTAGACGTCGGGGGCGCGGCTGCCGGCGCGGGGGCCCTGCAAGAAGCGCTCCCAATCGACGAGGGTGGGGGACTCCACGGCGCGATCGTCGTCCAAAGACGCCCACAGGGCGCTGCGCTGGTGCTCCTCGACGAGGGGGCTGCCGGCGTATGAGACGCGGAGCTCGGTCATGGTCTCTAGGGTCTGCTGGCGGAGCGCGCGGCTGCGGGTGAGGGTCTGGAGGAGCTGATCCCGGGCGAAGCGGGCGATGGGCAGGCGGAGCTGGAAGAGCACGGTGGCCATGTGGGTCTGGCGGGTCTCGGCGCGGGCGGCGGGGGCGCGCTCGGCCTCGTAGCTGTCGAGCAGGGCGTCGTGGGCGCCGTGACGCAGCACGGCGGCGAGCTTCCAGCCGAGGTTGAAGGCGTCCTCCAGGCCGAGGTTCATGCCCAAACCGCCGACGGGGCTATGAACGTGGGCGGCGTCTCCGGCCAAGAGCACGCGGCCGTCGCGCATCCGCTCCACGGCGCGGCGGGCGGCGGGGGTTCGGTGCACGGCGCCCTCCGCGACGGCGCGCAGGCCGGGCATGGCGCGGTCGTCGAGCAGCGCCTGCACCGTAGGGTGGTCGGCGCGAAGCTCGGCCTCGTCGGGGATCTCGGCGAGCAGGCGCCAGCGGCCGCCGGGCAACGGCGCGAGGGTCAGCGTGCCCCGGGGGCTCAAGAAGACGTGCAGGCGGGAGGGGTCGAGGTGGGTGGGGCCGCCGAGCTCTAAGTCGCAGACGACGTAGTCTTGGGGGTAGGCCTCGCCCTCAAAGCTGAGGTGCAGGGCCTCGCGGGTGGTGCTCGCCTCGCCGTCGCAGCCGACGATGTAGCGGAAGCGGGCGCGCGCCTCGGTGTCGCCGGTGAGCACGGCGATGACGCTCTCCTCGTCGGCCTCGGGCCGGATCATCGACACCCCACGCTCCACGGGCACGCCGAGGC
Source organism: Myxococcota bacterium (assembly GCA_023150775.1). Lineage (GTDB taxonomy): Bacteria > Myxococcota_A > UBA796 > UBA796 > CAJQPC01 > JADKFE01. Next base: position 6,087 of record JAKLKE010000024.1, read on the forward strand.
CGAGGAGCTGCGCGGTGAGGATGGCCTCCAAGCGCGCCTGGGGCAGGCTCAACAAGAAGGGGAAGGGCGTGTCGGCGCTCGTGGTGTCGAGGGAGGTGATGAGCGCGCCGTCATCCCGAAGGTCCAAGCCGAGGATCTTGACGCCCTCGCCGATGAGCGCGCGGGCCACGCCCAGGGCCTCAAAGATCTCCAAGGAGCGCGGCTGCACCTCCGTCGCCCGAGAGAGCGGGCTCGGCGTGGGGCGGGCGTCGATGATCCGGACCGAGACGCCGCGCCGCGCCAGGTCGATGGCGAGGGTGAGCCCGACGGGCCCCGCGCCGACGATGAGGACCTCGTGGGAGATGGGCAGAGACATGGGGGGACGCTCCTTCTGGGGGAGTGGTCTCTTATTCGATCGTGGGCTAGCGCGTGTCGGCGTCGGCGCTTGGGGCTGCGCGGGCGCACCCCCTACCCCGCCGCGCCCCACAACAACGCCACGATCCCCAGCACCAAGACCGCCGCCACGGCCAGGAGCGCCCAGCTCACCCGGCCCTTGGGCTCGTCGTCCAGGGCGCGGCCCAGGGCGCGCTCGGCGGGGGCGCTGGAGCGCACGGGCAGCACCGCGGAGCCGGTCTTGCGCCAGCCTCGGAGCTGCTGCTGGGCGATGCGGCGGGCGCCCAGGTCGGCGCCGATGAGCTGCAGCACCTCGGCGAACTCGGGGCGGGTGTTGAGGTCCACCCAGTCGCCGGTGGCGGTGGCGGCGCCGGCGGTCCCGGCGGGGCGCACCTGCTCCAGACCGGTGAGGGCTCCCGCGTAGAGGCGCTCACGCACGAGGTGGCGGTCCATCCGCCCGAGGAGCTCCCCTGAAGGGCGGCGCACGTCGAGGGTCAGCCAGGGGCGGCCCTCGGGGGCCACGGTGAAGCCGTGCATACACGAGGGGCAGGTGACGGGGCCGACCTCGGCCTGGAAGGTCGCACCGCATTGGGGGCATCGAACGTTCATGTTCCGGACCTGGGTGACGTGCGCGGGAGCCATCAGGTTAGCTGAGCGGGGCGGAAGGACGAAGCCCCTCCCGCGCCGGAGCCCGAATTGGCCACGATCCACGCCGCTCTCCCTGAAGCCTTCGTCGTGGGCACCGCGGGGCACATTGATCACGGCAAGACCTCGTTGGTGCGCGCGCTCACCGGCGTCGAGCTCGACCGTCTGCCTGAAGAGCAGCGCCGGGGCATCACCATCGCGCTGGGCTTCACGACCTTGCCCCTGGCCTCGGGGCGCATCGCCTCGTTCATCGACGTGCCGGGGCATGAGCGCCTGGTGCGCACGATGATCGCCGGGGCCTCGGGCGTAGACGCCGTCGTGCTCTGCGTCTCCGCCGTCGAGGGCGTCATGCCCCAGACCCGGGAGCACCTGGGCATCCTCCGCCTGCTCGGCGTGAAGACCGGCCTCATCGCGCTCACCATGGCCGATCTGGTGGACGAGGAGCTTTTGGAGCTGGCCATCGACGACGTGCGCGGCGCCGTGGCCGGGACTTTTTTGGCCGACGCCCCGATGATCCCCACCTCGATCCACGACGGGCGCGGCCTCGACGCCCTGCGCGCCGCCCTGGACGCCTTGCCCGTGGCCCCGCGCCCCCAAGGAGGGCCGTTCCGCCTGCCCGTGGACCGCGTGTTTGTGCAGCGCGGCTTCGGCGCCATCGTCACCGGCACGGCGCTCTCCGGCGAGGTGAACGAGGGCGACGAGCTGCGGGTCTTGCCCGAGGGGGAGACTGAAGGGGTGAAGGTGCGGGTGCGTGGGGTGCAGGTCCACGGCCACAAGGTGAGCCGCAGCCAGGCCGGGCAACGAACCGCGCTCAACCTGAGCGGCGTGTCCCAAGAGCAGCTCGGGCGCGGGGCGGTGGTGATCGGCGCGGGCGTGGCCCCGGCGTCGATCCTCGACTCGACGATCCGCTGGCTGCCCGAGGCCGAGCCGCTGGAGGAGGGCGCCCGGCTGCGCCTGCTCTTGGCCACGGCCGAGGTCATGGCCGTGGTTGAGCCCTACGGGGCGCCCATCGAGGGCGGCGAGGAGGGCCTCGCCCAGCTCCGCCTCGCCGAGCCCGTCGTCGCGTTGCCGGGAGACCGCTTCATCCTGCGCCGGGAGAGCCCGATGATCACCCTCGGCGGCGGCGTCGTGCTCGACCCCTGGGCGCCTCGGGCCCGTCGCCGGGATCACCCCGAGGCCATCGCCGCCCTCACCCGCCTGCAGGCCGGCGACACCGCCGTGTTTCTGGAGCGCGCCGGGCCGAGCGGCCTGCCGCTCAACGAGGCCACCCGCCGCCTGGGCCACGCCCCCGAGCACCGCCTCGGCGAGCGCGCCTTCGCCCCCGGCTGGCTACAAGCCCACCACGAGGCGCTCCTCACGCACCTGGAGGAGCATCACCAGAGCTTCCCCTTGTCCCGTGGGCCCGGGCGCCGCGCCCTGCGTCGGGGCCTGCTCCTCGCCTTGGAGCCCGCGGCCTTCGACGTGTTGATCGAGCGGGCCGTGGCCGCGGGGGATGTGCGGCTCGACGGCCCGCGCCTGCAGCGGCCAGGCTTCGCGCCGAGCCTCGTCGGGGAGGATCTCGCCGCCTGGACGACCTTGCTCGGCCGCCTCTCCGCCGCCGGGCTCGGCGCCCTGGAGCCCCGGGAGCTCACCGAGGGCCTGCCCCGGGGTGAGGCGCTGCTCAACCTCTGCTTTGAGGAGGGCCGGGTGGAGACTCTGGACGGCCGCCCCACCGACAAGGCCGCCTTAGACGGCCTCGTGGCCCAAGTTCGCCAAGTGTTGACCGACGAGGGCCAGCTCACCCCGGCGCGGTTTAAGGAGCTGACCGGGCTCTCTCGGAAACACGCGATCCCGCTCCTGGAGTGGCTCGACGCCCAGCGCGTCACCCGCCGCGCCGGAGAGCTCCGCCTGCCCTTCGGGGGCTGAGCGAGGCGCAGACCCCTCCTGAGCCCGTGATATCATAGGCAGGCCCTCCGCCTGGAGGGTGAACGAGCGTCCGCAGAGGCGAGCCGAGGCCGGGCCAAGAGGGTCCCAACGTCGCCGCATAAAGTCTTGAGCGCCCGGAGGAATCGAGGGAATGCTGGTCAGACTGCTCTTGACGCTGGGGGCCGCGCTCCTGCTCTTGTGGCCGCAGCGCGCGGACGCCCAAGAGACGACGGGTGTGCTCTATGTCACGGCGACGATTCAGCGCGCCGCGGTGCACATCGACGCCGAGCCCGTGGGGGAGGTGCCGGTCACCCGCTACCTGCCGCCGGGCACCTACAGCGTGCGGGTCACCGCGGACGGCATGGACCCCTTCGTGCGCCGGGTCGAGGTGAAGCCGAACCTCACCACCTCGGTCACCGCCGAGCTCTACCCCGGCGGCGGCACCGTCGAGTTCGTCTCGACGCCCTCAGGCGCCTTGGTCACCATCGACGGCAAAGAGGTCGGCAAGACGCCGATTCGCGTCGCGTCCATCGCTGAAGGCGAGCACAGCTACAGCCTCAGCCTCCTCGGCTTCGAGACCATCGAGGGCACCCTCACCCAGAGCAAAGGCGGCAACCCCCTCACCCGGCACACCTTGGAGTCATCCCGGGGGCGCTTCGCGGTGACGTCGAAGCCCGCCGGGGCCGAGGTCTGGCTCGACAGCGCCTTGGTCGGCAAGACCCCGCTCCAGCTCAGCGACGTGCCGCCGGGTCAACACACCGTGCTGCTCGTCTCTTCAGGCTACGCCGCTGTCGTGCGCCACGTCGACACCAGCGACGGCTCCAAAGGGGAGGTCACGGCCACCCTCTCCGACGCGGGCACCACCTTGAAGGTGAACACCGGCTTTGACGACGCCATCGTGCGCATCGACGGCGCCACGGTGTCCCAAGGCCGCGACGCCGAGACGCTCTTGAGCCGAGGCGAATACCTGCTCACCGTCAGCTCCGCCGAGGGCGGCGGCGAGGTCGCCCAGACCTTGGAGGTGCCCCTCACCGGCACGCTCTTGTACAAGGTCGATTGGAAGGGCGGCCCGGCGCTCGTCGAGCTCGCGCCTCTGGTGCAGCGCTGGACCTTCTGGGCGGCCCTGGGCGGAGGCGCCGCCGCGGCCAGCGCCGTGAGCCTGGGCGTCGGCCTCGCGCTCCAGCCCGAGCCCCTCCCTGATGGCGACGTCGTCGTCACTCTGCCTTGAGGATCCGCAGGATGCGCCCCAGCAGAAGCCTACTCCCCCTGCTCCTCCTCACCATCGCCTGCAAAGGAGAGGACGAGGCCCGCACGGCCTTCGTCGTCGAGGTCACCGGCCCCGACGTGGCCGCCGTCCTGGCGGATGAGCAGATCGCCTCCTTGGCCTTGGTGATCGACCCCGAGTCCCCCTTTGAGGACGCCGACGGCGGCTATCTCCCCGAGGGTGAGGTCGGCGAGCTGCTGCTCACCAACGCGCTCACCGACGACGACGACTTGGAGGCCGTGCTCTTCCAGAGCCTCAGCCTCAGCGGCGCCCGGCTCGACGCCTTGCCCACCTTCGAGCTGCGCGCCGGAGACAACCGCCAGGCGTTCACGCTCCAGGCTTGGGCGGTCACCGACAGCACGCTCTACGCGCTGTCCGACGTGAGCGCCGAGCTGCTCTTCGTCACCGATACCGTGCAGACCGCGACCGTCGCCGGGCTCACCCTGCTCGACGAGCCCATCGGCCCCTGCAACGACAGCCTCGACAACGACGAAGACGGCTGGACCGACGCTGAAGACCCGGACTGCACGAACGACCTCGGCGACGAGCTCGGCTTCGGCGACGCGTCCTGCAACGACGGCGACGACAACGACGGGGACGGCCTCGTCGACAACGACGACCCCCACTGCGAAGCCGCCAACGACGAACAAGAGGCCTCGGGCTGCGAAGACGACCTCGACAACGACGGCGACGGCTGGGTGGACTCCGCCGACCCCGACTGCCAAGCCGGAGACGAAGAGGCCGGCGCCCCCGGCGACGCCGAGTGCGGCGACACCCTCGACAACGACAGCGACGGCCTCACCGACGCCGACGACCCCGACTGTGAGAGCGGCTTAGACGACGACGAGGCCGCGGAGCCCTGCGAGGACGCGCTCGACAACGACGGCGACGGCTGGATCGACGGCGACGACCCCGACTGCGCCGGCGGCGGCGACGAAGAGCGCGGCCTCGGCGACACCGAGTGCAACGACGGCCTGGAGAACGACGTCGACGGCCTCATCGACGCGGCCGACCCGAGCTGCGCAGAGGCGCTGGACGAGACCGAGCTCGACGCCTGCGAAGACGAGCTCGACAACGACGCGGACGGCTGGATCGACCTCGACGACCAGGGCTGCGCCAGCGTTCACGACGAGAGCGAGGGCGGCTTCCAGAAGACGACGGAGTGCAGCGACGGCAAAGACAACGACCTCGACGGCTTCATCGACGCCTTCGACGCCGACTGCACCACGGCCGCGGACGACACCGAGGCGAGCGACTGCGCCGACACTCTGGACAACGACGGCGACGGCTGGACCGACGCCGCCGACCCCGACTGCAGCGCCGGCACCGCTGAGGAGGGCTTCGGCGCCACGGCGTGTAACAACCGGGTCGATGACGACGGCGACGGCGACGCGGACGCCGACGACGCCGAGTGTGACGGCGCCTTAGACACCGACGAGAGCGACCCCTGCGGCGACGGCCTCGACAACGACGGCGACGGCTGGCTCGACGGCGACGACCCCGACTGCGCCAGCTTCGGCGATGAGCTGGGCTTCGGCGCCGTGGCCTGCAACGACGGCGCCGACAACGACGGCGACCTGCGCATCGACGCCTTGGACGACGGCTGCGCCACGGCGGCCACCACCTCCGAGGCCGATGGCTGCGAGGACGGCCTCGACAACGACAGCGACTCTTGGGTAGACGACGACGACCCCGACTGCACGAGCGGCTCCAGCGAGACCGGCGACACGTCGATCCAGTGCAACGACGGCGCCGACAACGACAGCGACGGCCTCATCGACGCCGACGACCCGGACTGCCTCGACGCTGAAGACGTCTACGAGGCTGGCTACGCCTGCGCCGACACCCTCGACAACGACGGCGACGGCTGGATCGACACCGAAGACCCGGCCTGCTCCTCGGCCACGGGCACCAACGAGAGCCCGGCCATCTCGGCCTACGACTGCAACGACGGCGCCGACAACGACGGCGACGGCGACATCGACTCCGAGGACGCCGGCTGCGACGACGGCAAAGACAACGACGAGTCCGACGAGCCGATCACCGGCTGCAACGACCTCCTCGACAACGACGGCGACCTCTGGATCGACGAGGCCGACCCCGACTGCGCGAGCGGTGATGACGAGCTCGGCTACGGCGCCGCGGAGTGTGACGACGGCGACGACAACGACAGCGACGGCGACATCGACTCCGAAGACGCCGACTGCATCGACGCCTTCGACACCTTAGAGGGCGAGGCCGACTCGTCCTGTGCCGATGGCGGCGACGACGACGGCGACGGCTGGACGGACGCCGACGACCCCGACTGCACGAGCGGCGACGTGGAGCTCGGCTTCGGCTTCGCCCACTGCAACGACGGCCTCGACAACGACAGCGACGGCCTCATCGACGTCTTCGACCCCGCCTGCCGCGACGGCCAAGACAACAACGAGGTCGATGGCAACTGCCTCGGCGACGGCCTCGACAATGACAAAGACGGCTGGATTGATGACGCCGACCCCGACTGCCTGAACAACGACGACGAGACAGGCTTCGGCCCCTCGGGCTGCAACGACGGCCGCGACAACGACGGCGACCTGCTCATCGACGCCTTAGACCCAGGCTGCGCCAGCGCCTCAGACAGCGTCGAGGAGGACAGCGCTGACGACTGCGCCGATGGCGACGACAACGACGGCGACGGCTGGACAGACACCCTCGACCTCGACTGCCTCACCGACGGCGACGAGCTCGGCCTCGGCGACCGTGCCTGCAACGACGGCCTCGACAACGACGGCGACGGCGACATCGACGGCGACGACGCCTCCTGCAGCGTGCCGTGGTTAGACGACGAGGACTACGCTCCGGACGGCCCCTGCGAGAACGGCGGCGACGACGACCTCGACGGTTGGTTTGACGACCAAGACCCAGACTGCGCGGTCTCGGGCCGTGAGGTCGGCCTCACCCTGATCGCCTGCAACAACGGCGACGACGACGACAGCGACGGCCTCATCGACGCCGACGACCCCGACTGCGCCAGCGCCGCCGACGAGGACGAGGCCAGCCTCTCCGCGAGCTGCACGAACGGCGCGGATGACGACGGCGACGCCTGGACCGACGACGCCGACCCCGACTGCGCCGGCGGCGGCGTCGAGTCGGGCCTCGGCGCCAGCGAGTGTAACAACGGCGGCGACGACGACGGCGACGGCTTTGTAGACGCCGACGACCCCGGCTGCGCCCGCGCTCTGGACAACGCCGAGCTCGGCGGCGAGGGCGCGTTGAGCTGTGAGGACGGCCTCGACGGCGACGCGGACGGCTGGATCGACGACGACGACCTCGACTGCCTCGGCGGCGACGACGAGGGCGGCCTCAACGTCACCGCCTGCAACGACGGCCAAGACAACGACAGCGACGGTGTCATCGACGCCGACGACGCCGGCTGCAGCGCCGCCTATGACGACGCTGAAGACGACGGCGCCACCTGCGCTGATGGCGTAGATGACGACGGCGACGGCTGGGCGGACGCCTTCGACCCCGACTGCCTGCTCGGCGACGAGGAGCTCGGCCTGGGGGACACGGCCTGCAACGACGGCGCCGACAACGACGGCGACGGCGACATCGACGCTGACGACGCCGACTGCGCCGATGGCCTCGGGCTCAGCGAAGACGCCCCAGCGGGCACCTGCGACGACGGCGTAGACGACGACGGCGACGGCTGGGTGGACGGCGAAGACCCCGACTGCACGATCTATGGCGTCGAGCTCGGCCGCTCACCCTTCGCCTGCAACAACGGCGTCGACGACGACGGCGACGGCAAGACCGACGCCGCCGACCCCCACTGCGTCGAGGCCGCCCAGGCCACCGAGGCCAACCCCGCGGCGGCCTGCGTGAACGGCGCCGACGACGACGGCGACGGCTGGTTTGACCAAGACGACCCCGACTGCCTGCTCGGCGGCGTGGAGGGCGACGGCCTCGGCGCGGCCTGCGCCGATGGCCTCGACAACGACGGCGACGGCTTCGCCGACGGCGACGACCGCGAGTGCGTGTCCGGCTTCGACAGCAGCGAAGGCGCCGGGGGCTCCTGCGGCGATGGCCTCGACGACGACGACGACGGCTGGATCGACGGCGACGACCCCGACTGCCTGAGCGACGGTGAAGAGATCGGCCTCAGCGCCGCGGCGTGTAACGACGGCGCCGACAACGACAGCGACGGCCTCATCGACGCCGCCGACCCCGGCTGCGCCAGCGGGAGCGACCCCTTGGAGCTCAACGCCGCCGCGAGCTGCAGCGACGGCGCCGACAACGACGGCGACGGCTGGACCGACGGCGCCGACCCCGACTGCGTGCTGGCGACGGCGGAGTCCGGGGCCACGGGCGCCGCCGAGTGTAACGACGGCGTCGACAACGACGGCAACGGCCAGCGCGACGCCGCCGACCCCAACTGCGAGAGCGCCTTCGACAACCTGGAGTCCCCCTTCCGCACCGAGTGCCAAGACGGCCTCGACGGCGACAGCGACGGCTGGACCGACGCCTTGGACCCCGACTGCGGCTGGGGTGAGGAGGAGGTGAGCTTAGACGCGCTCTTCGCCTGCAATGACGGCGGCGACGACGACGGCGACGGCTTTGTAGACGCCGACGACCCCGGCTGTGCGTCCGCCTTTGACAGCGACGAGGCGCATGTCGCCGAGTGCGCCGATGGCCTCGACAACGACAGCGACGGCTGGCTCGACCTCGACGACCCCGGCTGCAACGGCGACGCCACCCAGCTCAGCGAGGTGGACGGCTTCGGCGCGGACGACTGCAACGACGACAGCGACAACGACCGCGACGGCCTCGTCGACGTGGACGACCCCGGCTGCGACGACGGCTACGACGACGACGAGACCGACCCGCTCACCGAGTGTAACGACGGCCTCGACAACGACAGCGACGGCTGGGCCGATCTCGACGACCCGGTCTGTGAGAGCGGCGCCACCAAGCTCGAGGACGACGGCTACGGCGGGGTAACCGCCTGCAACGACGGCTTAGACAACGACCTCGACGGCTTCAAAGACGCCGCCGACAAGTCCTGCAAGAACGGCGAAGACAACTCCGAGTCCTCCTGACGGGGGCTCGCCCGCGCTGACGCCGCGCTCAAAAAACTGACGCGGCGCATAGGAATATTTTCTGGCGCCCACCTACCGATCGGTAGGCAGCTCAATTTGGCTTGGTTACCTACCGTTCGGTAAAACACCGGAGCGGTGATGGGTGAACAAGAAGAGGTCCGCGGGCGGATCATTCGTGAGGCCACGCGGCTCTTCGCCGAGCGTGGTTACGCGGCGACTTCAGTGCGAGAGATCGCTGAGGCCGTCGGCGTGACCAAACCGACGCTCTACTACCACTTCGGCAGCAAAGACGGCCTGTTCACCGCCTTGGTGAACCACCACCTCGGCTGCTGGCTCGACGTCATCGCCGGCTGCCTCCAGGCCCCCGCGCCGGTGCTTCACCGCCTGCGCGCCTATGTGGCCGCCTGCTTTCAGCTCCACCTCGACGACCCTATGGTGCTGCGCTTCTTACACCAGGCCATTCAGCAGGCCGGTCAAGGCGCGCCCCTCGTAGACGCCAAGAAGTTCCACGAGGGTGAGGTCGTGCTGCTCATCGCTTTGCTCCAGGAGGGGATCGCCCGGGGGGAGGTTCGCCCCCACGATCCCGTCGCTGGCGCGCTCATGTTGCTCGGCGGTGTCCGTATCCGCCTGGGCGCCACCCTTCGTGGCGGCCCGCCGCTCACCGCGGACACCGCCGACCAAGTTCTGAATCTGCTGCTTCACGGAGTCGCTCCATGACGTCCCGATTTGTCCCCGCGCTCACCCTCGCCCTGGTCATGGGCTGCGGCTCGGCTGGCGCTGAGAAAGGCGCCGCCGACCTCACCCCGCCCACCCTCACCGACGCGCCTTCAGCCCGGGTCGAGGTGGCGACAGTGAGCCTCATCCCCGCCGTGCGCCGCCTGGAGCTGCCCGGCGAGGTGAAGGCCAGCGCGGACGCCAACCTCGCCGCGCCGCTCGGCGGCTTCGTCGAGGACGTGCTCGTGAAGGAGGGCCAGAGCGTGCGGCGCGGCCAGCTCCTCGCCCGGGTAGACGTCGCCTCGCGCGAGGCCCAGCTTCGGGTCGCCGAGGCCCAGGCCGCCCAGGCCAAGGCCGAGCTTGACCGCGCCATCGCCTTGGCCGACGGCCTCTCGGGCCAGGCCCGGCTCAACGTCGAGACCCAAGCGAAGATCGCCGAGGCCAACGTCGAGCTCGCCCGCATCAACCTGCGCCGGGCGATGATCGTCGCCCCCTTCGCGGGCAAGATCGCCAAGGTCAACGTCGAGGAGGGTGAGGTGGTCGCCCCCGGCGCCCCGGCCATGCGCCTGGTCGCCGTCGATCCCGCGCTCATCGAGCTCTCCGTCTCCGACATCGACGTGGCCCAGCTTGAGGAGGGCCAGGCCGTGCGCTTCACGAGCTTGTCCTCGCCGCTGGTCGTGGACGGCGTCGTGCAGCGCCGGGGCGTCGCCGCCGATCTCGGCACCCGCACCTGGACGGTGGAGGTCGCCGTGCCCAACGCCGACGGCGCGCTCATGCCCGGCATGTTGGGCCGGGTGAGCTTGGAGCGCACGCTCTCCGAGTCCGGCGTGCTCATCCCCCAGGACTGGATCGTCACCCGGGCGTCGAGCCGGGGCGTGTTTCTGCTCGGCGAGGACGACGTCGCCCGCTGGCGGGATCTGGAGATCGAGGCGTTCTTGACCGACCAGGCCCTCATCCGGTCAGGTCTCAACGAAGGTGACGTGGTGGTCAGCGCGGGGCACCGTGAGCTGGCCGAGGGCGACGCCCTCTACGTCGTGCGCCGCGGGGTCTGCTGCGAAGCAGGCCGCGTCAAGTATTAGGAGGCCGCCAATATGCGCTGGGCTCAATGGATCGTCGACCACACCGTCACCGTGGTCATCTTCGTGTTCATGATCACGGTCTTCGGGGCGTGGTCCTACATCACCCTGCCCCGAGAGGCCGCCCCCGACATCAAGATCCCCGTGGTCTTGGTGAGCACGCCCTACATCGGCGTCTCCCCGGAGGACATCGAGTCCTTGGTGACCGTGCCCTTAGAGCGTGAGCTCAAAGGCATCAAAGACATCAAGACGATGACGTCCACCTCCTATGAGGGCACCTCCCTCATCACGCTTGAGTTCAACCCCGACGCCGACATCTCCGAGGCCCTGCAGAAGGTCCGTGAGCGCGTAGACGCCGCGAAGCCCGACCTGCCCGAAGACGCCGAAGACACGATGGTCGCCGAGATCAGCTTCTCCGACTTCCCGATCCTGCTGATCTCGATCTCCGGCCCCCAAGACGAGGAGGTGCTCAAGCAGCGCGCTGAAGACCTCCAAGACGTGATCGAGGGCCTGCCTGGGGTGCTGGAGGTCAGCCTCTCCGGCGGCCTCACCCGGGAGGTCCGCGTGCTCGCCGACCCCGACCGCCTGGAGCGGTTTGACGTCTCGTTCAACGACCTGACGATGGCCCTGCGCAACGAGAACGTGAACATCCCCAGCGGCAACGTCGACGCCGGGCGCGGCGACTACCTCCTGCGGGTGCCCGCGGAGCTGGCCACGGCGGACGACCTGCGCGGCGTGCCGGTCAAGAACGTCGGCGACCGCACGGTGTTTATCGGCGACGTCGCCCGGGTGGTGGACGGTTACGCCGAGCGCAGCACGATCTCCCGGCAGAACGGCGAGCCGACGATCACCCTCGGCGTCAAAAAACGCGCCGGGGAGAACCTCATCGAGCTGGCCGACGCCGCGAAGGCCGCCACCATCACCGCCGCGGAGACCTGGCCCGAGGGGATGCGCTACTCGTTCCAGGCTGATGCCTCCCGCGACATCGACAACAGCGTGGCCGAGCTGGAGAACAACATCCTCTCCGGGCTCTTGCTCGTCGTGGGCGTGCTGTTCTTCTTCATGGGCTTCCGCAACTCGTGGTTCGTGGCCCTGGCGATCCCCACGTCGATGCTCATCAGCTTCATGGTGCTCGACTTCATGGGCGTCACCCTGAACATGATCGTGCTGTTCGCCCTCATCCTCGCCTTGGGCATGTTGGTCGACAACGCCATCGTCGTCGTGGAGAACATCTACCGCCACGTCGAGGAGGGCAAGACCCCAAAGGAGGCTTCAGTGCTCGGCGTCAGCGAGATGGCGGTGCCCGTCACCACCTCTACGCTGACCACCCACCTCGCGTTCGCGCCCTTGCTCGCCTGGGAGGGCATCATGGGCGAGTTCATGGGCTACATGCCGCTGACCGTCATCATCGTGCTCACGGCGTCATTGTTTGTGGCCCTCGTCATCGTGCCTGTGGCGACGGCGACCTTGATGAAGGCGCCCAAGACCGCCCGCACCGAGGGTGAGCTACCCCCCGAGAACGAGCTGATGGGCAAGATCCTGCGCGCCTACCGCTCGATCTTGGGCTGGTCGATTGACCACCGCTACATCAGCCTCGCGGGCGGCTTTCTGAGCCTCATCGTCACCTTCGTGCTCTACGGCTTCTTGAACCACGGCACCGAGTTTTTCCCGTTGACCGAGCCCAACCAGGTCACCGTGGCCCTGCGCGCCCCAGACGGCACACGCCTGGAGACGACGGATCGGATGCTGCGCCAGCTTGAGGCGGCGATCTCGACGGAGACCGACGTGCGCACGGTCATCGCCGAGACCGGCTCCGGCGGCGGGGGCGGCGGCTTCGGCGGCGGCGCGGGCACCCCCAACGTGGGCAACCTCACCCTGGTCTACCACCCCATCGCGTCCGACCTGCGTGAGGGCGAGACCCCCCGCGCGGGCAGCTCCTTTGACTCCATCGAGCGGGTGCGCGGCGCGGCGGAGCAGCTCGTCGGGGCCTCGGTCACCGTCGAGGCCCAAGAGATGGGCCCGCCCGTGGGCAAACCCGTCGAGGTCAAGCTCATCGGCGAAGACTACGACAAGCTCGGCGAGCTGGCTGAGGAGGTCAAGCGGGGGCTCGCTGAGGTGAAGGGTGTGGTGGACCTCAGCGACGACTACCGCGTCGGGCGGCCGGAGCTGCGGTTCACCGTGGACCGCGCGGCGGCGAAGCGGGTGGGCGCGAGCTCCTCCATGGTCGCCAACACCTTACGCGGCGCGGTCTCGGGCACCAAAGCGACGGTGCTGCGCGACGGCGAGGACGAGACCGACGTGATCGTCGCCTTGGACGCGCCCTTTGTGGACGACGCCGAGGCGATCTTACGCCTGCGGGTGCCGGGCAAAGACAACCTCATGGTGCCGCTCTCGACCTTGGCCAGCTACGAGGCGCTCGGCGGCTCAGGCGCGATCAAACACGACGACCGCCGCCGGGTGATCACCATCTCCGGGGACGTCGCCGACGGGTTCAACGTCAACGAGGTGCAAGGCGCGGTGAAGAAGCTCATCGGCGACTGGAAGGCCCCCGCCGGCATCGAGCTGACCATGGGCGGCGCCGACCAAAAACAACAAGAGGCCACGGCGTTTCTGGCGCGCACCTTCTTGATCGCCTGCGTCTTGATCTTCTTGGTGCTCGTCACCCAGTTCGACTCCATCGTGCGCCCGTTCATCATCATGGTGAGCGTGCTCTTGTCGCTCATCGGCGTGCTGTGGGGCCTGATCATCACCGGCACCCCCTTCGGCATCATCATGACCGGCATCGGCGTGATCAGCCTCGCCGGGGTCGTGGTCAACAACGCGATCGTTCTGCTGGACTATGTGCAGGTGCTGCGTGAGAAGGGGGTGGGTGTGCGTGACGCGCTCATCCAGGCCGGTCTCACCCGCTTCCGGCCCGTCATTCTGACTGCGCTCACCACCCTGCTCGGCCTGATCCCCATGGCGACCGGCGTGACCCTCGACTTCCGCAAGCTCGCCGTGACCTTCGGCGGCGCATCGGCGGCGTTCTGGGGGCCTATGGCCATCGCCGTCATCTTCGGGCTGGGCGTGGCCACCGTCCTCACCTTGGTCATGGTGCCAACGATGTACACGATCAGCGAAGACCTCAGCGATCTCGCCCGCCGCTTGTTCGGCGGCCGGGCCAAGAAGGCCACCCCGGCGGTGGTCACGGCGTCCCTCGCGCTCCTGTTGATCGGCGGCGAGGCCCAGGCCCAGGCGTTGAGCCTCGCCCAGGTCGTCACCGAGACCGAGAAGAACAACCTCGACCTGCAGCTCATCGAAGAGCAGACCTTCCAGGCCAAGAACCAGGTGGGCACGGCCTGGACGCTGCTCTCGCCGAAGGTGCAGGCGAACGCCAACTACACGATCAACAAGCAGGCCGTCGAGCTGAACTTCGCCGACTCGATCCCTGAAGAGTTCGCCGACTTCTTCGACGCCGACTCCGTGGAGCCTACGGTCATCCAGGCCAAACGTTACGCGGACATGAACGTGAGCGTCGTGCAGCCGCTGTTCTCGCCAGAGAGCCTGCCGCTCTTGCGCGGGGCGTACACGATGCGCGACGCCGCCTACGCCCAAGAGGCCGACATTCGCCTGCAGGTGCGCGCCGGGGCGGCCCAGGCCTACTACGGCCTCGCCGTGGCCCGTCAGGCCGTGGAGATCACCCGTCAGGCCCACGAGAACGCCGAGGCGCATTACGCCTTGGCCAAACGGCAGGTCGCCGCCGGGGCCGCGCCGCCCCTCGCTGAGCTGCAGGCCGAGCTCGCCGTGAGCCGCGCCGAGCGCAGCCGCCGCCAGGCTGAAGAGTCCCTCACCACCGCCGAGCAGGCCTTCGCGATGTTGACCGGCCTCCCGGCGAGCACCCAGGTCACCCTGCCTTCGCCCCAGCCGGCCCCGGCGGGCACCGTCGAGGAGGCCCTGAGCCAGGCGAAGTCCCAGCGCCCGGATCTCCAGGTCGCCGAGCTCCAGGCCAAGGCCGCCCAGCTCCAGGTGCAGGCCGAGGCGATGGGCTGGCTGCCCGACGTGAGCGCCCGCTACACCTACAGCCTCACCCAGAACCTCGGCTTCCAGGGTGAGCCCGACTGGTGGATGGTCGTGCTCAACGCCACCTGGACGCCGTGGGACGGCGGCTACCGCATCACCACCCAGCGCGACGCGGCGTCGAACGCCCGGGCCGCCCAGCTCATGCAAGAGAAGGCGCTCCTGGAGGTCGAGCAAGAGATCCGCGTGGCCTGGAGCGCCTTTGAGCGCGCCGAGGCGAGCCTCGTCTCCGTCGAGCGTGAGCTGAACCTGGCCCGGGAGAGCCTGCGCCTCGCCGAGCTGGGCTTCCAGGCCGGCAGCGTGAGCGGCCTCGACGCCGACGACGCCCGCCTGGGCTTAGAGGCCACCGAGCTGACCTTACTCACCGAACGAATGAACCGCGACCTGGCGGCGATCCGCCTCGCCGTCGCGATGGGAGCCTGGACCCCATGAGCGAGACTGGACTGCTCCTGATCAACCTCGGCACCCCCACCGCCCCGGAGACCGGGCCGGTGCGGGTGTACCTGCGAGAGTTTCTGTCCGACCCCCGGGTCTTGGACATGAACCCGGTCGGGCGCGCCCTGCTCCTCAACCTGATCATCCTGCCCTTTCGCCCGGCGAAGAGCGCGAGGGCCTACCGCGAGATCTGGGACGCCCAGCGCGGCTCCCCCTTGATGTTCCACAGCGTCGCCTTGACCGAGGCCGTCTCCCGGGAGCTCGGCCAAGGCTGGCGTGTGCGCCTCGCCATGCGTTACGGCCAGCCCTCCATCGCTGAAGGCCTGCGCGCCCTGCAGGCCGAGGGCGTAGACCGCATCGTCGTGCTGCCGCTCTACCCCCAGTACGCCTCATCCTCGACGGGCTCGTCCATGGAGGAGGTCTACGCCCAGGCCGCCCGCCTGCCCGTGGTGCCCGAGCTCATCCCCATCCGCGACTTCTACGCCGCCCCCGAGTTCTTGGACCCGGCCGCGGCCCTCGCGAGGCCGCTCCTCGCCTCGTCCCAAGCCGACCATGTGCTGTTCTCGTTCCACGGCGTGCCCGAGCGCCAGGTGACGGCGACGAACCTCGGCCCCGCGGCCTGCCGGTTTGATGAGGGCTGCTGTGCGGCGATCAACACGAGCAACCGCGCTTGTTACCGCGCCCAGTCCTTCGCGACGGCCCGCGCCCTCGCCGAGCGCCTGGGCCTCCAAAAAGACCAATGGAGCGTGAGCTTCCAGTCCCGCCTGGGGCGTATCCCCTGGATCCGCCCGTACACCGACGAGGTGGTGCCCGAGCTGCCGAAGCGCGGCGTCAAGCGCCTGCTGGTGCTCTGCCCGTCCTTCACCGCCGACTGCCTGGAGACCTTGGAGGAGATGGGCATTCGTGGGCGCGACGACTTCATGAAGGCGGGGGGCGAGGGCTACACGCTGGTGCCCTGTGTGAACAGCGATCCGGGGTGGGTGAGCGGGGTGGTGGGGTTGGTGCGGGGGGTTGTGGGGGCATAGCCTGGGGGCTATGTTGGCCGGAATGGCACGCACCCTCGATGAGGTCACAGACACCCTCCCGGCCGCGCAGCGCGCTCAGGTGGAGGCACGCACCCTAGAGCTGATCCAAGAGGTGGAGGGCCTACGCGCCCTTCGCCAACTCCTCGGCCTCACCCAAGAAGAGCTCGGCGGCCGGCTCGGCATCAAGCAGCCGTCGGTCCACAAGATCGAGCGGCAGGCGGATGTGCAGCTCTCGACGCTCCGCCGCTTCGTCGAGGCTGCTGGCGGGAGCCTGGAGCTGATCATCCACCTCCCCGACACCGGGCCGATTCGGCTGGTGGGGTTGGGGTCGGTCGTCGCGACGGACGGCGGCTGACCTCAAGCCGCCAGCAGCAGATCCCGAAGCGTCTGCCGATCCGACAAAGCGACGATGTCCGACAGGTCCCGGATCCGGCGCAGATCCTCCTCCCGGTACACGTCCGCCCGGTCATCGAGCACCGTCAAGCGCTGCTCGTTGCGCTCGTTGAGGTCGTACCACTTGCGGAAGATCTCGTTGGCGCAGATGTGGGCTTGGCTCGTGTTGCCTGAAGAGAGGGTGAGGATGGCTGACCGCAGGCGCGGCCCCTCGGCGAGGAAGTCCACCCGCACGGCCTGGGAGAAGCGCCCTTCGAGCTCGACGTTGGGGGTGTAGGGCACCTCGGCGTCGATCAGCGACTCCTCGACCTGCTCGCTGAACGAGGTGACGAGCACGCTTCGTTTGGTGTACTGGAGGTCAGCCGTGCGAACGCAGGCCTGACCGAGCAGGACGAGGCCGGGCAGCACGTCCTCGGCTGAGGTGAGCGGCTTCACCAGCTCGCCCCCGCGCTGCTCGACGCCGTACAGGCGGAGCGCGTCGTCGAGCAGGGCCTGACGTTTACGCGAGAGCCAGGGCTTGACCTGCACGTCGAGCAGCCAGGACATCGTCTGGCCGAGGTCGGAGAGCGTTGGCGCCGGAAACAGCGAGGGCTCCTCGCAGAGGAAGAGGTCGATCGACGCGCCGTCGGGGTACAAGAACGCGGTTTCGATGCGGAGCGGGCCCGTGCGTAGGGTGTCGATGGAGCGCACGAGAGGGTGCTGGGCGAGGCGGTCGCGAAGCTGCTCTGAGTTGATCATGCGCCGGCCTCCGGTAGCTTGAGCTGACCCGTGTGGGTGATGTTCGCCATTCTACAGAACTCGGCGAAGACCTCGTTGATCGACGCCCCCGCGAGGTCGGGCCGATCGATCACCCCATCGGGCAGGTTCCGCGCCGGGCACTGCTCGGTCTGCAGCGAGTGTTTGTGGCTGCGCCCCGCGGGGCGGTGGGCGGCGCCGTCCACATCCAGTCGGCAGATCGGACCAACGCCAGGGACGTGGACGTTGAGCGTCTTGGAGCCGACGACGGGGTTGAGCGTGATCGAGAGGATCAGCTCAACCCCGCTCGGGTTCTCGATCAGGATGCCCTCAGCGATGAGCACAGGGGTGAGGCTCTGCTTCCGCACAAAACGAATGTCGGAGGAGATTCGTTTCGCCGGGATGTCGCGAAGGGTCTCGAACTGCAGGCGTTCCATGCGAGAGAGCTTAACACCCTCCCGCCTGGATGGTAACTTTTACACCCCCAACCCCTTCGCCGCCAGCTCCGAGAGCGCCCGCAACCGCTGCACCAGGCCCGCCGGGTCACTCACATCGCCCTCGACCAGCCGCGCCTGGTCCAGCAGCAGGTGCGCCAGCGGCGCGGCCTCTTCAGCGCGGCCCTCCTCCTGCAGACGGCCCAGCGCCTTCACCATGGGGTGATCGGGGTTGATCTCCAGGATGCGGCGGGAGGTGGGGAGGTCTTTCTGCACGCCGCGCAGGATACGCTCCATGTTGGCGCCGAGGCCCCAGTCGTCGTCTACGAGCACGGAGGGGGACTCGGTGAGCCGGGAGGACGCGCGGACCTCCTTCACGGAGCCCGCGAAGAGGCCGTTGAGCCAGCCGGTGAGGCCGGCGTCGAGGGTGGGCTTGGGGGCGTCTTCAGCCTCATCGGCCTCCTGCGCCCCGCGGGCCGCGCTCTTCCAGGTCTTGCCCTGGTGCTCGGTCACGGACTGCACGAACCACTCGTCGATGGCGTCGGTGAGCAGGATCACCTCGACGTTCTTCTTGCGGAGCTGCTCCAGGTGGGGGCTGCGGGCGCAGGTCTCGCGGTCGGGGCCGGTGAGGTACCAGATCGTGTCTTGGCCCTCGGGCATCGCGGCGATCAGCTCCTCCAAAGAGACGAGGCCCTCGCCGTCGTCGTGGCGGGTGGTGTTGAACCGGCAGAGCTTGACGAGCTTCTCGCGGTTGTCAGAGTCGTGGTGCACGCCTTCCTTGAGGGTGGGACCGAACTCCTTCCAGAAGCGCAGGTAGCCGTCGTTGTCGTCCTTGGCGAAGGTCTCCAGACGCTTGATGAGCCGGGAGGTGAGCGCCTTCCGCAGCTTCTCGACCACCGGGGTCTTCTGCACCATCTCGCGGGAGACGTTGAGCTGCAGGTCCTCGCAGTCGGCCACGCCGCGCACGAAGCGCAGCCAGTCGGGCAACAGCTCACGGGCCTCGTCCAAGATCAGCACCTTGCGGGCGTAGAGCTTGAGCGGGCGGCGGCCGTTGACGTGGTTGAGGTCGTGGGGGGCGCGCTCGGGGATGTAGAGCAGGGCGCTGTACTGAATCGGGGCGTCCGCGCGAACGTGCAGGGTGACCGCCGGGTCGGCCCAGTCGCCGCTGACCTGCTTGTAGAACCGTTTGTGCTCCTCCTCGGTGACCTCGGCGGGGTTCTTCGTCCACAAGACCTGGGGCTCGTTGAGCTGCTCTTCGCCGAGCTTGATCGGGTAACCGACGTAGCGGCTGTGTTTTTGCACGACACCCCGGATGCGGTCGGCGTCGAGGTACTCCTTGGAGTCCTCGCGCAGGTACAGGACGATGTCGGTGCCCCGGGTGGCGCGCTCGCCGGGGGTGATCTGGAAGGTGGTCGAGCCGTCACAAGACCAGACGATGGCCTCGGCGTCGGGCTCGGCGGAGAGGCTGCGCACCTCGACGCGGTCGGCGACCATGAGCGCGGAGTAGAAGCCGACGCCGAACTGGCCGATGAGGTTGTGCTCGCCGCCCCGGCCTTGGGCCTTGAGCAGCTCGGCGAAGGCCTTCGTGCCGGAGTGGGCGATGGTGCCCAGGGCCTTCTTGGCCTGCTCGGCGGTGAGGCCGACGCCGTTGTCGGACAGGGTGAGCGTGCCCGCGTCGGCGTCTACGGTGATGCTCACGCCGGGCTCACCTTCGCCAGCGCGCAGCTCCGGGCGGGCGAGGCCCTCGACCCGGGCGCGGTCCAAGGCGTCGGACGCGTTGGAGATCAGCTCACGCAGGAAGATGTCGCGGTCGGAGTAGAGGCTATGGATGACGAGGTCGAGGAGCTGGCGCACCTCGGCGTCAAAGCTAAAGGTGCCCCCGGCGGGGGTGGTCTCGGCGGCGGTCGGGGAGGGCTCAGACATTCTGGCTCCAAGGCTGGGGAGTGGTTGGAGCGCAGAGCTAGGGACGCCTTCGCCCAGCGTCAAGGGGCGCGGATCACACCGTCGGCGCTGACCTGGGCCGCCCGGGCCCCGAAGTCTTCAGCGCTCAAGCTGCTCATCTGGGTGACGGCCCGGCGCTCGGGGTCCAGCATCGGCACGCCGTCGCCCACCTGCATCGTCGGGATGACCTGGCCGCCCAAAAACTTGCCCGAGGCGTCGAGCTCCACCTCCAAGATCACGCCCACGCCCAGGGCCCCCTTGAGGTTGAACCGCCCGAAGGTGGCGAAGTTGCCCAAGGAGTACGCGATGAGGCGGTCGTTGTAGACCTCCAGGCCCCGCAGGACGTGGGGCCCATGCCCGAGCACCAGATCCGCCCCGGCGTCGATGACGGCGTGGGTGAAGCGCCGCAGGTCGCCGCGATCTTCGCCGTAGAAGCTCTCCGGGCCGTTGGGGACATGCACGGCCTTCGAGCCTTCAGCGCCGCCGTGAAAGCTCACGATGACGAGGTCATGCCGGGCGGCGAGGCCCGAGACGAGGGCCACGGCGGTCTTCTGGTCGTTGAGGTTGTGGGCTGAGTCTGACGTGTGAAAGCCGATCATCGCCACGGAGAGGCCGTTGACCTGCTTCACGGCGACGGTGCCGTGGCGCCCGGAGTACGCGATGCCGAGCTGCTTGAGCGTGGCCTCGGTCCGGGCCCGGCAGGTCTCGCCGAAGTCAAAGGCGTGGTTGTTCGCCGTGGAGGCCAGGTCTACGCCGACGTCCTGGAGGAGCTTTCCGTAGCGGGTGGGCGTGCGGAAGGCGTAACACATGCTGCCCTCCTTACACTTGTTCGTGCTGCCGCCGTCGCACAGCGGGCCCTCCAGGTTCACGAAGGTCACGTCAGCGTCGCCCAGGGCCGCGGCCACATCGGCGAAGTAGGTGGCGCCGTCTTGCTCGGGCATCCAGGGCTCGGGGAAGTCGCTGCCCATCATCACGTCGCCGACAGCGCGCAGGCGGATGGAGCCCGTGGGCTTGGGGCGCGGCGGCGGCGCCTCGCCGGACCACTGGCGCAAGAGCGCCTCGATGGCGAGCTTGCCCTTCACCGTGGAGGTCTGGGACGCGACGCCGGGGTGACCGGGCTCCAAACGCTCGACCTGGGCCCAGGCCGCCATGACGCCCTCCCAGTCACCGCGAAGGTACCGCGCCCAGCCGAGCTCCCACCAGCAGTCCACCCGGGCGGGGGCCAAGGTGGTGCAGGCCGTGAGCGCGGCCTCGGCTGCGGCGGGGTCTTTGGCCTTGAGCGCGGCGACGCCCTCAGCGAAGCGCACGTCGGCCTCTGTGAGCGGCGGGGCCTCCTCAGGGGTGCCGGCGAACAAGGGCAGCAGGGGCAGCGCGAGGAGCGCGGCGGCGAGCGCGGCGAGGGGCCAGCGGAGGCGCACAGGAGACTCCAGGAAGATCACGGCAATGTAGCCGCTTTGGGGGGCTCGATCCCGCCCGCTCGCGCGACGTCTTCGCCTCAAAGATTGACCGGCCTCGCGCTTGCCCAGCGCGAATGTGGGCAGTATAGTGAAGGAATGGCGACCAACGACGATACGAACAAAGCGCTTCTGCTCGCGGGCCTCATCGGTCTGGGGGCGATGGCGTACACGTCGAATCAACGCAAGCGGGCGTTTGAGAGCTCGCTTCGTGACCAACTTCAGGGCGCAGGGATCGAGTTCATCTCCGCCGAGCTAGGGCGTGGGCCATCTAATGAGCCCGTCTGGATGGTCACGTTGACCCATCCGTTTCATGGTCTTCAGCGCTATTCGGCGTCCTTCGAACCCGCAGATGAACCTTATGGAACCCAGACTCTAAACAGTCTTGTTCGTCGTATTCTTACGAAGGCCAACGTCAGGCTGGCGAAGTAAATTCATGGAATCCGTATGAGTTCAAGCTCTGACCAGAGTATTCAGAGGGCGGTCGATGAGGTTCGTCGGCTCATCACGGATGCTGTTCGGCAGGAGCAGTTTCGTGATCAGTTGACTGAGCTATTCAACGACGCTGCGCTGATGGAAAATCTGCAGCAGATGGTGGAGGCGGGACAGAAGTTTTGGTGCGCGTTCTTTGAGATTGATCGGTTTAAGGAGGTCAACGACAAGTTTGGCTATTCACAGGCGGATGCCCTCCTCAAGCGGGTGGCGGTGACCATGTCGACGCTAGCCTCCAACAGTTTCGGAAATGCTGCATCAGTGTACCGGGCGCATGGAGATGAGTTTTATGTACTTGTCCCTGTCGAGAATGACATCTCTTCCGATAAAGTTCAGGCCACGCTTGACTCGATCCGGCTGAGTATCGCTCAAATTAGCATCAATGTGGATAAGCAGCCTGAACCCATGAGTTGTACTGTCAGCGTGGGATGGGTCACCAGTGACGCTGCGCGACTTGGGGGCACGTCCCCTCAACCGACCTCACCCCAAGGAATTAAATATCTTCTCGAGCATGCGACGAGTTATGCGAAGCGAAAGGGTAGGAACCGTGTGGTGCTCTACGATGCGGAGACGGTGAAGGCTGTGTCGAGATCTGTACGAACGAGCTGTAATGTCTGTGAGACCTCATTCTCGGCCGACATTCCAGTAGAACGTGAAGAAGCAGAGAAGAGCTTGTTTTGCCCGAACTGTGGCACCGAATTAGCTCGACCCGCCCCTCCCAGCAAACCACCTGACGACACAGTCATCTGAACTCCAAGGCGAGGCTCAAAACCTGATTGCGGTGGGTGCTTCAGACGCGTAGGATCCCCCGAGGAGGTGCACGATGCCCCGATGGATGCTCTGCCTAAGCTTGGTGGCCTGCAAGGGCGGCGACGACACCCCCTCGACGGACAGCGGTGCGGCCACCGACAGCGATCCGCCCGCGGCCCTCTCTTGCGCCAGGCCGCTCTTCCCCGCCGACGCGCCGTGGAACCAGCCCATCGTGGACGCGCCCCTGGACGCCGAGAGCGTCACCCTGCTCGACGCCTTGGCGCGCCGTGGCGGCTTCGGCAACGGCCGCGTGCAGATGGATCTGTCGATGGAGCTGAGCTGTGATCCGGGCGACGCGCCGATGTTGGAGTTCACCCCGACGGACGACTTCTACACCCCGGACTGTGACCAGGCCCCCGTGCCGGTGCCTGAAGACGCCCAGCTCGAAGGCGAAGACGGCCTCGCCTGCACCGGCGACGGCGACTGCCACCTGATCGTGCTTCATCAGCCCACGGCGACGCTCTATGAGCAGTGGCGGGCGAACATCGTCGACGGCGTCTACGAGGGCGGCTGCTTGGCGATCTGGGATCTCGCCGAGACCCCGCCCGAGACCTTACGCGGTGAGCACTGCACGAGCGCCGACGCCGCGGGCCTGCCCATCGCGCCGCTCTTGTTTGACGCCGACGAGGTGGCCGCCGGGGAGATCAAGCACGCCATCCGCTTCATCCTGCCCAACGATCGCCTGCGGAACCGCACCTACGTCCGCCCCGCCACCCACGCCACCGGGGCGGCGAGCGCCGGAGACGACGGCGTCCCCTACGGCTTACGCCTGCGGCTGCGCGCCGATTACCCCCTGGAGAGCCTGCCCAGCGACGGCGCCCGAGTGGTGGCCAAGGCCCTGCAGACCTACGGCATGATCCTCGCCGACGGCGGCACCATCACGCTCACCGCCCAGTCCGACCGCCTATCCGTGAACCGAGATTCATCCTAATCTTTCACCGCTTGTGCCCGGATCTGTGCCCCGCCTGCGAAGGGCCAGTGGGCACGACGAGCGCCTCCCCCAGCCCGGCCTTCGCGACGCCCGTAGCGCGGTCCTCTTGGGTGACGCGGCGGTAGTGGCTCAGCATGACACACGGGGAGTGACCCATCAGCTCGGCGGCCGTCTTGATGTCCATGCCGGAGCGCAGCACACGGTTAACGATCATTCGGCGGAGGCCGTGGGGCGAGAAGACCGTCTGGCCCAAGCGGGCGCAGGTTCCGACGAGTTGGTTGTAGATTCGAGCAGGGGTAGCTCGCCCCCTTCGGGAAAACAGCCTATCGTCAGTCCCCTCGGCGTAGGGTGTCAGGAGCGCGCGTAGCTCTGCGGAGAGAGGAAACCTACGCGGCCCCGTCTTGCCGTCGAGGTGCAGCCAGCCCCCTCGCAGGTCGATGGCGCTCCGTCGAAGCTCGGTCACCTCAGCGAGCCGTGCGCCGGTGGCGGCGAGGATCGACACTGCGAGGCGATCCTCACCCGTCAGGGCGGCGATCACGGCTGCGGCTTCTCCCTCTGTCGGCGTGTGCGGGGCGACTGCCCGGGCGTGCGCGCGTTGGCGCGGCACGGACAACGCTCGGGGCGTGAGGAGCTCCTCCTCAACCGCCCACCGCGTCGCGCAGACCAGCGCGCACTGGTGAAGGTGGACGCTCTTTGGAGTAAGGCCGCGCCCCAATAGCGCCGCCTGAACGCGATCGAGCGTCTCATTGCTGAGGGACTCCGCAGAGTCGTCTCCGACCGTATCGATGATGTTGCGCGCGCGAAAAATGTACGACCGATATGAACTTGGCCGTAGCTGAGGATCGTTGGCCCGCGCGTCGAGCCAAGCGGTGAGCAGATCCCTGACAGTCTCGAAGCGCCGCTGGGGAGCAGGCTCTACAACGCGGTAGGTGCGCAGCAGCTCGTCTCGCGAGGCCCAGCCCGTCCAGGCGACGGCGCCATCGGGGCCCCGGGCGCGCCAATACCACGCGCCCGCGTCGTTGGGGCCACGCACGACGCTGTAGGCGAGGCCCTGGGCCTTGAAGGGCTTGGGGCGCGGGGTGGGTTTGGCGGGGGCTGGCCCCTGTAGGGTGCTCGTCGTCATGGGGTAGACTCCTGGGATTGAAGAATGAGCGACTGTGCGAGCCGAAGGGTGAGGCCGAGGTCCGCGCTCCGCGCGGCGCTGTGCAGATCGTGGTCGGTGACCACGCGGTAGTGTTTGAGCATCACCACCGGGTCGTGGCCGGTGATGCTCGCCGCGACGGCTGGCTCCACGCCCGCGCGGGCCATGCGGTCCACGGCCATGCGGCGGAGACCGTGTGGGGAGAACGGCGCGACGTCGGCTTGTCTGCACGCGATCAGGATGTGCTCACGAAGGCAGCGCTTCGCGTCCACGACGCCGAGGTGAACAAGCGGCTTGTCGCTCTGATCGACTCGATCACCGAGGAGCTCGATGAGGCCGTCGGTGAGCGGGAAGTCGCGAGGGCCGGTCTTGCCGTCGAGGCGGATCACCCCCTTCTTGACGTCGATCTGGTCGCGCCGGAGCGAGATCAGCTCGCCGACACGGGCGCCTGTGGCCGCCAAAAACTGCACCATGAGGGCCGACTCCGGTGGGAGCTTGGCGACCACATGGGCGACCTCCTTCTGAGTGGGGGTTCGATGATTGTACACATACGCCTTCTCGTTGATTCGTATCGGGAGGTTCGGCAGGGTGCCGACAGGGATGAGCCCACGCTCCATGCCGACACGCCACGCATGGCGCAGGCTCACGAGGTCACCCCGCACGGTGCGGATCGCGGCGCCCTCGGCGAGACGGGCGCTCACGAAGGCCTCCAGGGTGTCGCGTCGAATCGCGGCGATGGGCGTCTCGTTGAGGTGGCGCAGCAGCCGTCCAGCGCGGAGCCGGTGGCTGGCGCGCGTCGCGGGCGTGATGTCGAGTCGGGTTTCTTGCACGGCGAGCCATGCCGAGATCAACTCGCCGAAGGTCTTCACGCCCCGCTGGACTGGGTTCGCCTTGGGCCTCGCCAAGACCGCCGCGCCCTCACGGGCGGCCTCGTCGCGGGTGGCCCAGCCGGTCCAGAGGGTCTCACGGTCGGCGTCGCGGGCGCGCCAGTACCAGCGGCCCTCAGCGTTGGGGCCGCGGACGATCGAGACGTGGAGATCGCCGAGGTCGATGGCGGCGGGGCGTTTGTATCGGGGCTTGTTCATGGGGAACCTCTGTGGCGTTTTGGGGTTGAGGCCACACCAATGGCCTCAAGCCAGTCGCGGAAGGGGGCGCGGAGGCTGCCGCCGATGGGGCGGGCTGTTGGTGGGCTCTGGGATGCGGACAGTCGGCGGACGCCCATGGCGCGGGCGAACTCTTTGGCGGTGACGAGCGTGTCGGGGGCGGCGAAGAGGGCCGCACGGAGCTGGAGCCGGGCGATGGGCTCGTGGGGGTCGGCGGTTGAGGGGTCCGTCTTCGGGTGGGTCGGCATAGGGGTCCGCGTCGAGGGAGGTTCGCCGCCGGTCGGGTTTGGCCGTGGCGTGCCTTTAGGCTTGCCGATTGGCAGCAAAGAGGCGCGAAAAATCGTTGACCAAACTCCGTGCGGA
>JAKLKE010000250.1 GCA_023150775.1 Myxococcota bacterium
TTGACGAGCCGCCCCCGGCGCCCGCGCCGCGCACCCGCAGGCCCCTGCCGCAGCAGTACCTCAAGCTGCCGCCCATCGCGCCGGTAGAGCTCGGCTTCTTGACCCCCTACATCCTCAACTGGTCGGCGGTGGAGCTGATCGACGCCTACATCACCCCTGAAGGGGGCGTCGATGTGGTGCTGCTCATCAAGGACAAGGGCGGCCCGCGCAACGGCGTGTACACCGTGAACCTCGTGCCGAAGGTCAAAGAGACGGCGGCCACGGCGCCGATGGCCGAGCCCGTCGTGCGCAGCGTCGCCCGGCCGTCAAACACCAAGACCGGGGAGACCCCACGCCCGGGGGAGTCGTCTCGGGGCGGTGAGTCTGCGGGCTCGGCGCCAAAACCTTCGGACCCTCGCGCGCGCCGGGGCGCCAACGCCGCGCGGGAGCCCGTGGAGCTGTCTGCGGCGTCCATCGAGCCCTTGCCCGCCGGGCGCAACCCCGTGGTGATGTTCGCCGTGGTGATGATCGTCGGCTTGGCCTTGGGGCTCGGCATGGGGATCGTGTTTGGAGGCTGAGGACACCCAAGGGCGGCAGGCCTCGCTGACCGGCGCCCGCTGGCGACTTGGCGACGTGAGTGACGCCCAGGTGGAGCGCCTCACGCGCCAGCTCGGCGTGCATGAGGCCTTGGCGCGCTGCTTGGCCCTGCGCGGCGTAGACGCGGCGGACGAGGCGCTCAAGCTCTTACACCCCGAGCTCGACGCGCTCTACGACCCCCAGAGCCTCTTGGGCATGGACGTCGCCATCGACCGCCTGCGCCGGGCGAGCCGAGACGGGGAGCGGGTGCGGGTGGTCACGGACTACGACGTAGACGGCACCACCTCGTCGTTGATCTTGCAGAGCGCTCTGCGCGCGGCGAGGGCGACGCGGGACCCAAACGCGCCGGATCTCGTGAGTTACCACATCCCCGATCGAATGGACGAGGGCTACGGCTTCTCGGTCACCGCCGCGGAGCAGGCCGCGCGAGACGGCGCCACGCTCATCGTCACCGCTGACATCGGCGTGCGTGACCACGCCGCGGTGAGCCGGGCCCGAGAGCTCGGCCTCGACGTGATCATCTGCGACCACCACCTCTCCGCCGGGGACGAGGTGCCCGCCGACGCCACGGCGGTGATCTGCCCGCCCCAGCGCGGCTGCAGCTACCCCAACAAAGACCTCGCCGCCTGCGGGGTCACCTTCAAGCTCGCCCAGGCGCTCTTGGACGATCATCCCCGCCGCGACACGCTCCTGCGCAGCCTGCTCAAGCTCGCGGCCTTGGGCACGGTCGCTGACGTGGTGAGCCTGCGCGGCGCCGAGAACCGGGCCATCGTCGCCATGGGCCTCGACGCCTTGAACGCTGGCGGCCACAGCCCCGGGCTCACGGCCTTGCTCAAGGCGTCCCGGGTCACCGTCGGCCAGCTTCGCGCAGAGGACCTCGCGTTTCGTGTGGCGCCCCGGGTGAACGCGGCGGGGCGTGTGGCGACGGCCCGGGCGGTGATTGAGCTGTTCACCACGCGGGACGTGGCCTTGGCCGAGTCCCGGGCGATGGACCTCGACGCGCTGAACGATGAGCGCCGCCGCATTCAAGAGCGGATGATGAAGGAGGCGCAGAGCCAGCTCCAGGGCCAGCGCGCCGACCCGCCCTGTGTGGTCGTCTGGGGGCGCGAGGCCGCGGGCTGGCACCGTGGGGTGGCGGGCATCGTCGCCGCGCGGCTGCGTGACCAGCACAACGCCCCCGCCGTGGTCTTGGCTCTCGGTGACAGCGGCGAGGCGCGGGCGTCGGTGCGCTCGACGCCGGATCTTCACGCGCTCACGCTCTTGGGCGACGCCCAGGCGCTCTTGCTCAAGTGGGGCGGTCACGCCGCCGCCGCGGGCTTCTCGGCGCGGAGTGACGACGTGCCGGCCCTCGCGGCGATGCTCCTGGAGAGCGCCACCGCGCGGCTCGGCGAGCGCGCGCCCCAGCGCTGCCGAACCGCCGAGCTGCGCCTGCCTCCCCAGGCGCTCAGCATGGGCTTGGTCGAGGCCTTGGCCCAGCTTGAGCCCCATGGCA
This sequence comes from Myxococcota bacterium, assembly GCA_023150775.1. Classification (GTDB taxonomy): domain Bacteria; phylum Myxococcota_A; class UBA796; order UBA796; family CAJQPC01; genus JADKFE01. The sequence continues at coordinate 2,069 of JAKLKE010000250.1, forward strand.
AAGACAACCCCGAGCCCAAGCTCTGGGTGACCGGCGCGCGCCTGACCAACCTGCGTGTGGTGAAAGACCGGCACCTCATGGGCGACCTGGCCGGCGCCGGGCCTCGCCCGGTGAGCCTCGTGTGGTGGGACGGCGCCCCCCATCGCGCCGCCTTGGCCGCCGCGCCCTCGGTCGAGCTGCTCGGCAAGCTCGGCGTGAACTCGTGGCAAGGCGTCGACAAGCTGCAGATCCAGGCCGAGGACGCGCTCATCGGGGAGGGGTGATGAACGAGCTCGCCGTACATCTCCTGTACTTCACGCTGCTCTCGGCGGTGGTCGTGGGGCTCGTCACCCGGCTTCGCCGCCGCCCTGAAGAGGGGCCCTGGCTGAGCGTCTTGGTGGGCGGCGCGGCCTCGGTGATCCTCGCGGCGGGGGCCGCGCGGCTCTTCCCGCACCCCATCTTCGGGAGCATGGCGCTTCTGTGCCATGGCCTGTTCTTGCATGGCGTGGCGCTGCTCCTGCTGCTGGCCCGCCGCGCTCGGGGCCTCTCCCGCTGGGGCCTGGGCGGCCTCGGGCTGGCCCTGGCGCTCGTGGGCATCGACGCCTTCTTCGTGGAGCCCCGCTGGTTAGAGGTTCGGCGGGTGAGCCTCACGAGCCCCAAGCTCAGCCAGCCGGTGAAGATCGTCGTGCTCAGCGATCTGCAGACCGACGAGATCGGCGACTACGAGGCCGAGGTGCTCGCCGCGGTGGTGAAGGAGCGGCCCGACCTGCTGCTCTTGCCCGGCGACTACATCCAGGCCAACACCCGGGACGAGTCCGAGCGCCAGTGGGCGGCCTTGCGGAGCTTGTGGACCCAGCTCGGCGTCACCGCGCGGGACGGGGTGTTCGCTGTGGAGGGCAACGCCGAGCAGCGCGACCGCGCCTGGGGCAGCCGCTTTCATGGCCTCGGCGTCACGGTGTTCCCCAAGACGGCCACGGTGCGGGTGGGTGAGCTGACGCTGACCGGCCTCACCCTTCGCGACTCGGGCAACCCCGAGCTCAAGGTGGCGCCGAAGGGCGGTTTTCATGTGATCTTCGGCCACATCCCCGACTTCGCGTTGGGAGAGAACAGCGCCGACCTGCTCATCGGCGGGCACACCCACGGCGGTCAGGTGCAGCTCCCGTTTTATGGGCCGCCGATCACCTTCTCGCATCTGCCCCGGCACATGGCCGCCGGGGGCACCTTCGAGCTGAGCCCGGGCCGCCACCTCGACGTCTCTCGGGGCGTCGGCCTGGAGCGCACCGAGGCGCCGCCCCTACGTTTTCTGTGCCGCCCGGAGCTCGTCGTGATCGAGCTGAGCCCGGGCTGAGGCGCCGAGACGCTGGGCGCCCGGGCCATCGCTCACCGCGGCCGCTCGCGGCGGCTTGGCAGCGCAAAAGGCGGCGCGCGCCGATCCTCAGCCCGGCGGGCGACAGGGCCGGGCGCGCGGTCGGACCCTCGCCCGAAGCTGGTCGAGGGGAGGGCACGCTGTGAGCGCCGACCGCGCCGCGCCACCCCGCCGCGCGGCGGGCTCCGCGTCGGCGCCGGGCCGAGGGCCGCCTCGGTGAGGACGGCGCGCGCCACCCCGAGGGCGGCGGACGTCATGAGGAGGCGCCCGATGAGCCCGCTCAGCGCGCGGCGCGCTGCCGCCCCCTCGGCGCCGAGCGTCATGCCCGAGGCGAGCGCGGCGACCGTCGTGGCAGGGCGCGACGCCGGGCGCACGGCCTCGTCCAGCGGCTCCGGGTGGCGTGACACGGCGTCTGATGAAGCGTCCAGCATGTCCGTGTAGAAATGCACGGCGTCTGATGCAGCGTCCAGCATGACCGTGCAGAAATGCACGGCGACGAATGCAGCGCCCAGCATGTCCGTGTAGAAATGCACGGCGGCGAATGCAGCGTCATCAAGGTCCGTGCAAAAGTGCACGGCGGCGAATGCAGCGTCATCAAGGTCCGTGCAAAAGTGCATAGAGTCTGATGCAGGGTCCAGCATGTCCGTGAAGAAATGCACGGACCCTGATGCAGGGTCCAGCATGTCCGTGAAGAAATGCACGGTGACGAATGCAGCGTCATCAGGGTCCGTGCAAAAGTGCACGGCGACGAATGCAGCGCCCAGCATGTCCGATAAGAAATGCACGGTGCCTGATGCAGCGTCCAGCAAGTCCACCAAGTTCTTGTTGGTGCCTGATACAGCAACCAGCATTTCTATGTGGCGTGTCACGGAGTCTGATGCAGCGTCCAGCAAGTCCGCCAAGCTCTTGTTGGAGTGTGATGCAGCGTCCAGCATGTCCGCGAGGCGCTATGCGGTGCCTGATGCAGCGCCATCAGGGTCCGCAGAGAACGAGGCGGCGGCGCTTACAGCGTCATCTGGGGCGGTGCCGGGCGCTGGAGAATCGTCAGGATCGTCGTGAGCGCCAGCGCGTTGGCCCACCAGCTCGGCGGCCCTCTCCGCTCGCTCCGCGCTTGCCAGGGCCGCCCGAGTGGACGAGCGACACCTCTGGCGAAGGGGCTCGCCAAACTGCAGGTTCGCCATGCGGCGAGTCGCCCTGCGCGGAGGAGCTCGGCAGCGAGCGTAAGCCGAAGGGCGCAGCGGTGATCTGGGCACGAGCGCCGAGCTGAGCCGGGGTGTGGCCGTTGAAGCCGGCCTCGCCGTGGCGTCGTCATGCTCGGCGGCCCGCGCGGTGGGGAAGGGGAGAAGGAGGCGGCGCTCATCGGTCGACGCTCGTGAGCGCGTTTGGTCTGCCCGGGGCTCAGCCTCCGAGCGGCGCGAGGGCGTCGGCGAGGCGGCGCAGCACACCGTCGGCGACGGGGAAACCTGCGGGGGTCAGGCCGAGACCGGTGGAGGTCTTGGTGAGCAGGCCTGCGCGGACGAGCCCTCGCACCACGTCCTCACGCAGCGTAAACCCACGCGCGGCGAGCTCCTCTAGGCTCAAGCCGTCGATGTGGCGGGAGGTGCCGACGAGCCAGTCTACGGCGGCGTCCTCGGGACTCGGGCGCTCGATGGTGGTGGTGCCGACAGGGTCCGCGAGGTAGGCGGCGACGTCCTCGGGGCCTTGGGTGCGGGCGCCGTCGGGCCAGTACCCCGCCGCGCCGACGCCGAGCCCCGCGTAGGGCCGACCCCGCCAATAGTGCTCGTTGTGCGCCGAGCGGTGGCCGGGGCGGGCGAAGTTGGAGACCTCGTACCGCGCGAGCCCCTCGGCCTCCAAGCGGCTGACCACTCGCTCATACGCCGCGCGCCAGGCCTGGTCGTCGGCGGGGGTGATGCGCCCATCGGCCACGGCGCGGCCATAGGGCGTGCCCTCTTCAGCGGTGAGGCCGTACAGGCTGACGTGCGGCGGGCTCGTGGCCAAGAGCGCGTCGAGGTCGGCGTCGAGCTCGTCCAGGGTCTGCCCCGGGGTGGCGAAGATGAGGTCGGCGCTCCACGAACGAAACCCCGCCTCGGCGACGATGCCCAGGAGCGTCTGGGCGTCCTCGACGGTGTGGCCCCGGTTGAGCAGGCGCGCGTGGCGACGGGAGAAGGTCTGCACCCCGACGCTCACCCGGGTGACCCCGGCGTCACGCCACTCGCCGAGCAACGCCGCGTTTACCTGGCCGGGGTTGGCCTCAAGGCTCACCTCTCCAGAGGGCTGGATCGTGCGAATGATCGCCGCGAGGTCTTCAGGCGGGTGTAGGCTCGGCGTGCCACCGCCGAAGGCCAAGGTGGTGGGCGGGGAGGGGAAGCGCGGGGCCGTCGCCTCCCACTGCCGCAATAGGGCGAGGGTGTAGGCGTGTTTTGGGCTGTCTCGGTCCACCACGATCGTGAAGGCGCAGTAGGGGCAGCGGGTTCGACACCAGGGGATGTGCACGTACACACCCCACGCGGGCAGGTTCATCAGCATCGTCGGGTTATAGCCGGGCGCCTGTACTCTCTGGGAGCCCCTGCATGATCGAGCGCACCCGCTCCGGCGCGCGCCTTCTCCTCGACCCCATGCCCGACGCGCCTTGCTGCGCCGTGCAGCTGTGGGTCGACGCGGGCGCGGTGAACGAGCGCCCGGATGAGCACGGCGCGGCCCACTTCGTCGAGCACATGCTGTTTAAGGGCACCCCCACCCGTGGGGTCGGCGCCATCGCCGCGGAGATCGAGGGCGCTGGGGGAGACATCAACGCCTGGACCACCTTCGAGTCCACGGCCTACTACGCGACCTTGCCCGCCGAGCGTTTCACCTTGGGCCTTGAGGTGCTCACCGACATGCTCCGCGCGAGCCTGTTTGAGCCTGAAGAGATCGAGCGGGAGCGTGAGGTCATCCTCGATGAGCTGCGTGGGGTTCGAGACGACCCCGATCAGGTGCTCAGCGAGGCCGTGGCCGCCGCGGCGTTTCAGGATCACCCCTACGGCCGCCCCATCGCGGGCAGCGAGCGCGCGGTGAAGGCCCTCACCCGCGACTCCTTGCTCGGCTTCTGGCGCCGCTGGGTGCGCCCAGACAAGCTCATCATCTCCATCGCCGGGGCGTTTGACCTCGGCGAGGCCCGCGCCCTGGTCGATCGCCTCGTGCCGCCCCACGCTGAAGGGCCGTCGCCGTCTTTTGAGCCGCTCCGCGCCGCGCGGCCCCAACGTCGCCGCCGGACCACGCTCATCGAGGGGCGCTTTGAGGAGCCGCTGGTCGAGCTGGCGTTTCGGGGCCTGGGCTGCCGGGCGCCGGGCTCGGCGGCGGCAGATCTCCTGGCGAACGCCTTGGGGGAGGGCTTCTCCTCCGTGCTCGGCGCCGAGCTTCAGGCCACCCGTGGCCTCGTCACCTCCACCTGGGGCCACCACGAGTCCGAGCGTGAAGACGGCCTGATGAGCTTCGGCTTCGCCCCCCGCCAAGGCAAGCTCCCCGAGGCCTTGGACATCTGCGTGGAGGCCCTGCGCCGTGTGGCCCGGGATGGTCTGCCGTTGGAGGTCGCCCAGCGCGCCCGAGGGCGGATGCTCGCTGGGCTCCGTGGAGACGAAGAGACGGCCGAGGGCCGGGCCCACGCGAACGCCTGGCACCTCCTGGCGATGAACGATCCCGACGGCGGCGCGCGGTATCGCGGCATGTTGGAGCGGGTGAGCCCCGACGATCTGCGCCGTGTGGCCCGGGAGCGCCTGCGGCCAGAGTCCCTCGTGGTGGGCGCGCTCCTGCCCGAGGGCGAGCTCGACGCCGCGGCCTTTCGTGAGCGCCTCGACCGCGCCGTGCGCGCCCCGTCGCCCATCGTCGCGCCGCGCCCGGCGATTCACCGCGAGGTGCTCGACAACGGCGTCACCCTCGTCGTGGAGTGTGTGGAGTCGAGCCCCGCGACGGCCCTCCGCGCCGTGGTGCTCGGCGGTCAACTAGAGGAGCGCCCGGCGCACTCCGGGCTCACCGAGCTCTGGGCGCGCACGGTCTCCGCCGATGGCATGAACCTTCAAGAGCTCTCGGAGCTGCTCGACGGGCGCGGCGCGGAGCTCGACGCCTTCTCCGGCCGCAGCACCCAAGGCGCGCGGGCCGAGCAGACCCCGGAGCTGCTCGACGACGGCATCACGCTCCTCGCCTCGCTCCTCGCCCGGCCTTGCTTCGACGAGGGTGACCTCAACCGCGCCCGGGACGAGCTCATCGAAGAAGAGCGCCTCTTGCACGACAGCCCCCAAGAGGTCGCCCAGCGCCACGGCCTGCGGATGTTGTTCGGGCCCCACCCCTACGGCCTCGACCTCGACGGCGCGGAGACGCGCCTGCCGCGGCTGGGCGTGGGGCAGCTCCGCGCGCTGCACAAACGCGTCTTTTATGGGGGCAACCTCGTCGTCGCCGCGACGGGCGCGCTCACGCCGGATCGGGCCTTACGCCGCCTGCGTCGCGCCCTCTCGGGTTTACCCGGCGGCGCCTACATGCCGCGGCCACGCCCCCAGGCGCAGTTCCCCAGCACCCTGCAGCGCTCGCGGATCCCGTCTGAGCGTGAGCAGGCCTGGCTCTGGCTTGGCTGGCCCGGCGCGCGTCTGGGGGAGCCCGACGCCGACGCCTTGGGCCTCGCCGCCGCAGCCTTGGGCGGCCAGGGCGGCAGGCTGTTTGTGGAGCTGCGGGATCGGCGGGGGCTGGCGTACCACGTCTCCGCCGACAGCCAGGAGGGCTGGGACGTCGGCCACTTCTCGGTGAGCATGGGCACCGCGCCAGAGCGCGCGGCGGAGGCGATCACCACCTTACGCGACGAGGTGCGCCGATTCGCGCAAGAGGGCCCCACACCGGCGGAGCTGAGCCGGGTCAAAGAGAGCGCGCTCGGCGGCTTAGCGATGGGACGCCAGCGCGCTGGCAGCCGGGCCCTTGAGTTGGCGCTGTGGGAGCGCTACGGTCGTGACGCGCGCACGGCCCGGGCCACGGCGGAGCGGCTCATCCGCTCCCTCGACGCTGACGCCGTGCGGGTCGCCTTGGCGCGGCGCCTCGCGGCCTCGCCGGGCGTGGAGGTTCACGTCGCGGGAGAGACCCCATGACCTTGCCCGGAGCCCTCGCCGCGCTGTTGGCGCGCCTCGCCGTGGCCGCGGAGCCCGCGCTGTGGGAGGAGCCCGCGCCTCCGCTGGAGCTGACCGACGCCGAGCGCGCCCGCCTGGACGCCGGAGAGGTGGTTTGGCGCGCGGACCTGAACAAAGGCGGCAGCGCCGGGCGCTCCATGGTGCTCGTCCGCGCCAGCGAAGAGCAAGTCTGGGACGTCATCCTCAACCCCGATGACTACGTGCTCTTTTTGCCCTACGTCACCGCCTCTTGGGCCGAGCCGGGCGGGTCGGACCGTGCCCAAGCGACGCTCCGCTGGGGCATGGAGCTGACCACAAAGGGTGTGGTCACCCGCTACGCCGTCGAGAGCCGCCCGGCGCCGTCGATCACCGGACGCACCATGCGCTGGGAGATGATC
>JAKLKE010000251.1 GCA_023150775.1 Myxococcota bacterium
CTCGACCGCGCGCTGCAGGGCGGTCGGGGCGCGGTGCTCCTCCACCCGCACATGGGCGTGCCCCAGCTCCCGCTCTGTGTGTTGGGCGCACGAAACTACCGGGTGAACCAGGTGGGCGGCGGCGGGGTGGAGGGGCCGATCAGCGAAGAGGGCGCCCGGGTCACCCAGCTCAGGCACCGTCTGGAGCAGGACATCCCGGCGAAGATCTGGGACGGCAAAGCCTTCATCCGCCCGGTGCTGCGCGCCTTGACCCGGGGAGAGCTGGTGCTCTCGGCGATGGACGGCACCGGCGGCGGCAAAGAGCTCGGCCGCCGCGTCGTGCGTGAGGTGCTCGGCCAGCCGATGCGCCTGCCCGTTGGCGCCTTGTGGCTCGCGCTGCGCGGTGAGGCGCCGATTCTGCCCATGGTCACCTTCAAGAACCCCGGGCCGGGCCCGCTCTACGTCACCGAGATTCACGAGGCCCTGCCCCTGCGCCGTGAGCTGCCCCTCGACGAGGCCCTGGAGCGCGGCGCCGACCTCAGCGCCCGCTGGTTAGACCTCTGGCTGCGGGAGCACCCCGGCGACTGGCACTTCTGGGATGAGTTTGAGCCGGGCCGCTTCTTGGTGGGAGACCACCCATGAGCCGACCGTCCGCCTTAAACACCGCGCTCCTCGGCGCCGCCCTCGCGCCGCTGCCCGGCCTGCTCATCGCCGTGGCGGTGAGCGTACCGAACCCCTGGTTCATCGACAGCCTAGGCCTGTTGTCGCTGCTGTTCGTGCTCGCCCCCGCCCTCGTCGGCGCGGCGCTCGGCGGGCTCATCGGCCTGCGCCGCCCCCGCGCGACGGCCCCGCGCCTCCCCTTCGTGCTCACCGGCGCCGCCACCTTGGCCTTGGCGCTGTGGCCCGAGCCCAGCGCAGATCCGGTGAAGGTGCTCGTCGTCGGCATCGACGGCGCCACCTACGACCTCATCGACCCGATGATCGCCGCCGGGGAGCTGCCCGCGCTCCGGTCGATGGCGACAGACGGCAGCCGGGGCGTGCTGATGTCGATGGAGCCGATGTTCTCGCCGCTCCTGTGGACGACGATGGCCAGCGGGCGCCCCCCGGCCGAGCACGGCATCCACGGCTTTCACACCCGGGCGACGGACGTGCTGGTGCCGCGTCTGTGGGACATCGCCGAGTCTGAGGGCCACCGCATCGGCGTCTACAAGTGGCTCGTCACCTACCCGCCGCGCCCGGTGCCGGGCTTCATCGTGCCGAGCTGGCTCGCGCCCGCCCCCGACACCTTCCCCGCCGAGCTGAGCTTCGTGAAGGAGCTTGAGCTGGCCAACCGGATGCGCCGCAAGAAGGTGGCGGGCACCCGCAGCACCACGGCGCTGGTGCTCGCCGGGATCCCCCAGGGCCTCCGCCTGAGCACGCTGTTTGACGCGGTGCGCTGGAGCGTCCGTGAGCGCCTGGAGCGCCCAGACGACGACGCCCGCTTTGAGGCGATGCAGCTCTTGCGGGGGCGCATCGACCGCGACGTGTTTGTTCACACCCTACACAAACACCAGCCCGATCTGGCCACCTTCACCTACTACGCCACCGACGGCCTCGCCCACCGCTTCTGGACCTACCACCAGCCCGACGCCTTCAACAACATCGATCCCAAGAAGCAGGCCCTCTACGGCGAGACCGTGAGGGATGCTTACCGCCAGGCCGATCAGATCCTCGGCGAGCTGCTCAGCCGGGTGAGCCCCGAGACCACCGTGGTGGTCGTGTCCGATCACGGCTTCCGCGCCTTTGACCCCGCGCTCGACCAGCTCGGCTTCCAGCCCCTCACCGAGCGCCTGCGCGCCCGGCTCATCGAGGCCGGCCTGCCCGTAGACGTCTCACGCCTGGGCATCAAGCTCAACGTGTCGTTGACCGACGGCGGCGCCGCCCGTGTTCCCGAGCTGCAGGCCGCCATCGAGGCCCTGCTCGACGAGACCGGCGCCCCGGTGTTTCGGGTGGAGCCCGTGCCCGGCGCCCCGAACGCCTTGGGCCTCACCCTCACCGATGAGCGCGTGACCGAGGCCCGCATCCAAGGCGGCACCGTCGGCGGCGAGCCCTTGGGCGACTACGTCCGGCTCTCGGAGACCTTCTCCGGGATGCACGACGCGCGGGGCGTGATCTACGCCAAAGGCCCGGGCCTGCCTGTGGGGCAGACCTTGCCGAGCATGGGCCTCCTGGACGTGGCGCCGACTGTGCAGGCCTTGTTGGGCATCCACCCAGCGCAAGATCTCCCCGGCGTCGTCGCGCTGGGCGCGGATCGTCTGCCCAAAGGCGTGACCGCGCCCACGAGCCGCGATGAGCTCGCGGAGCGGTTTCGGCCCCAAGGTGGCGCGGAGGGTGTCGATGACGCGGCGCTGCGGGCGCTGGGGTACATTGAGTGAGGGGCGTCGCATTTTAGGCGCCAAACACACACAGACGCGCCAGGATCACCCCGAGCGCCCCTCCCCGCGCCCGCCCCGATCGAATAGAGCAGGCGGTCCCGTCCGCACCGGAGCCGCCTCATGCCCCCTCTCCACAACGCCGCGCTCATCACCGGCGCCTCCTCGGGCATCGGCCTGGCCTGGGCCCGGGCCTTGGCTGGGGAGGGGCGGCCGCTGGTGCTCATTGCTCGGCGGCGGGATCGGCTGGAGGCCCTGGCGGCGTCGGTGAGCGTGCCTTGCCTCATCATCGACCTCGACCTCGCCGAGCACGACGCCCCGGCGCGGGTGATGCGCGCCGTGGAGGAGGCCGACGTGCAGGTCTCCACCGCCGTGCTCTGCGCGGGCTTCGGCTGGTATGGCCCCTTCGCCGAGGCCCCCCGGGAGCGCCTCGTGCAGATGGTAGACCTCGGCTGTCGCGGCGTCTTGGAGCTCTGCCACCGCCTGCTGCCGGGCATGTTGGCGCGGAAAGAGGGTGAGCTGGTCGTGATCTCCAGCGTCGGCGCGCTCTTGCCGACGCCGCGCCTGGGCACCTACGCCGCCGTCAAATGTTTTGAGCTGGTGTTTATGGAGACGCTCTACGAGGAGCTTCGCGGCACCGGGGTGAAGGCGTTGGTCGTCTGCCCCGGGCCCACCCGCACAGGCTTCGCCGAGATCGCCGGGGTGAACGGCGAGGCCGCCGGCCCGCTCACCATCGAGGCTGACGCCGTGGTGCGGGCCGGGCGACGGGCCATCGGGCGACGGCCGGTGGTGTTTGTGGGGCCCACGACCGGGCTCACGGCCTTTCTGACCCGCTTTGTGCCCCGGCGGCTCGTCGTGTGGCTCTCGGGGATCTTCACGCGAAACTTGGGCAGACGGGGCACGAGGGCCTAGGAGAGGCCAGGTCGCTACGACGCCAGGATCCACACGCCGAAAATGAGCGCGATGATCACGAGGATGACCCAACCATTGCTCGGCCCGAAGTCGGAGCCGCTAGGCTCGACGGCTCGTTCGATGGGCGCTGCTTCGTGGGGTTGGCTGCGCGGTTGCTCGGCGATCCGTGCGCGTTCGACCGCCGTGATCGGCGGCTGGTAACCAGGCGTCGATTCGTTTGAGCGGCGGAAGCCGGGAAATCGTAGCGTCGGACCTGAGAACACCGCACACTCATTTACGCCCGTGGGGATGACCGCGACACAGTACCCCCGCTCAAGTCTACGGATAATGTGCCCGAGCACCGCAGGGTCCCGATTGGAGAAGACCTCGGCGTCTTTGTCGTGGTAAGTGTTGGCCATGAGCGCCGCCTGAATGACGCTGGCCTCTTCTGGTGTGATTCCGACGAGCATTTGCCCATCGTGTGCTCTGCGTAGATTCATCATATGGGTAATAATTGGATTGAGAGGACGACTCACAAGGACTCCATCGAACGAATAACCATCAATCCTTAGACGGCGGGAAAGAGTTGGACATAATTAACGATTAACAGGACAGGACAAAAACGCACACCTTTAGCCCTTCAACCGCGCCTTCAGCGTCCGGCGCAGCTCGTCGAGCTCGTCTCGGGAGCGCCGGGGGAGCTCGGGGTAGGGCAGGTGCAAGGACTCCATCGTCTCGGCGATGTGTTCGGCGACGAGGCGGCGCATCTTGGGCTTGTCGTCGGCGGGGATGGCGTACCACGGCGCCCAAGGCGTAGACGTCTGGCGCAGGGCCAGCTCGTAGGAGGCCATGTACTCCGCCCAGTGCGCTTGTTCGGTGACGTCGCGCGACTCAAACTTGTAGTTTCGTTTGGGGTCGTCGATGCGGCGCAGGAGACGGCGGGTTTGTTCTTCAAGGCTCACGTTGAGCCAGAACTTGAGGATGACGAGGCCGCTGCGGGCGAGGTGGCGCTCGTGATCACGGATGGACTCGTAACGCTCGGCCCACAGGCGCTCGGGCTCTAGCTCACCAGGCAAACTCTGGGCGGCGAGGAGCTCGGGGTGAACCCGCACCACGAGCACCTCCTCGTAGTAGCTGCGGTTGAACACGCCGATGCGGCCGCGCTCGGGCAGGCGGCAGGTCGTGCGCCACAAGAAGTCGTGGTCGAGCTCTTCAGCGGAGGGCGACTTGAAGGCGTGGACCTGGCAGCCCGCGGGGTTCACCCCGGAGAGCACGGCGCGGATGGTGCTGTCTTTGCCCGCGGCGTCCATGGCCTGGAAGATGAGCAGCACCGCGAGGCGGTTGTGGGCGTAGAGCCGCCCCTGGAGGTCGCTGATGCGGCTGACGGCGGCGCGCAGGGCCTCTTTGTCGTCGTCGTCGCCGTCGGAGTCGGCCCGGGTGAGCGCCTTCGACACCCGAAAGCTGCCGTCATACGGCACCCGGTAGGGGCTCGCGGGGAAGTCGATCATCAGGGCCCACCGGAGAAGAAGGGTCGGGTGAAGTACGCCGCCAAGAGCAGGCCGAGGACCGTCAGGGCCGCCATGAAGAACGCCACCCAGCGGGTGTCGGCGGCGGGCACGTCGTCCTCGTCGGCCTCCTGCGACTGGGGCTGGTTCACCCGGCGGGGCAAGGGCGGGACGACGGGGTCTTCGAGGCGCTGGCCGGGGGCGGGTGGGTCCACCGGGGGCTCGTCTTCAGCGGCCTCTTCAGCGTCGAGGTCGATGTCTTCGACGTTCGTGGGCTCATCGGGGCGCAGGGTGAGGTCGGGAGAGACGGTGTCGTCGCCGGGGAAGGTCGTGTGGCCGTCCAGGGACATCGAGGGCTCGGCGCGCTCTAAGTCCATGGCGTCTAAGCGGGTGAGCAGCTCCTCGACGCGGCGGATTCGTTTGCGGGGGTCGGGGTGCGTGAGGCGGCGCACGACGCGGCGCAGGTCAACGGGCACGTCACGGCCTGGGTCCAAGGGCCCATAGGCCTTCTTGAGGGCGAGCATCTCTTCGCGGGTCTCGACGTTGTGCCCGGCGTAGACGAGCTTGCCGCGCAGGAGCTCGTAGAGCACGACGCCGAGGCTGTACATGTCCCACAACGACGAGTCGGACGGCTGGCGGTCGGAGAGCCACTCCGGGGGCACATAGGGCCACGACGAGCGGCGCGGCGGCGCGATGGCCGCGGGCAAGCCGAGATCGACGAGCGCCGGGCCTTGGCCGGGGCGCAGGAGGATGTTCGCCGGCTTGATGTCGCGGTGGCGCAGCCCCACCGAATGCAGGGCCTGGATGGGCTTACACAGCTCCCGCACGAAGGCCACCGCCGTCTCGCTGTTGAGCGGCGGGCCGGGCACACGACCGCTCAGCGCCTCGCCGGGGATGTACTCCATCACGGCGTTGGGGAGCTGGCCCGTGAGGCGTAAGGAGAGGATGCGCGGCAGGCCGGGGTGCTCTAGGTTCATCAAGGCCCGGGCGTCGCGCAAGAGGCGATCCCGCATGAGGTCTACGCGGCCCTCACGCGGCGAGAGCAGCTTCACGACGACCTTCTGGGCGCGATCTTCGCCATGGTGGGCCAAGAACGCGGTCCCGCCTTCGCCGCCGAGGCGCGCGTCGACGGCCCAAAGCTCGATCAGGTCACCGGGTTGAAGCACGAGTCCTCCTCCCGATGATACCAGAGAGGGGACGGCGCGATGGGGAGAGGCAGGGCGAGCTCCGCAGGAGAAGGACGATGATGGACACGATTCGAGAGATGATGGACTACGTCGGCTTCAGCGACGCGGATGGCGAGGCGCTCCGGGCGCTTCTCCCCTTCGCTGATCCCGTTCTGCCCGTGATCGCCGAGCGATTTTACGACGCGATCGATCGGTCCCCCGGCGCGCGGCGCGTCTTCGTGAACGACGCGCAGATTGAGCGCCTCAAGGTCTCGATGCAGCGCTGGCTGCGGCAGCTCTTGGAGGGCCCCTGGGACACGGCGTACTGGGAGCGTCGGCGGAGCATCGGGCGCACCCACGTCCGCGTGGGCCTGCCGGAGCGCTACATGTTCACCGCGATGAACCTCCTGCGCGCCGAGCTCGTGGACATCGCCCGCAAGAACCTCAAGGATGACCGCGCCTGGGTCACCTGCCACGCCGTCGCCCGGGTGTGTGACTTAGAGCTCGCCGTGATGTGCAGCACCTTCATGGGGGCCCACGAAGATCAGCGTCTGAGGACCCTCCAGGACGTGATCATCCGCAGCCTGCCGATCACCGTGCTCTGCTTAGACCGCGAGGGCCTGGTGACCGCCGCCACCCGGCCTTCAGCGCGCATCTTCGGCGCCGGGGCCGAGATCGGCTCGTCCATCGGCGACTTCTTGCCCGCCGATCTCATCGAGGCCTCCCGCCTCGTGGCGAACGTGCAGCGGGCCCAGGCCCGGGGCCACGAGGTGAGCGTGCCTCGGGTGGTCTTGGGTGAGGGCCCCGCCGCCCGCACCTTCCGGGTGAACATCGTGCCGCTCTCCCATGAGCTCGCCGAGGTGCTCGTGCACGTCGAGGAGCTCACCGACGCCGTTCAGGCTGAGGCCCGGGCCCAGCAGGCCGAGTCCTTGGCGCGCATCGGCAGCCTCGCCGCCACCCTGGCCCACGAGATCCGAAACCCCCTCACCGCCATCTCCGCCACCTTGCAGGTCATCGGCGGCACTCTGGACGAGTCCGACCGCCGCCGGGCGATCTTGGGCAAGGTGCAAGAGCAGGTCTTCCGCCTCGACCGCCTCGTGAGCGACCTCTTGGGCTACGCCAAGCCCGCCGTGGCGCGGATGGACGTGGTCCCCTTGGAGAGCCTCTGCGCCGAGGCGATCAGCAGCGCCGCCGTGCCCGCGGAGCTCTCCGTGCTCAGCTCGGTCTCGGTGTGGGCCGACGCCCAGCTCGTCACGCAGATCCTCGTGAACCTGCTCCAGAACGCCCGAGACGCCGTCGGCGCCCAAGGCCAGGTGATCATGGTGGTCGGCCCCGGGCCCCAGGTCGAGGTGATCGACAGCGGCGCCGGAGTGCCCGCCAGCCAGCGCGCGCGCATCTTCGACGCCTTCGTGACCACCAAGATCCGCGGCACGGGCCTCGGCCTCGCCATCTGCCGCAAGTACGCGACCGCCATGGGCGCCGTGCTCAGCTTAGAGGACGACGACCCGAGCCGCCCTCTGCGCGGCGCCTGCTTCAGGCTCAGCCTTCAGGGTTCGCCAAGCCGTACTTCTCCATCCGATACCGGAGGGTATAGCGGCTGACCCCGAGCAGGCGGGCGGCGGCGGACTGGTTGGCGTGGGTGCGGTCTAAGGCCTGCTGGATGAGGCTCTTCTCGACCTCGTCGAGGTTCACGCCCTCTTCAGGCAAGATGAAGGGCGCGCCTTTGGAGCCCGCGCCTCCGCCGCTCGACTCGACGCGGCCGAAGCGGATCTCCGGGGGCAGGTTCTCCGAGCGGATGATGTCTTCGGCCTCCAAGATCACGATGCGCTCGATGACGTTTCGCAGCTCACGCACGTTGCCCGGCCAGGGGTAGCTCGTGAGCCGGGACATGGCCTCGGCGGAGACCCCGGTGATCGCCCGGCCAAAGTCGGTGTTGAAGCGGCGGATGAAGTGCTCGACCAAGGTGCCGACGTCCTCGCGGCGCTCCCGCAGAGGCGGCACCTCGATGCGGATGACGTTGAGGCGGAAGAAGAGGTCCTCGCGGAAGCCGCCGCGCTTGACCTCGGCGGAGAGGTCGCGGTTGGTCGCGGCGATCACCCCGGCGTCTAAGGGGATGTCGGCCACGCCGCCCACCCGCTTAAACTTGCGGTTCTCCAGGGCCCGCAGGAGCTTGGCCTGGGTGTTGGGCGACATCTCGCCGATCTCGTCCAAGAAGATCGTGCCGCCCCGGGCCACCTCAAACATGCCACGTTTGGTGGTGCGGGCGTCGGTGAACGAGCCCTTCTCGTGGCCGAAGAGCTCGGACTCGATGAGCTGCTCGGGCAGGCTCGCGCAGTCCACCTCCATCAAGGGGCCGTCGTGCCGGGGGCCGGACTCGTGGATGGCCCGGGCGATGAGGTCTTTGCCGGTGCCCGACTCGCCGACGATGAGCACCGTGGGGGTGTCGATGCGCTCCAGGCGCCGCAGGGTGTGAAAGAGCCGCTGCATCGCCGGAGAGTCGCCGATGAGCCGCCCATAGCTCACGGTCTGCTGGCTGCGCAGGTAACGCACCTCGCTCTCTAAGCGGTGCGTCTGGAGCACCTTCGTCACCGCGAGCCCCACCTCGCGCAGATCAAAGGGCTTGGAGAGGTAGGCCTTGGCGCCTAAGCGGGTGGCCTCAATGGCCGAGCCTACGTCGCCGTGCGCGGTGATCACGATGACCGGCACGTCGTTGCCCTGCTCACGGAGGCGCTGGAGCACCTCCATGCCGTCGAGGCCGGGCATCTTGAGGTCGGTGATGACCAGATCCGGGGCCTCTCGGGTGATGCTCTCTAAGCACTGCAGCCCGTCTTCGGCCTCGCTCACGCGGTGGCCGTCTTTGCGGAGGTGCTCGGCGAGTGACCACCGAATCAGCTCTTCATCATCACAGACCAGGATGGTGCTGGAGCC
>JAKLKE010000252.1 GCA_023150775.1 Myxococcota bacterium
GCGCAGCCGCCCTAAGGTCTGGGTCACCCGCGCGCGAAGGCCCTCCAGGCGCTCCTTGGCGTCCTCGGGCTTCTTGGTGTCGATGCTGTTCGCGAGCACGCCGAGCTCTGTGAGCAAGGACGCCCGCTCGGTGAGCGGCGCACGAACGCCGTCCAGGCCACGATCCTCGATCATCAGCGCGCGGTTGGCGCCGCTGCCCAACCAAGAGAGCACCCGGCCGGTCTGGAGCATCTCCTGCGCGACCATGCGGTCCTCATCACGCTCAAACTTCGACAGGGCGTCGAGGAGCTCCGCCCCAGCGACGCCGTCGAGGAGCTTGACCTCCGCGCCGACCCGCCCGACGGTCTCGGCGACCGCGGCGAGGCGGGCCCTGTCGTCGCTCGCGGCGTTGATCTTCGCGGCGAGGCGGTGGGCGGGCTTGATCGACTCCAACACCTGGGCGCGGTTCGTGTCGGTCCCGATGAGCCCCTTCTGGAGACCACGCTTGAGCGCCACGTCTTGGGCGATGAGATCGAGCACAAACTCCGTCGTGAGCCACGAGGCGTACTCCCCCGCGGCCTGGGTCTGGGCGCGCAGCGTCGCGAGGCGGGCGTCGATGGCCGCGCGCAGGCGGTTGAGCGGCGCGTCACCGCCCTTGTCCCCCTCGCCCACCTCGGCGGCGATGCTCGCCACCGTGGCGTCATCCAGCACGGTCTTCACGGCCTGGGCCGCGTCGAGGCGCCGCTGGCGGTCATCGCCGCCCCGCGGCGCGGGCGTGGTGACCCCGCCGGAGGTGGTGGCCTGGGGGGCCACCGCCGCGCCCGTCGGCAGGAGCGCCCAGCGCGCGCCGAGCTCCCGCTGCAGCTCCGCCGCGGTCAGTTGGCGCACACCTCCGCCTTGGGGATCGTGCACAGTGTAGCGCTGGCCGTCAAAGCTCAAGATCACCTGGGCGTGGGCGTCGGCGACGCGGCGGTCGCCCATGAGCGACTCCGCGGCGGTGAGCACGGGCACGGGGTGGCCTTGGGCCAAGGCGGCCTGCACGTCTTGGAGGTTCATCGGCACGAGGCTCAGCTCGCGGCCGACGCGGGCCTCTAGCGTCTTGTGCAGCGCCGCGTTCTGGGTGAACTGTGTCACGTCGAGCCCTTGGGTGCCGCTCTGAACCGGCGCGCCGAGGCTCGACAAGATGCGGTCCACCTCATTCAGCGCCTCGCGGCTCGTGGGGTCGATGCCCTTCGCCTGCAGCGCCGGGAGCACGATCTTCGCCAGCTCCAGCGGCATCGACGCCAGCGAGGTCTCAGCGTTCTGCACGCGCAGAGTTCGGAGCTGCTCCAGCTCCGCCTGGGTGAACACGACGCCGCCGCCGCCATCTTGGGTGCTCATGGCGTCGGGGTTCTGGCGCAGTCGGTAGGCGTACAGAGGATCTTGCTCGGCGATGGCGATCTGGTACGCCGTCGGCAGGCAAGAGACCTGGCCGATCTGAGACAGACCGAGGCCGGTGAACTCCGCGAGCAGCTCCGCGTCGGAGCGGTTGACGGTGAGATCGCGCAGGAGACGAAGCTCGCTCAGACCGTAGCCCGCGGCGAGGCCACGCTCCAAGAGCGCCCGCGCCGAGGGGCTCACGCCGGAATCGTGCAGGATCGCCTGGACCTCAGCGGCCTGCTCCGGCGACATCGAGGACAGACGTGCGGCGGCGCGATCCGACACCCCCGCGACGTTCCCGCCGCGCAGGCTGCGCCCGGAGCTCGACTCCAAGGTCTCCATACGCTCAGGCGCCGGGGCGCTCGTCGCGTCGGGGGTGGCGTTTGACCGTGTGTTGTTTTGCGCGGACTGGCTCCCATCATCGGCGCTGTTGTCGGGGGTGGCTGCGCTGAGGCCCCCCACGGCGCCGGGGCTCTGGTTCCCCGGCCCCCCCGCGGCGAGGTCCTGCAAGAAGCGCCGCAGAGGGCCGCTGATCCGGTCTTCGAGCTTGGCGTCGTCCTCGGGGCGCACGACGTTGTGCAGGAGGCCCTGCATCTTCTCAACACCGTGCTCGGTGACAAGGGCCTGCAAGCGGCTCACGTCGCCGTCACCGAGGGTCGATTGTAGGGCCGCCGCCGTCTGTGTCACGACAGGGTCGTTCGCCCGTAAGCCGCGCTGCTTCGCGCGCTCCTCAAGGCGCTGCCTCACCCCTTGACGAAGCGCCGCGCGCTCCTGCTCACGGCTCACGGAGTCACCGTACACGTCACCGCCCGCCTCCGCCGGGCCTCGCCGACGGTTCTCGCGGTTCAGGAGCGAGCCCGCCTGGTTCACCAAGGCGTCATCAAAGGTCTCCAGCTTGTTCGTCTGTCCTTCGATCTGGCCGGAGATCTTCTTGTCGGCGGCCTCCTCCACGCCACCATCGATGAAGGGCAGGTTAATGGCGACGATCTGGGCGATGCCCTCGGCGAGGATGCCGACGATGGGGCTAGCCTCTAAGGTCTTCTTCCAGCCCTCGTTGACGTTCTCTTTGATCACCTCGACGATCGCCGGAGCGATGTCTGCGCGGCGGATGTGCTGCTCATCACGAAGGGCGCGGTCAATCCACAGGCCCACGAGCTTCTTCACGGCGGGCTTCACGACGCTGAGCAGCAGCCCGACGGGCATGGTCGCGACGCCGCCGGTCGCCACGGTGACCGTGGTGATCAGCGCCGCCTCTCCGGCGTTCATCGCCGTCTCAAACGCCGTGTTGAGGTGTTTGGTGGCCGTGGCCACGACCTTGTCAAAGCTCTCGGTGAGCGCCTTCTTGGCCTTCTCAGCGGCCTCTTGCTGGGTCTTCAGCAGCTTCAGTTGGTCTTCAGTGAGCGGGGCGTCGCTCTGGCTGGCGGCGGCGAGGGCGTCGGCCCAGGCCTGAATCGCCTGGTTGGCCTCGGTGACGCTCTGCTTGAGATCAAGGCCGCCGGGCAGCTTCACGGCGAGCCCCGGCAGGAGCGCGGCGACGCTCTCCACGGCTTTGCGGCTGCGCTCCATGTCCGTCTGTGCTTGGGCGAGCTGGCTGCGGGCGAGGCGATCGGCGTTTGAGACCTCTCCGACGAGCGTCTCATCTACCTTGAGCGCGCTCTGGGGCGCGATTCGGCCGATGGCGCCTTGCAGCGCGCGGGCGACCAGCGCGAGCTCATCCTTCGCCTCGCCGCCCAAGAGCTTGTTCACCCGAGCGCGCACGGCGTCGAGCACCTTCTGTTGGTCGGCCTTGGAGAGCGACGAGAGCTCCGCGAGACGCGACGCGGAGAGATCAAACGTCGCCTCACGCATCGCCTGGTTGGCGGCGCTCACGGCCTGCTCCGCCGCCTGGCGCTGGTCGTCGCTGGCGTCGGCGGGCAGCGCGGCGAGCGCCTCCCGGGCGCTCAGCGCCGAGATCAGCGCCGGGGCGAAGGCGTCGAGGTCCACAAACTGTGTCAGGAGCTCATCGGCGGACACCCCCTCGATGGCCTTCACCATGCCGTCCACGTCGGCGTTCATCCAGCTCCGCGCGGCCTCGGCGTGGTAGAGCATCGGCGTAGGGTCACGCTGGCCGAGCACGGCGTCCATCACCGCGGCGGCGAGGGTCGGGCTTCGTTTGAGCAGCTCCGCGTACTCCGCGCTCGACCGCAGGGCCTCGGCCATCATCGGGCGGTCCTGGGCCGAGAGATCCCCCACCCGAGCGCCCTGCTCCGCGCGCTCGGCGAAGCCCGGCGCCTGGGCGTTGGGATCCGTCACCTTGGCCTTAAACAGCGCGGCGGCGAGGGTCACGAGGGCCTTGTCGTCCTTCGCGGTGATGAGGGCCTTGACCCCCTCCACGGCGCGTAACCGCAGCCAGTCGCGCTCGCGGTCCTGCTCGCTCTGCCCAGCGGGCGTGGCTTGGGCCTCACTGCGGCCATTGAGCTGCATCAAACGTTGGAAACGCGCGAGGTGATCCCCCTTGAGCTTGCTGGTCAGCAGGAGCACCAAGGCCGGGTCGTTCCGAATTCCGTCTCGCTCCTGCGCGCTCAGCGTCGCGAGCTTGCCCAAGAGCGCGACGGCGTTGTCGTCGGAGAGGTCGCCCTGCACCTTCATCACCGAGAGCGCCTTGGCCGCGGGCGTGTCAAACAGGAGCTGGAGCGCGAGCTGTCGTTCGGCCTCGCCGAGCTTCTGAAGCTGCGCGAGCACCGCCGGATCTTCACGAAGGGCCGCGGTCTTGCCGTCGTCATATGCCTTCTGAATAATGCCCAGCACGTTCTTGGCGTCCACGCCCAACCCGAGGCGCGACTGTTGCGCTTTGTCGTTGCTGCTGGTGGATCCGGACATCATCACGCTGGTGATCGACGCGCGCTGCTCGGCGCTGAAGTGGTCCCGCAGGAGCGCCTGGAAGCCCGGATCGGCCAGAGTGTTCAGGGCCTCGGCCTGCTGGCGCCGGGCGCGCTCGTCTTTGTTGCCTTTGAGGCTCGGATCCTGCTCCTCAAGACGCCCTCCTTGCCAGGTCGCCCAGCTCTCCACGAGCTTCTGCATCTCGGGCTGCATCCGCTGCTGGGCGCGCTGCAGCACGTCACCCCCCACAGACTTGCCCATCGTGGTGAGGATCTTCCGGCCCAAGCCCAACACGTCACCCTTGGGGAGCGACTCCGTGGCGGCCTTCATCACCTCGCCGGGCTTGAGGCCGAGGCTCACGGCCTGTTTGAGCGCAAGCAGCACAGAGAGCATCTCTTGGGGCGGCACCTGGCCCTCAAGGGCGTGGCGGATGAACGGCCACAGCTCAGCGTGTTTGGCGGCGAGCTCCGCGGTGAGCAGAGGATCGTTCAGCGCCTTGAGCCGGTCCTCGGCCGAGAGCTTGAGCACGGCCTCCAAGACGCCCATCGTGTCGCCGGTGTACAGCGCGACACGTTTGTCCGCGGCGAGCCGGGTCTGTGCAACGTTGGGGTGACTGTCGTAATAGGCCTGTAGCCGGTCTTCACGCGACTTGAAGGTCGCTTGGGGGGCGAGCGTGAGCCCCTCGATGTGCAGATCGACGAGGTGCTCGTTCTTAAAACCCAACACGATCGCGTCTGGGCTCTCGCCGCTCATCCACGAGGCCTCCAGCGCCCGCTGGGTGAGCCGCGTGGCGATGTCGCCGTGGCTCTCCTTAAACGCCGCGCGCACGGCCTTCTGCAGGATCTCCGCCCGCTTCGTCGGATCCGACTCGATCTTTTGCAGGATCGTGGTGACCGTCGCGCTGCTCTGCAGATCCCTGAGCACGTCGGTGATCTTCGTGAAGTTCATCACACCAAAGGAGCTGTGAATCTTCTCCGCCGCCTGTGAGACGAGGCGGACAAGCTCCACCTCTTCCTTCAACGTGATCGGCTGGGCGCCCGCGTTGAGGTTCACCCCCTCGAAGGCGTCGCTCGTCTCGACACCGAAGGCGTGGGCCATGGCGCGGAAGATGGCGGGGTCGTTCTTGCCCGGCGTGCTCTCGAAGCTGTGGCTCTGGGCGGAGAATGCGTCGGTGAGGAGCTTGTAGAAGCTACCGTGCTCACGGGAGTAGCGCCGGGCGAAGTCCACGAGCAGCGCCCGGCCCTCAGCGCCCTGGTCGCTGGCCTCGCGGATCATCTGGTCCAGACGACGCTGGAGATCGTCGGGCTTCCGCGCGCTCATCGCCGCGGCGTCGAGCTTGTGACGCAGCCAGAAGGCCTCGCTCTGGGCGTTGGGCTGGGGGCTGACGCTCGCTGAAGGCGGCGAGGCGCCAGACTCACGCAGGTACGGCAGGAGGGTGTCGGCGAACCAGACGTTGTCGTGGATCGCCAAGGTCGAGAGCAGGCTCCCCGACCGTGTCACGACGGCGTTCACCTTCGTCGCGGCCTGGGTCAGCTCTGTACGTTTGGCCTCTAGGGCTTGCCGATCGGTGTCGCTGAGGTTGGGATCGTTCAGGCGGCTCTGGACGTCGCGGAGGCTCTGCAGGGCCTCCGCCACGCGCGCGCGGGTGTGGGCGAGGCGCTCGTTGTTCTCCTTGGAGCCAGGGTTTTTTGTGTCGAGTGTCGTCGCGAGCACCGAGAGCTCCGTCGCCAGCGCCGCCGCCTCACGCGTGGTGCTGCCGTCGAGGGCCCGCGTCACCCGCTCCACACGCGGCGCCCCGTTCTGGTCGCCGAGCGCGAGCGCCTGGCCGCTGCGCAGCATCTCCGTCGCCAAGGCGCGCTTCTGGGGATCCTTGATCCGCGCCAGCTCAGCGATCAGCTCACCGCCACGCAGCCCGGTCAAGAGCGCGGCGCCGTCTGTTCTGTGCAGAGTGTCGCGCAGAAGGCCCAGGCGTGTGTCGTCGGCCACGGCGTCGTCCCCCGGGACGGCCTTGAGCTGCGTGGCGAGGCGGTGGGCTGGGTCCATCACCGCGAGGAGCTGCCCCGGCTCAATCCCCAAGCCGGGCGTGGCCTCCTGCAAGGCACGGGCGAGCTCTGTGTCGCGTGCCAGCATGTCGAGCACGACGTCGGTGGTGACCCACGCAGCGTCCAGGCCCTTCATCGTCAGAGCGCGCCGGAAGGTGTCGAGCTGGGCGGAGACGGCGCTGGTGAGGCCGTTCAGCGCACGATCTTGCCGACCGCCGCTCCCCCGGGTGGCCGCCCGGGTCAACAGCGCGCCGAGCATCGGCTTAAAGTAGGCCCGCGCCTCGACGAGCACGTCCTGGCGCAGCTGGCTGTCATCTCCCTGCGGGGCGGGCGCCGCGGGGGTTGTGACACCTCCGACGAGGCCCGGCGTCGGCAAGGAGCGCGTCGTGGCGGCGCCCACCTCGTCAAGATCAAACAGGAGCGCCTGCACCGGGGCGTTGGGGTCCACGCTGACCACGTCGCCGGGCGTCTGCGTCACATCGGCGACGGGCACGCCGTCCACCTCGGCCGGGGCGGCGCTCTGGGCGAGGTTGGCGTCGCTCGTGGCGTAGTGGGTGAGGTCCGTGGGCGGCAAGAACGCGAGCTGCCCTTGATCGTCGATGATTCCTTGACCCGCCGCCGCGAGCCGAATCCAGACCTCATCCCGCATGATCTGGAGGTTCTGCAGGACGTTCGCCCGCTGCGCGCGCTCCGCCGGGTCCATGTGCTGAATCGCCGCGACCTGACCCTCCAGCGCGAAGTACAGACGCGATCCGAGCACCGCCCAGTCCGGCAGCTCGCCGTTCTGCACCAGAGGTGCGCCGCGCCAGGCCTCCTCAAGCAGCCTCACGATCATCTGCGCGTCGGCGCCGGTGATGCCCGCTTGCGGGTAGAGCCCACCATGAATCAGGTCGTTGACCGTCATCCGCGCCAGCAGATCAACCTGGTTCTCCGGGATCTTGCCCTGCCAGGCCTTCGGCGCGTCTTGTACACCTTGGGTGGCCAAGAGCACGTCACCGTACTGAATGAGGAGCTGAAGGATCTGCTCCGGGCCCACGCGCCTTCCACGAATCTGTGTGTCAACGAAGCCGTTCCGGTTGGCCCAGGCCTGGGGATCCCCCTCGGGACCCAGCTCGGCGCGGGCGTGGGAGACGTACTGCGACCAGTTGATGCTGTTCAGGTTCTCCCCGCCTGTGGCGTTGGCGAAGGCCCCGGCGAGCTGCAAGGCCGCCTCGTCGGGCAGCCCTGCGGCGATGAGCTCCGACCACACACCGACCATCTGTGTGGCCGTGCGGGTGTTCACCGCGCCCTCATAGGCCGAGACGTCCATGCCCCGGCTAGAGAACTCGGCGATGGACGAGCCGGAGGCCTGCCGGGAGTCCACGTCGAGGGTGTTCACGCCGTCCGCGCCCAAGGCGCCATAACAGTGCGCGAGCAGCACAGAGCTGACCCCAGCGCGCTCGGCGATCTCGGCCATGATCCGCGCGTCATAGACGTTGAAGCCGCTTCCTTCCTCGGTCTTCATGATCTGCCCGCCGGGCAGACCGTGGGTGGAGAGCACGAGACGTTTGAAGTTCGCCACGCCCATCACGGCGGCGACCTCGTCCATCCCGGCGTTGTCCATGTTGATGGCGTTCTGCAGGTGCGGCTGGGTGATCGTGAAGTCGGCTTGGGTGCCGATGTGCCAGTCAAACCAGCTCAAGAACAGGCTCGCGGGCTGGTCTGGGTCCAGGGTAGAGACGAGCTTGAGCGCGGCGGCGTGCTGGAGCGCGGCGCGGTCGGCGTCGGAGAGCCCAGCCGCGGTCAGCTCCGCCCAGTTTGTGACGTTGTCGTTGTCGCGCAGGATCTGGAGCCCCTCGGGGGAGAGCCCCATCGTCTCAGCGATGGCCGGGGCGGCCTCGGGGACGTCGTAGAGCATAGAGGCGACGATGCCACGAAGCTGCTGAAAGAGCGGCGAGTCAGGCGGCGCGGCGGCGACGTTCTCTTGAGCGACGCTCGGGAACACGACCGGTTCCGTCTCCTCGGGGGGCGTCACCGACAGATCCGGCTTGTTCGTCGTCTGTTCGTGGTCGTCGTCGGGCACCACCGTCACTTTGCGGCCGTCTGTGTCGGTCTCCGGCGCGAAGCCGATGTCCCGGGTGGGGGCTGCGTCCAAGAGCGAGAGCTGCTCGCCGTCCTCGGGCGTGGTTTGCTCCGCCGGGGTCTGCTCCGCCGGGGCCTGCGCCGCCGGGGCCTGCACCTCGGGCGCGGGCGCGGGCGCGGGGTTCGCCATCGACAGGGCCTTGTTCATCCCCAGGTTGAGCTGCACGCCGTCCTGAATCGTGATCTCGCCAGAGCTCGGATCAATGCCGAAGATCACCAGGGTGTTCGCGCTCTCGATCTCTTTGACGGTGACGCTCTGCCGTAAACTGCCGTCGTCGTTCTGGGCGAAGCCGATCTCACCCGTCTCGGGGTTATAGGTCGGCGCCACGGCCCGCACGCCGTCGTCCGGCGCGAACACGTTCACCTCGGTGCCCTCGTAGCGCGCGATGTTCCCGAAGTACGTCCACATCGTGTACGGAAGGTCCATGTCCGTCCACGCGCCGAGGTTCGCCTGGTA
>JAKLKE010000253.1 GCA_023150775.1 Myxococcota bacterium
CCGGCAAGGGCACATCCCCGGTGACGCGCTCCTGCAGCACAGGCCCTGGACCGGTGAGGGTTTCCTCCCGCTCACCGAGATCCCCCAGCTCGCCGACGCCTTGGCCGCCCCCGACGCGCTCCTCGCCGCGTTTATGCGCCGCCGACCGTTCCCGGCGGCCTCAACAGCGCTCACCGCGCTCATCGCCATCACCGGCGTGACCCAGATCGTCGTCTCCAACGCCCCCGGCGCCCTGAGCGCGACGATGGCGCGTCTTTTCCTAGAGGGGCGCACCGGCTTAGAGCCCCTGATGTTTGACGGCGCGTGGTGGTCCCCCTGGGCCTCGCAGCTCGTTCACGCCGGGCCGATGCACCTGCTCCCAAACCTCGCCGTGCTCGGATACGCCGGCTTTCGGGTGGAGCGGGCCTTGGGCAGCCACGGGTACCTGGTCATCGCCGCGGCGTCGGTGGCCGGGGCCTGCTTGGCCGTCGTGCTCGGCCAGAACGAGGCGGTGATCGGCTCGTCGATGTTGGGGTTTGGCCTCTTGGGCGCCCAGATCGCCATCGGGTTCCGCTTCGGCGACGGCCTGCCCGCGAACCAGCGGCGTTACTACGGCTTCGGGAACCTGCTCCTGTTCGCGGTCTTGTTCATCTCTACCCTGCAGGGCGCGAACACCTCCCACTTCGCCCACATCGGCGGCCTCGTCGGCGGGGCCATCGCCGCTCTGCTCGTCCAGGCGCCGATCCTGAGCCCCCCCGCGCGCCGTCCCGAGGCCCGTCGCCGCGCGCTCTTGTGGGCCGTCGCCCTCGTCATCGCGCCTTCGCTCTACGGCCCAGCCCTGCGCCAGGTGCCGACGCTTGGCCTCTGGCCCGCCCAGACCGTGAGCGTGGCCGAGGTCGGGGTCACCCTTGATGTGCCGGGGCGGCTTCTGCCCGAGCAGAAGGGACGCGAGGCCCGCGCTTACGGCTCGACCACCTTCGGGATGCCCGCCTGGACGCTCTCTTCCGCAGGGAGAGACTTTGTCTTTGTCGGCATTCAACGCCTGGAGTGGTCCGAGGTGACCCAGGGTGATCCCCTCGTCGGCGAGGCCCTCGCCGGACGTTGGCGCGCGCTCTCCCCCGGCGGCACCCTCGTCCCCGCGAGCGCCCCGCCGCCCAAAGGCCCCGGCTGGACGCCCCACGCCCTCGACGTGCTCGACGATGAGGGCGTCGTTCGCTATCGCCTCATCGAGCACCACCTCCTGCGGGGCCGCTTCTTGAGCCGGGTGGGCTACCTCGTCTCCGTCGAGGGCGACGGCGCGCTCAACCCCCGCCACGAGGTGTTTGATCGGATGTTGGCCTCGGTGAAGGTGGGCGATCCCCCGGCCTTGGCCGAGGCCCGGGCGAGCCACGCGCAGCTCCCCTCGTCGCCCACGCGGCAGCTCGCCTTGGCGGACGCCTTGGCCGACTGCGGTGATCTCCAGCAGGCCGACGCCCTCTACGCCTTGGTGGTGACCGGCGGGAGCCCCAGCGCCAAAGACGCCGCCGAGCGCCGGCTGCGGCTGTGGGCCGATCGCCCGGAGCTGTTTGATGATCCTGAGGATCCCGCGTGGTTTGAGCGCCAGATGGAGGAGCGCCCGGGTGACCGCGCCATGCAAGAGGACGGGGTGCGGTTTTTGGCGGCGAAGGGGCGCTGCGCCGCGGCGCGGTTTCACCACGAACGAAACGCCGTCGAGGGCCCCTTGAGCGCCAGCGCCCTACGCACCGCCGCATGGGTGCTCGCCTGTGAGGGCGCGGCGCCGACCCCGGCGGCGCCCGAATGACAGCGGCCTGACAGGTCGGCGTGCCCAGAGGTGGGTTGGGCTACGGTGAGTTCACGGCGTCCGAGCGGCAGGTTGTTGCGTCCAGCGTGGTGATCGCTCACACACCTCCAGCCTGCCGCTTTGGACGACCGTCCCTGGCCGAAACCCCTCCCCCGTCGCGCTCAGCGTGAGGGGCTCCCGTCTCCGGCGGCCCAGGCCAAGGCGTCCTCTGGGGTCATGCAGGTGGCGCGCGGCCGGGCGAAGGCCCACCACGCCTCCATGACCCCACGCCCCCAGCCGACGCGGTTGTAGGGCAGGCCGTGCTCTTCACAGAAGGCCTCGACGATGGCGGTGATCCGGGCGTAGCGCGGGTGCGGCACCGCCGGGAAGAGGTGGTGCGCGACCTGGTGCTGAAGGCCGGCGCAGAGAAAGCTCCCCAACCAGCCCACGCGCAGGTCCACCGTGGTGATGATCTGGCGGACCATCCAGTCGAGCTCGGGCATCTCGCGGCCCAGAAGCGGCGCCCGGCTGGGCAGGTGCCCCGGGGCGAGCACGGCGAACATCATGTAGCCGACGATGATCTTGCGCAAAAAGTAGAACAGGAGCACCGCCTTGAGCGGGAAGAACAAGGCCGGGATCACCACCCAGATCCCCCAGTGGGCCGTCATGCAGCCGAGGTCGATCCAGTGCTGAGGGCGGCGGCGTTTGGCGTCCCGCAGGGCGTCGAAGATGAACGCCCAGCCCTGGCGGATCTGGCTCATGGCGTTCGCGGCCAAGGCCAGTGGCAAGGTGATGATCTGGGCCCGCCACCACAGGCGCGTGAGCGGCCCACCCTGGGCGGCCTCCTCCTCGCGGATGATGAACAGGGGGTTGAACTCGATGTCGGTGTCGACGCCGACGACGTTTGGGGCCCGGTGGTGCAGGGTGCAGTGCCGACGCCACCACATCGTCGCCGAGAGGTTCAGCGCCAGGGGGTAGCTGATGTAGGTGACCGCGCGGTTCGCGCTGCGGCTGCCCATGGCCGCGCCGTGGCTCGCCGTGTGGCCGATGGTGCCGATGGTCATGTGCGCCAGGCCCGCGAGGAGCACGCCCAAGGTCTTGACCGCCCAGCCCTCTCCGCCCAAAAACAGGGCCATCCCGGCGACGTCTACGCAGACGGCGATGGTGAGCTCGGTGAGCACCCGAGCGGTCATCGGGGCGTGAAAGTCGCCCAGCTCCGCCTCAATTCGTGCCCGAAGGGCGCTCAGCGTGGGGCCCGTCAAGGGTGCGTTCATCGGGGCGATCCTCTCATTTTGGTGGGACCGCAGCATAACTTAGAAGACTGACGCTATGTCGTCAGAAGTTGTCATCCGCGGCCGCCGTGGCCGCCCCGGTGTCGGCCCCGGTGTCAGCCTCCGTGTCCGAGCCCGTGTCGAGGCCCGTCTCGCCGGGGTAGTCCACGATCACCTTCAGCTCGCAGCCCACAAAGCTAAAAATTAGCCAAACGAGCAGAATCATGGCAGCTCCACACGCGGGATGAGCACGGTGAGGCTGCCTTGTAGGCCCCAGGGAGACATCAGCTCGACGGGCTGCCCATCGACCCGCAGCTCGACGCGGCGAAGGTCGGTGGTGAGCCGGGCGGAAGGCACGATCGCCGCGCGCTCCCCCAGCGGCACCGCCACCGAGGCCTCGACGCCCAAGGCCGGGAGGAGCGCACGGTGCACGAGCCCCTCGGCCCCATAAAAGCTGCGGGTGGAGAGCTCCACCACGCAGCCGAGGCCCGGGGACCAGGCGCCGCCCGCCCACCACCAGCCGCCCGCGCTGACGCTGACCGCGGAGTAACCCCGCAGCTCGCCGAGGCGGTCCAAGGCCCGAGGCGGCGCCCACGACACCTCGACGCCGAGGCGCAGCGAGCTCTGGGCCTCAAGGCCGGCGCGCAGGGCGATAAACTCCGCGGCCTCCGCCCGGGGACGCAGCTCCAGGCCCGCGCCGAGCTGCGCCCAAGGCTCGATCGGCGGCGGCGCGGCGCGCTCTACGGGCTCATCGGCCCAGGCGACCGAGAGCGCCCAGAGGAGCCCCGTCACACCTCAAGCAGCAGACGCTCAGGCGCCTCGACCAGCTCCTTGACCCGCTTGAGGAAGCTCACCGCCTCACGACCGTCGATGATGCGGTGGTCGTAAGAGAGCGCGAGGTACATCATCGGGCGCAGCACGATCTCGCCGTTCACGCCGACGGGGCGGTCGATGATGGCGTGCATCCCGAGGATGCCGACCTGGGGCGGGTTGAGGATCGGCGTCGACATCAAGGAGCCGAACACGCCGCCGTTGGAGATGGTGAAGGTGCCCTCTTTGAAGTCATCCATCGTGAGCTTGTTGTCACGCGCCTTCTTGGCGAGCTCACCGATGCCCTGCTCGACCTTGGCGAAGGAGAGGCGGTCAGCGTCACGCAAGACCGGCACCACGAGGCCCTTGGGGCCGCTGACGGCCACGCCGATATTGTAGTAGCGCTTGTAGACGATATGGTCGTCACGAATCTCGGCGTTGACCGCCGGGAACTCTTTGAGCGCCTCCACGACGGCCTTCACGAAGAAGGACATGAACCCGACCTTGAGGCCGTGGCGCTCTTGGAAGCGGTCTTGGTACTTCTTGCGCAGCTCCATCACCGCCGAGCAGTCCACCTCGTTGAAGGTGGTCAACATCGCCGCGGTGTGCTGGGCCTCGACGAGGCGCCGGGCGATGGTGCGCCGCAGGGGCGTCATCGGGACGATCTCCTCCAGCGCGCCAGAAGCCGCCGGGGCCGGGGTGGCGACACCGCCGCTCACCGCCGCGCTGGCGACGGCCGGGGGCACCACGCCGGGGTTGCCGTTGGGGGCGCGCTCGGCCTGCTCGGCGGCGGCGCGCACGTCTTGGCTCAAGATTCGACCGCGGGTGCCGCTGCCGGGCACCTCGTTGAGCGCCACGCCGCTCTGGGCGGCGAGCTGCCGGGCCGCGGGGCCGCTCTGGGCGGGGCGGCTGGGCTCGGCGTGCTCGGCGGCGGCGACCGGCTCGGCGGCGGCGACCGGCGCGCTGGCGGCGGCGCCAGCCTCGCTCAGAAGCGCCACGACCGCGCCGATGGCGACCTCAGCGCCCTCCTCAAAGAGCCGCTTGGAGAGCACACCCGCCGCCGGGGCGGGCACCTCCATCGAGGCCTTGTCGGAGTCGATCTCCAGAACAGGCTGCCCCGCGGTGAGCACGTCGCCCTCTTTGGCGATCCAGCGGGCGATGAACACGGTGGCGACGGACTCGCCGACGGTGGGGATCACAACTTCGATGGCCATGAGGGGGCTCCTTGGACAAGACCGGGGGGAGAGGGTCAGGCGGGCCGCAGGGCGGCGTCGAGCAGCGCCCGCAGCTCCTCGGCGTGGATGTGGTGGCTGCCCGTCGCGGGCGAGGCCGCGGGCTTACGACCGACGTAGACCGGCTGGCGATGGGACGGGAGCTGCTCACGCAGCCAGTCGCAGTAGACCGGCCAGGCGCCCATGTTTCGGGGCTCCTCTTGGCACCACACCACCTCGGCGGCGGGGTAACGGTCGACCTCGGCCTGAATCGCCGCCCGGGGGTACGGATAGAGCTCCTCGATCCGCACCAGGGCCACGTCGTCTACGCCACGTTTGCGGCGCTCGGCGAGCAGATCGTAGTAGACCTTGCCTTGGCAGAGCACGAGGCGGCGCACGCTCGGCGCCGACAGCGCCTCGACCTCGGGGATCACCGCCTGGAAGCTGCCGTTCGCCAGCTCTTCAAGGGTAGAGATACACTCGGGGTGCCGCAACAGGCTCTTCGGCGTGAAGATGACCAGCGGTTTGCGGCTGGGGCGCAGCGCTTGGCGGCGCAGGATGTGGAACAGGCTCGCCGGGGTGGTGCAGTTGGCGAGCTGCATGTTGTCCTCAGCGCAGAGCATCAAGAAGCGCTCCATCTTCGCTGAGCTGTGCTCGGGGCCTTGGCCCTCGTAGCCGTGGGGCAAGAGCATCACGAGGCCCGAGCAGCGGTTCCACTTCTGCTCACCGGCGACGATGAACTGGTCGATGATGACCTGGGCGCCGTTGACGAAGTCGCCGAACTGCGCCTCCCACAACACCAAGGCGTCGGGGTAGTCCAAGGTGTAGCCGTACTCGAAGCCCAAGACCGCGGCCTCGGAGAGCATCGAGTCCATCACCTGAAAGCGGGCCTGGCCCTCGCGCAGGTGGTCGAGGGGGAAACGCTCCGCGCCGGTCTTGACGTCGGTGAGCAAGGCGTGGCGATGGGAGAAGGTGCCGCGTCCGGAGTCTTGGCCCGAGAGGCGCACCCGCTGGCCCTGCACGGCGAGGGTGCCATAGGCCGCTTGTTCGGCCACGGCCCAGTCCACGGGGCGCTCGCCGCGGGCGATCTCCAGACGCTGCTGGAGCAGTCGGAGGATCTTGGGGTGGGCGTTGAAGCCCTCGGGCAAGGTGTTCGCCTGGACGAGCAGGGCCTTGAGCTCCTCCAGGGGGAAGGTGGTGTCCGCCGGGGCGTCGAGGCCGAGGCGGTACTTGGACCAGATCGCGCCCATGGGCGACTTGGAGTTGCCGGTGTAGGAGTCACGGCCGATCTCGGGCTGGTGCCCGATCTGGCGCTCCAGCTCTTCGCGGCTCTCGCCGAACACCCCGTCCACCTCGGCCTGGCTGGCCCGGCCCGTCTCGACGAGCGCCCGGGCGAAGACCTTGCCCGCCGAGGGGTGGCTGCGGATGGCCTCGTACTCCAAGGGCTGGGTGAACGAGGGCTCGTCGCCTTCGTTATGGCCGTGTTTGCGGAAGCAGTACATGTCGATGACGACGTCGCGGTGGAAGGTCTGGCGCCACTCCACGGCGAGCTTCACCGTGGCGATCAGCGCGTCGAGGTCTTCCCCGTTGACGTGGAAGATCGGCACCGCGAGCATCCGCGCCACGTCCGTCGCGTAAGGCGTCGAGCGGGCCTCGTGGGGCGGCGTCGTGAAGCCGATCTGGTTGTTGATGACGACATGAATGGTGCCGCCGGTGCGGTACCCGGCGAGGTCGGAGAGGTTGAGCGTCTCGGCGACGAGGCCCTGGCCGGCGAAGGCGGCGTCGCCGTGCAACAGTACGGGCAAGACCTGCTTGATCGCGGCTTTTCCGCCGCCGAGGCGGTCGTGCCGAGCGCGCACCCGGCCCTCGACAACAGGGTTCACCGCCTCCAAGTGCGAGGGGTTGAACGCGAGGCTCAGGGTGACGACGGGGCCCGCGGCCGTGACCCGCTCGGAGGAGTAGCCGAGGTGGTACTTCACGTCGCCCGAGCCCTGGAAGGTCTTGGGCGAGTTGTCCTCAAACTCTTTGGCGATGGCGCCCAGCGGCTTGTCGAGGATGTTCGAGAGCACGTTGAGGCGGCCGCGGTGGGCCATGCCGAGCACGACCTCGGTGACGCCTTGGGCGCCGCTGTCCTCGACCAAGGTGTCGAGGAGCGGGATGAGGCTCTCGGCGCCCTCCAACGAGAACCGTTTGGTGCCCGGGAAACGGTTGTGCAGGGCGCGCTCAAACCCTTCAGCGTCGTTCAGCTTGCGCAGCGCGCGCATCGCCGTCGCTTTGGGCAAGGTCACCCGGTCGGGCAGAGTCTCTAGGCGCTCTTGTAGCCAGAGCCGCTGATCCAACGCCGGGATGTTCATGATCTCGGCGCCGATGGAGCCGCAGTAGCTCTTGTGCAGGCGCTTGAGCACGACGCCGAGCGGCGCCCGGGGCGGGACGCCCATCAGCGGGGTGGTGTCGACCTCACGGCCAAAGTCGGCCTCGGTGAGGCCATACCAGGCCGGGGTGAGCTCCGCGTGCTCGTGGCGCTCAAGGCGGGCCAAGGGGTCGATGTCGGCCAGCATGTGGCCACGAACACGAAAGGCGTTGATCAGCCGCGGCGTGGCCTGGGCGAGGAGCAGGGTGCGGGGATCCACCGCGGCGGCGGCGGAGGCCAACGCAGGGGCGGGCGTCGGCGCGGCGCCGGGGTTGAAGATCGAGCGCGTGTCGGGCGCGGCGGGGCGCGGCGGCTTGGCCGGGCGCTCAAAGCTGGCGAAGAGGGCGGCGAACCGAGGCTCTACGGACGTGGGGTTCTCTAGCCACTGAAGGTAGAGATCGTCCAGATAGGCGGCGTTGTCACCGAAGAGCAGGCTGTCGGGCGTCACGAGGGCTCCAGGAGACCAGGACCTGCCCTTCACTACCTGAGCGCGCCCCGCCGGGCAACGCCGTCGCGCAGCAAAACGGTGACCCGCACGACGGGGTGAGGTAGAAGAGAGGCCAAGCGTGTAGGCCGTCGCCTGACGTGACCGGAGAATCCCCGATGTCTATGAATGAGCCGCAGTTCCGCGCCCTCGTCGCCGCCGCGCTCTCTCAGATCTTCGAGCAGCTCGACGCCCTCGACACGGACGACCTGGATCCTGTGCTCAGCGACGGCGTGCTCACCTGCAACTTTGAGGGCGGCGGCACCTTCGTGCTCTCCCAGCAGGTCCCGGCCCGGGAGCTGTGGCTCTCGGCGAACTTCACGGCCTGGCACTTCTGTTGGGACGAGGCCCTGAAGACCTGGACCGAGCGCGACTCCAAAGAGGTGATGGCGCCGCTGCTCTCACGCCTGTTCGCCGAGAAGCTCAAGCGCCCGGTGCGCCTGACGACCTGAGCCGCGCGCCGGCCCTAACGCCGACGCTCGCCGACGCCGAAGCCCGCGTTCACCTCGAAGCCGACGATGACCTTGGGCCCGGAGTCATCGGGCAAGGCGGCGACGGAGAGCTCCACGCCGCTCATCACCCGGCGCCAAGGATCGTCGGTCATCGCCACGTCCCAAGGCCGCAGCCAGCCGACGGCGAGCTGCGCCCCGGAGCGGTGGAAGATGTGCTCATCCACCGCCGCGATCGTGCCCAAGGGCTCGTTCATGAAGTCTTCCCACGGCGTCTCGTGCTGGTGGTAAAACCCGAAGCGCCCGTAAAGATCGGGCCCAAAAGGTTTGCGCGCGCCGACAAACACCGCGCCGACGTGGCGTAGGTCTTGGTTCGCGACCCCCTCCCCTCCGGCGAAGTCGAGGCTGAGCTTCTTGCCGTGGATGATCACCCGCCCCGTCCCGACGCCCCCGAGGCTCA
>JAKLKE010000254.1 GCA_023150775.1 Myxococcota bacterium
CCGGGGCCACGCCCCCCGCCGCGCCCGCCGCTGCGCCCGCGCCCGCCGCGCCCGCCGCCGCTCCCCAGCGCGCGCCGTCGCGGCCGGTGCAGCCCGTAGACGACGAGGCCACCCTGCGCCGGAGCATCGAGGACCTCGCGCGGGAGGACGAGTGGTCGGGTGAGGTCGCCACGCTCATCCGAAACCGCCCCGGCGCGGTGACCGCCGCCGCCCCCAAGCCCGCCGCGCCGACGCCACCACCACCACCGCCACCGCCGTCGAAGCCCGTCGCCGCGCCGGCCCGTCCGGCGCCGCCTCCGCCCGCCGCGCCCCGGGTCGTGGCGAAGGTCACCCCCGAGGTTGATGAAGAGCTGGTCCTCGACGACCCCACGGCGAACGTGCCCGGCGGCGCCACCCAGCTCACGAAGGCCCTCGCCGAGAAGGCCCCGGCCCCCAAGAAGGCCGCCGCGCCCGCCCCCAAGAAGGCCGCCGCCGAGCCCCCGCCGCCGGAGCGCTCGATCCTCGGCCCCGTCGCCTTGGCCCTGGTCGCCGGGATGATGGTGGGTGGGCTCGTGGGGGGCCTCGCCGGAGGTCTGCTCGGGGCCAAGCTGTTCTCGGCCACCGTCGCCGCGCCGCCCGTCGCCCTGCCCGCGCCGATGCTTCGCCTGAGCGTGCCCCCCGGGTCAAAGGTCACCTTGGACGGTGAGGCGCTCATCCTCAACAACCAGGGCGAGGCCGAGCGCGCGCTGATCGCCGGGGCGCCCGCGACCCTCCGTGTGGAGCCCGTCGGCGGGGCCCCCTCCGAGGAGACCCTCACTCCTCAAGAAGGTCAGGTCTGGGTGGTCCAGGTCGTGCCGTCGGCGCTCTCTCCCAAAGACTCCAAACGCTGAGCGCCGAATGACTGATGCTCCCCAAGATCTGGGAAACGTGAAGCACGACCCTCTGCCCCTCGCCGCGCTCAAGGCGCTGCGACCCCGGCAGTGGGCCAAGAACGCCTTCGTCTACGCCGCGCTGTTCTTCTCGTTCAACTTCACCGTGCCGGAGCAGGTGATGCGGGCGAGCCTGGGGTTCTTGGCGTTCTGCCTGATCTCCAGCACGGGCTACGTCTTCAACGACCTGCGCGACGCTGAAGCCGACCGCCTGCACCCCCAGAAGCGTAAGCGCCCCATCGCCTCGGGGGCCGTCTCGCCGGGCATGGCCTGGGGCATCATGGTGGCCTGTTTTATCGGCGGCTTCGGCCTGGCCTTGGCGGTGTCTCCGGCCTTCGCCGCCGTGGCCCTGCTCTACTTCGTGACCACCTTCTCCTACACCCTGATCTTCAAGAACTTCGTGATCTTGGACATCATGCTCCTCGCCGCGGGCTTCTTGTGGCGGGCGGTCGCTGGGGCCGTGGCCATCGACGTGTTCATCTCGCCTTGGCTCTTGTTGTGCACGGGCTTCTTGGCCTTGTTCATCGGCTTCAACAAGCGGCGCGGTGAGCTGATGCTCTTGGAGGAGGGCGCGGCCAAACACCGCAAGAACCTCTCGGAGTACAGCCCGGCGCTCCTCGACGAGTTCCAGGCGATCACCACCTCGGGCACGGTGATCAGCTACGCGCTGTACACGGTCTTGGCCTCGCCGACGCCGTACCTGCTCGCCACCCTGCCCTATGTGCTCTACGTCATCTTCCGCTACATCTACCTGGTGCAGAGCGGCGGCGACGGCGGCGACCCCAGCGGCACCCTGACCCGCGACAAGCCCATCCTCGTCACGGGCCTGCTCTACGTGCTCACGACCATCGTGATCCTCGTCTTGGCGGGGCCGAAGATCCCCTAGGCGAGGTTGGGCTCAGCTCGGGCCGCTCGGGGAGAGGCTCAGGGCCAAGGTCAAGGCCTGGAGGGACGGCGCGCTGGCGAGCTCGACGAGGGGCTCGTTGGCGTCGCGGTCGGCGTAACGGATGACCAAGGGCAGGCCGAGCTGGTCTCCGGGGCCGCTCTGGGCGCCTCGGGGCGCGGGCAAGGCCAGCTCAAAGGCCCGACCAAAGAGCGCGGTGGCGTCTTCAACGCAGCGCAGGTCCGCCGGGCAGGCGTGCTCTTGGCCGAGGTCGAGGTGGACCTTCACGCCGGGGCCGAGCTCGATGCTGACGTGATCCCCGGGCAAGAGCTGGTCGTCGCGGACCCGCACGGCGAGCAGCACCTCACCCCGCCAGCGCCGGGCGGCGACGGAGAGCGAGGCGTCTCGGGGGCCGTCCCAGACCTCGGGCTGGGTGACGACGTGGCCGGGCGAGCTGATGGCGACGGCGCGCTGGTGGCTCCACTCGTTGAGATCGCCGTCGATGTCGGCGTTCAGGGGGCTCGACGGCACGGCGTCGACGCTGCGGAACTCGGCGTCGAGGAGGTCGAGGGTGTCGTCGCTCAGCTCGCCGTCGTTGAACAGGCCCACGGCGAAGACCCGGGAGACGCCATGCGCGATGGGGATCGGCGAGCCCATGTGGGGCAGGTGGAGCAGGAGCTTGTCGTCGCGGCTGAACAAGTGGAAGCCGTCGCCGGGGCCGTCGCGGGAGTCCGTGAGGCGCGTCGCCGGGGCCGAGGCGGCGGTGTTGTTCAGGAGGTTCGTCCAGGGGATCGTCTCCGGCGCGGGCTCGGCCCGAAGGGAGGGGCGCCAGAGGCCCTCGGCGTTGAGCACGACGAGGCCCGGGGCGTAGCGCAGGGCCGGGTCGCGGCGGGGGTCGTCCAGGCGCACGAGGATCGTGGCGCGGCTGCGGTCGGCGAGCTCAATCGCCGCGAAACCAAGGGTCGGCAGGGCCTCTTCAGCGACGGCGACCGCCGGGGCCTCGACGGCGTCGCCGGGGCTCAGGCAGCCGAGCAGCAAGAGGCTCAGGCCGAGCACACCGCCTCCAGCAAGGCGTCGATGGGCGGGCCCTCGGTGACCGAGGCGCCGAGGCGCACAAACCGCAGGCGCCCGCCGGGGCCGACGACAAACCAGGCCGGGAGCTGGCGCGGGTCGCCATCGATCCGGCCTTGGCCGTAGCTCAGGCCGTCGGCGAGCTCGGGCAGGCCGCCCAGGGCGAGGGTCTTCGCCGTGCTCAAGAGCGTGCGGTCGAGGCCCACGCCCCAGGCCTCAAAGTGCAGCCGATCCGGGTCGCAGATCACGGGGAAGAGGAGCTGGTGCCGGGGCACAAAGTCCGTCGCCACCTCAAAGGGCGACGGCGTGATCACGAGCACTTGGGCGCCGACCACGTCAAACTCGGCGTAGCGGGCCTGGAGCTGGGCCAAGGCGGCGCGGCAGAACGGCGAGCCCAGGTGGCGGACAAAACACACGGCGACGGGGTGACGCTGCTTGGCGCCCAGCTCAACCGGCAGGCCGAAGACGGGCTGGCCGACGAGGGCGGGGGCGATGTCTCCGACGCGGTGCATCCTCAGAACTCCATCACGGACGCGCCGTTATACCCGAGGCTCGGGGGGGACGGCCACCGATGTGTAGGGTATGAGAGTGGTCTGGAGGCCCGAATGATCTGGACCCTGCTCTTCGCTTGTGTGGGCGCTGATGACGTCAGCGACAAGGGGGACGACACCTCCGCCGAGGTGATCACCGTCCCCGAACCCCCGACGCCCCCGGCCTATTCGGGCGGGGAGTGCCCGGAGATCGTCGATGGCAACAACACCGGCTTCCTCTCCGCCGGTCAAGAGCGCAGCTTCTACGTGAAGCTCCCCGAGAACCCCGAAGGCGCCCCGCTCATCTTCGCCTGGCACTGGCTCGGCGGCACCGCCACGCAGATCATGCAGTACATGCACCTGGGCGACTGGGCCGAACAAGGCGCCATCGTCGTGGCCCCCAACTCCTGCTGCGGCACCTTTGAGTGGAGCTTCACCGCGAACGACGACCCAGCGGTGGATCTCACCTTCTACGACGACCTGCTCTCCTGCGTAAACGAGCAGTTCAGCCCGGATCTCAGCCGGGTCTACACCACGGGCATGAGCGCGGGCGGGCTGTGGACCAGCTACCTGCTCATGCACCGCGCCGACTCCTTGGCCGCCGCCGCGCCGATCTCTGGCGGCACCGCCGAGCTGATGGACTTCAACCCGCCCGCCCGGGCGCTGCCGGTGCTGTTGACCTGGGGCGGCGAGAGCGACGTGTACGGCGTCTACTCCTTTGACGTCGGCAGCCGCGAGCTCTCCGCGGACCTGCTCAGCCAAGGAAGCTGGGTCGGCCACTGCGTTCACGACGGCGGGCACACCATCCCCGACGGCGCCACGGAGACCATCTGGCGCTTCTTCCAAGACGTGAGCTTCTCTGACGGCGACCCGGGCTACGCCGCGCCCTTCCCCGAGCCGATGCCCGCCTGGTGCGGCCTCCCGGAGTGAGCCGTGGCATGTCTTGGCGTCTTGACCTCCGGCGGTGACGCCCCGGGCATGAACACCGCCATCCGCGCCATCGTGAAGCTCTGCGCGGCGCGGGGCGTGGACGTGCTCGGCGTCGAGCAAGGTTTCGACGGCCTCATGGGCGGCCGGATGCGCCCGCTCACCCCCCGGGACGTCGACACCATCGGCTCCTTGGGGGGCACGGTCTTGGGCTCGGCGCGCTCCAAGGAGTTTCTGCTCCCCGAGGGCCGGGCCAAGGCGGCGGCGCGGCTGGGGGCCGCGGGCGTCGACGGCCTGCTCGTCATCGGCGGCAACGGCTCCTTGACCGGCGCCCATGTGCTCTCGGAGGAGCAGGGCGTGCGGGTGATGGGCCTCCCGGCGTCCATCGACAACGACCTCGGCTGCACCTCGCTGTCCATCGGCGTCGACACCGCGCTCAACACCATCGTCTCGGCCTGCGACCGCATCTCCGACACCGCC
Source organism: Myxococcota bacterium (assembly GCA_023150775.1). GTDB lineage: Bacteria > Myxococcota_A > UBA796 > UBA796 > CAJQPC01 > JADKFE01. The sequence goes on from JAKLKE010000254.1 coordinate 4,800, forward strand.
CGGGCCCACCGCCGGGCGTTCATCGTCGAGGTGATGGGGCGGCGCTGCGGTTACCTCGCCATGGCCGGCGCCGTGGCCGTCGGCGCCGACGCCTGCCTGTTCCGTGAGCAGGGCAAGCCCGAGGCGCAGCTCGTCACCGAGCTCTCCGAGGTGCTGCGCCGGGGCTTCGACCCCGAGCGGGGCAAACAGATGGTGCTCATCCTCAAGGCTGAAGGGGTCGAGGTGCCCACAGACGTCCTCGTCTCCCGGCTGCAGGCCGTGGCCGACGCGGAGCTGCCCGGCGTCGATGTGCGGGCGACGGTGCTCGGCCACCTCGTGCGCGGCGGCAGCCCGTCGTACTACGACCGCCTCATCGCCGGTCGCCTGGGCGCGGCGGCGGTGGAGTCGCTCCTGCAAGGCCAGCACGACGAGATGGTCGCCTGGCAGCCCCACACCTCCGGCGGCCTGCCCACCTGGGACTCCGCCGTGCAACGATTCCCGCTCACCCAGATGTTGACCGAGACCGACGCCTTGCTCGACGGCTCCAGCGCCGTGACCCGCCGCCGGGTGCGCATGATGCAGGCCACCGCCGGGGTGATGGCGCTGTGATGCTCGCCGCTGTGATGCTCGCCGCTGTGATGCTCGCCAACGTGGAGATGACCCGATGAAGACGCTCAAAGAGGGCGGCCCGCCTGTCGTGATGATCTGCGCCAACAAACGCCCCGAGGGCGCGCCCAAGCCGTCATGTGGCCACCACGGCGCAGAAGACGCCCGGGCCTGGCTCAAAGACCAGCTCAAGACCGAGGGCCTCTGGTGCAAGAAGGTGAGGGTGCTCACCGTGAGCTGCCTGGACGTCTGCCCCAACACCGGCGTGGTCTGCTCCTTCGACGGCGGCAAGACGCTGGAGCTCGTAGACGCCGAGACCGAGCGCGACGAGCTCCTGCGCCGCTGCCGGGCGCTGGCCGAGGGCTGAGCGGCGAAGGCTTGGGTGAGCGTCAGCGCCTCGGCCAAACCTTCGGGGGTTCAGAGTGCGAGTGCGACCGCCGCTCGGCAAAGCTCTTGGCGGCTTGGCGGCTTGGCGCGAGGTCTAAGACGCCGCCGCGCAGGCCGCCGAGGGCTCGTCGAGCCGAGGGGTGGTGTGGTCGGCGCTGCATTTTTGTCTCGCGCCAAGCCGCCAAGCCGCCAAGACCTCGGCTCAGACGCGCAGGACGAGACGATGCAGGCCCTTGGCCTCGGAGCGGGACGCCCAAACGACGTCCGCGTCGCGGCGATCGTCGGAGACACCTAGACCTCTCCGCGGCTCTGCGGCTCTGCGCGAGACAGACGCCGCTGCGCGATCCACCGGCCTCTCGATAGACCGCTCGGCGAGCCCCAGCGCTGCAGAAGAGCTCGCGCAGAGCCGCCAAGCCGCAGAGAGCTCAGCTCAGATCCACACGTTGGGGACGCCACGACCGCTGACCACACCACCGACCTCTTGGCGCCTTGGCGCCTTGGCGTGAGACAAACGACGCCACGATCCCCAATCGTCTCGACGAGCCGGGGGAATCGCGGCCCGAGGACTCGACACAGAGGAGGTGAGCAATGGCTAGCCCGCGTAGGCAGGCGCGCTCACACGCCAGACCGCCCCGCCGAGCCCTGTCTGGCCCGCCCCATCGTCGGAGCGGGCCAGGGCAGGGGGATTAGCCGCCGAGGTCTTCGCCGTCGCGGGGCATCAGGCGGCGGCGCTCAAAGCGGAAGCCCATCACGCCCGCCGCGGGCAGGGTGCCGATGCGCGCGTCCCAGTCGGAGTCGGTGTAGAGCTTGTCGTAGACCACTACACCGTCCGAGCCGCCGACCTCCCACAGGCCGGCGTCTTTGCAGCTTGAGCCGTCCACGGCGCAGTTGTAGGCCGCGTTGGTGACCGAGCCGTCGGTGAGCACGATGAGCACACCCTCGTAGTCCTCCAGGGCGGCGTCAGCGACGGTGACCGGCGTGGGCTCGATCGGGGCGGCGGTGCCGATGATCTCGACGCTGCTCAGCACGATCTCCGTCTCTTCGAAGTACTCCTCGACCTCGCCGCTGATGACCACAAGATCGTTCACCTTCACCGTCGGCGCGCTGCTGGTGAAGACGTAGAGGCCGCTGAACCGCGCGTCGGCGGCGTCGGGGTCTTGCACCATGAAGCCGTTGGAGGACAGGCCGGTGACGACGAGGCCCTCGATGGTGACGCTCTCGCCCTCGCTGACGCTGCCTTGCTGAACATCCTGCACGGTGGTGAGCGGCGGCGGGCAGACCGTGTCGGGGTTGTACTGCGTGGGGCACACGTCGCAGACGTCGCCTTTGCCGTCGCCGTCGGTGTCGGTCTGGTCGTCATCGTCAAAGGGGCAGACGTCGAGGCCGTTCACCGTGCCGTCGCCGTCGAGGTCGTCGGGCAGCGGGCTCTCGTCGCAGGCGTCGCCGACGCCGTCGCCATCCAGGTCGGGCTGGACGTCGTCGTCCATGGTGCGCGGCGGATTAAACACGGTCGGGCAGTTGTCGATGTCGTTGATGAGGCCGTCGCCGTCGAGGTCGCCGTCGCTGGACTCCCCGGTGAACTCGCCGGAGCGGGCCGGGAGGCAGGTGGGCTCATCGACGGGCAGAGAATCACAGAAGAAGGCGGGGTAAGCGCTGGACATCAAGGAGGCGAGGCTCTCGTAGGTGCGGCCCACCTCGCTCTGGGCGCAGATCGCCATGCTCTCGCCGCAGACGTCCAAGGCCTCACAAGAGACGCCCAGACCCTGCATCACGGCGTCTTCGCCGTAGAGGGCCTCGCCGCCGCGCAGCACGAGCCGGGCGCCGGTGGCCTCGGCCTGAATCACGGCGTCGTAGTCGCTGTGTGTGCGGGCATCAAACACGGCGATGTCGGCGACGAGGCCCACCTTGAGCGAGCCCAAGAGGTGCTCGCTGCCCGTGGCGATGGCGGCGTTCACCGTGGCCATCTCCCACAGCTCTTGATCGGTGAACAGACCGCCGAGGTTACGCTCGTTGTACTCCGCGGCGCAGGCCAGCTCGCGGTTCATGTTGATGGAGCCGGTGTAGGTCCAGTCGGTGCCCAAGGCCACGACGCCGCCGAGCTTATGAAACAGCGCGACCTGGGCGGTGTGGCCATAGAGCGCGATGTTGCTGCGCGGCGACCAGATGAGCTGGGCGCCCGACCACGCCATGTTTGTATAGTCTACGGTGGTGAGGCCGATGGAGTGAATGTGCGCGGTGTTGGGCTCGGTGAGGTCGATGGCGCCGTCAAACGAGCTGGAGAGGCAGCGGAACTCTTCGCGGGCGCGGTCGTTGATTCCTTCAGCGACGTGGGGCAGGTACGACTCCGCGCCGTAGACCTCAAGCTCCGACTCCTTAAAGTCCCAGTCACAGTTGGACTTCTGGCTCTCGCCGGAGTCGCCCAAGGGGAAGGTCTGGTTCAGCACGTCGGGCAGGCTGAGGCCCTCGTTGTCGTCGGACACGTCGAGGTTTCGCACAAAACCTTCAGCGCTTCCCGAGCCGACGAGGCTCGTCGTGCCGCCCAAGAGCTGACGCAGCTCACCCCAAGACTCGCCCTGGTCCTTGGAGTTTGACGGCGTGGAGACCGATCCGCGCCAGTCGTGGCGGTGGTCGTACCGTTTGCTCGTGGGGGAGAGCGGGTCGCCCTCGGTGTAGGTGATGTGATCGTGGGGGTTGATGAGCCCGGGGGAGATGACGCCCTCAGGGCAGTCGATCACTGTGGCCTCGGCGTCGTCGCAGTCGCAGCCGACGCAGGCGATCTCCCCCTCGCTGTCGATGAGCACCGAGCCCCGGGTGATCACCCCCTGCGGCGCGAGCACCTGGCCCCGAAGCTGCACCCAGCCGTTGCTCCCGGCGCTGCTCACCCCGCAGACCCCGCTCGTCGGCACGGTGAGCGTGGCCTCTTCACACTCGCTGTCGAAGGGCTCGCCAGAGTCGTCGATCTGCGTGTCGTCGCCGCTGTCGTCGATGACCTCCGACTCCTCAACCCCCGTGTCGTCGGGGGCGGAGGAGTCGTTGGAGACGTCGTCAGCGCCTTTGCAGGCGGCGAAGAG
>JAKLKE010000255.1 GCA_023150775.1 Myxococcota bacterium
TCCCACATCGACGACACAAACCAGGCCGGCGTCGATCAGTTCATTGACTGTGAGCGCTGGTTCGCCGAGCAGGTCGGCGAGGCCTTGAGCCAGCTCGCCGCCTTGCCCGACCCCGACGGCGACGGCACGATGCTCGACACCACCCTCGTCTTGTGGGTGAAGGAGCTCGGCGACGGGCGACAGCACACCTGCGAGAGCGTGCCTTGGGTGATGACCGGCGGCGGGCTGTTCACGCCGGGCCGCTATTTGGACGCCACGGGCTACTGTCAGCACCAAGTGCTCGTCTCCATCTGCCAGGCCTTCGGTTTAGACCTCGACACCTTCGGCGACCCGAGCGGCGGCGCTGGCCCCATGGGGGTGCTGTGAAACGTCTCCTCTTTCTCAGCCTTCCTCTTGGCCTCTGGGCCTGTGACGGCGGCGGCCGCCGCGACAAAGACGACGTGGTGGACTCCGCGCTGGTGGACGAGACCTGCGAGTCCCCTGCCCCGGGCCCGCGCCTCTTGCGCCGCCTCACCCACGACGAGTACGACCGCAGCGTCACCGATCTCCTCGGCCAGACCTCAAGCCGAGGCCAAGGGTTCGCCGCCGATGACGTGGTGGGCGGCCTGATGAACAACGCCGGGGCCCTGGACGTGTCGTCTCTGCTCGCCGATCAGCTCCGCGCCGCCGCTGAAGCCGCCGCCGGAGAGGCCGATCTCACCCTCCTCGTCCCCTGTGACCCGGCGGAGCTCGGCAACACGGCCTGCGCCACCCTGTTCATCGAAGACTTCGGCCTGCGCGCCTTCCGCCGCCCCCTCACCCAAGACGATCTCAACCGTTACCTCAGCCTCTGGGAGTCTGTGGCGCGTGAGGACGGCTTCGACGCCGGGGCGCGCTGGGTGATCACGGCGATGTTGCAGTCGCCGCACTTTCTGTATCGAATGGAGCTCGGCGCCAAAGGCGACGACGGCCTGTACCACCTCACCGGCTGGGAGCGGGCGACGGCGCTCTCGTACCTGTTCTGGGGCACCACCCCCGACGCCGAGCTCCTCGACGCCGCGGCGTCGGGCGCTCTGGACACAGATGAGGGCCTGCGGAAACAGGCCGACCGCCTCGCCGCCGACCCCCGGGCTGAGACGGTCATCGCCGCGTTCTTTGAGGACTGGCTCGACCTCGATCGCCTGGCCATCGTGAGCCGCGACACCACGGAGTACCCCGAGCTCACCGCGACGGTGCGTGAGGCGATGGCCGGGGAGACGCGGCGGCTGGTGAACGATCTCGCCGCGAGCGGCGCCACGATCTCCGACCTGCTCTTGGCCCGTCACAGCTTCATGACCGACAGCCTCGCGGCCTATTATGGCGTGAGCCCCGGGGCGGGCGAGGCCGACGCCGAGGGGTTCCGAAAGGTGACCTTAGACGGCGAAAAATACGGCGGTCTGTTGAGCCAAGGCGCGGTGCTCACCACCTGGGCGCTCTCGGCGAGCTCAAGCCCCGTGCACCGCGGCCTGCTCGTGCGGGAGCACCTGCTCTGCCAAGACCTGCCGCCGCCGCCATCAAACCTCAACACCTCGCCCCCGCCCGTCGACCCAACCCTCTCCACCCGCGAACGGTACGCCACCCACGCCACAGAGCCCGTCTGCCAGTCTTGCCACCGCCTCATCGACCCCATCGGCTTCGGTTTTGAGGCCTACGACGGCGTCGGGCGCTGGCGGTCCATGGACGGCGAGCACCCCGTCGACGCCACGGGCTGGATCGAGGGCAGCCAAGAGAGCGACGGTGAGTTTGACGGCCTGATGGAGCTCTCGGCGCTCCTCGCCACGAGCCCCGACGTGCAGCGCTGCTACAGCCGCGTCTGGTTCAGCTACGCCGCGGGTCTGTACGAGGAGGACAGCCTCACCTGTGACGCCGACGCCGTGGCTGAGGCCTTCGCCCCCGGCGGGATGCCGCTCACCGGCCCCCAGGCGGCGCTCTTGTCGAGCCAACACCTCGCCGTGCGCGCCGGAGAGGCCACGACGGAGCTCGACACCCCCGCCTTAGGCGAGCGCCTCGCCCTGGAGGAGCTGCCTGAAGACACCGGAGACTGGGGTGAGGCCAGCTCAACCGAAGGCAACGTCGATTTTGAGGTCGTCATCAACTCCGACTGGACCGCCGGATACTGCGCCGATCTGTACGTCACCAACAACAGCGACCTGCGCGTGACCTGGGAGGTGCGCACCCGGCTCTCGGGCACGCCCTACACCGTCTGGAGCAGCCAATACAGCGAAGAGGCCGACGGCACCGACGTGTTCATCGGCGAGAGCTGGAACAACACCCTCGACCCCGGCGGGTCTACCCAGGCCGGGTTCTGCGCGAACCGCTGAGGCGTTGAGCGCGGGGCCCTAGTGCTCCTCGAAGCGGATCTCCTCGTCGTCTTCAGCCTCGTCGAAGGCCCCGGCGGCGTCGAGCTGGGCGAGGCCCCCGGGCAGGCCGCCGCCTTCACCCTCAGCGTCCGAGGCGAGGCCCAAGAAGAACGAGTGGTACTCGGAGTGGGCGTTTGTGGGGTCGAGCTTCACGCTCTTGGCGAAGTGGGCCTTGGCCTCGGCGAGGGTGCGCCGCCACACCTCGGGGTCGCCGAAGAGCAGCTCGTCGCTGTCCGCGAGCTGGCGCAGGATCTCGGCGAGCTGGCCGTGGGCGACGGAGAGGATCTCGTTCTCGGCGAGGGTCTCTAACCAACGACCGCCGCGCTCCAAGATGCTCAGGGCCTCGCGGGTCTCGACCTCGGCGTCCTCGACGCGCCCGGCGTCGAGGTGAATACGCCCGAGCTCTAAGCGGGGCTCGGCCAGGCGGGGCTCACGGCGCAGCACCTCACGCAGCAGATCCCGAGCCTTGTCGAGCTCGCCGCGATCTTTGAGGGTCACCGCGGCCATGAACAGCTCGGGCAGGCCCTTGAGCTCGTCGTCGTCTTGGGGCATCTCGGACATGGCCACTCCAGATCGGGGGGAAGGGCCGCCGTATCCTCAGACCTCGTCGTCGTCCACCAAGGCGTGGAGGGCCTCGGCGACCTCCAGGTGCCAGCGCGCCCGCTCGGTCTCGCCGACCCGCTCCAAGAGCCGGGACATCAGGCGGTGGTGGGTGGCCTCCATGGGGCAGAGGCCGATGGCCGTGGTGAAGGCCTGTCGGGCCAAGGGCAGGTGGTCGGTGGCGACGGCGCAGATGCCGAGCTTGGCCCAGGCCGGGGCGAAGCTCGGCTCCCGGGCGACGATCTCCTCAAAACGTGGCCGGGCGGCGGCGAAGGCGCCTTGGTCCATCAAGGTCACGCCCTCACGAAGGAGCTGCACCAGCTCGTCAAAACGCCCAAGCGCGGCAGGATCGTCGTGGTAGGCGGTGATGTCAAACCACATCGGGCGGGGGCGCTCACAGCGCGCGCAGCGGGCCTCTAGCCGCTCAAACATACGCGCGCCCCGGGCCTCCAGGCGCTGCTCGACGCCGAGGTTCAGGCGCCCGCCGCAGGGGCAGCGCTGCACGCGCAGGGTGAGGAGCTGCTGGGGGAAGCTCGTCACGGCGATGGCGTCGTTGGGGCTCAGCCCACGCTCCACCACCATCGGGAAGGGGGTCGTCGGCCGAGGCTCCGGCGAGGCGCGCTCAGGCACGACGACGCTGGACGTTGCCCAAGGCGGGCAAGGTCACCCGCAGGCGCGCGCCGGACTCGCTGGGCACAAGCTCAAGGCGGCCCTCCCAGGCGCTCGCGAGGCGGCGGGAGAGCGCGAGGCCGAGGCCCGTGCCCTCCTCGGGGGCCTTCGTGGTGAAGAAGGGGTCGAAGATGCGCTCGGCGAGGGCCTGGGGCACACCACAGCCTTGGTCGAGCACCTCCACGGCGAGGCCGTCGCCGAACTGCAGGGCGCGTAAGGTGACGACGGAGCCCGGCGGGCTCGCGTCTAAAGCGTTCTGGGTGAGGTTCGCGAGGATCTGGGTGAGCGCGGTGGGGTCGGCGAGGCCCGCGGAGAGGCCGTCCCCGAGCTCCACCTGTAAGGTCACCCGACGCGCCACGGCGCGGTGGCGCATCAAGGCCACGACCTCCTCGATGCACGCCGCGCAGTCTACGGGGCTCAGGCCCTCGCCTGGCGCCCGGGAGTACAGGCGCACGCCGTCCACAACACGCTCCAGCAGATCGACCTGCTCCAAGAGGGACCGTAAGAGGGACCGGGCGTGGGCGGCGTCGCCTCCGCGCGCGAGCTGAGCGTCAGCGAGCTGGGTCAAGGACTTGATGGCGAAGAGCGGCTGCCTCACCTCATGGGCGAGGGACGCCGCCAGGAGCCCAAGCTCGGCGAGGCGGGCGGTGCGCAGCTCATCAACGGGATCGTCGTTCAAGCTCACTCCGGGGAGAGATAATGTTCGGTCACGGTGACCGAGGCATCACAAGAGGCTGAGAGGTTGTCCGTGGCGTCGATGGCGACGGCGGAGACGGTGACGCGCCCGGCGGGCACAAAGCGCCCGTCATCGCCGCGACCGTCCCAGACCACGCTCTGCGTCGCGCCCGTGGCCGTGGCCCAGACCGTGCGGAGGAGCGCGCCGCTGGCGTCGGTGACCGTGAGCCGCCAGCGCGTCGGCGTGGCGCTGGCGCCGAGGCTCATCGTCAAGCCGTCGGACTCCGCAGGGGTAGAAGAGGCGGCGGTGTCGTCGCCGTCGGGGGTGATGACCGTCGTGGACGGCGCGCAGGAGCTCATGCTGAGGCCCGAGCTGCCCACGGCGCCGAACACGCTCGTCCAGGCGCTCGCCGCGCCGCTCATCGCGCCGTCGAGCTTGTTGCCCGAGTCGTCGCGGATCTGGGCGCTCGTGCTCGTCGCGCTGGACAAGGTGAGCGTGTAGGCCCCCGCCGAGCCGATCACCGGGTTGGACGGGGTGATCGTGAGCCGGGTGCCGTCGGCGCTCAGCGCGGTCGTGAACGGCACGGCGCCGGCGGGGCCGGTGAGGGTGGCTTTGCCGCTGTAGTCCCCGGCGGCCAGGGGCTCGTTGAAGTCGACGGTGATCGCCGTCCAGGTCTCCGAGGTGGCGCCGGACGGGCTCACGGCGGCGACGAGGGGGCGGGTGCTGTCGCCGGTGACGGTGAGGCTCGACGCGCCCCAGGCCGAGCCGCTGAGGCTGCCCGCGTGAACGGTGGCGACGCCGTCTGTGGCCAAGGCCGCGCCGGACCAGGTGAAGCTCGCCGCGCCGCTGCTGTTCAGGGTGACGGCGAGGCCCTCCCCGGTGGCCGAGGGGCCCACGAAGGCGCCGAGGTCGGTGCGCACGTAGAGCGAGGCGCCGCTGGCGAAGTCGCCGGCGCAGTCAAAGGCCTGCACGGAGACGGTGGTGTCCGAGACCGAGGCCGATCCCCCGGCGCTGCGGCTCGTGTGGCCGAGGCTGACGTTTACGTCCCCGGCGGGCAGGCCCTGCTCCTCGACCCAGACCACGCCGCTCACCACATCAGCGCAGGCGGAGAGGTCGGCGACGATGACCATCGGCAGGTACACCCCGGCCTCGTCCCAGCGCATCGTCGAGCGCCCGGAGGTGGTGCGGGTGACCTCGCCGACGCCGCTGTCGAAGAGCGTCACGCTGATGGCCTGGGCCCCGGCGACGCTCGCCGTGGCGTCGGCGCTGAGGCTGGCCGAGCCGCTCACGAGGCAGACGTTGGCCTCCTCGTCGCCGTCAAACGAGAGCGCCGCGGTTGGCCCGCTGGCGCAGTCCAGGTCTAGGGCGTCTACCCGGGAGGAGCGCCCGCTGAGGCCGGTGGAGGAGCTCGCGCTCACCCGGTCGTCGAGGCCGGCGCTGTCCCAGGTGAGATCGAGCTCGGCGACGCCGTCCACCACGTCGGCGGTGACCACGGAGACGAAGAGCGCGCTGTCGGAGCTGAGCGTGATCGTGCCGGAGAAGTCGGTGACGGTGTTGCTGAACTTGTCTTTGACGCTGACCCGGGCGGCGGTCGGCTCACCAACCCAGGCGTAGACCGCGCCGAGCTTCACCTCAAGGCTAAAGGCGCTCGCCGGGCTGACCTTGACCGTGGTGTCGCCGATCTCCACGGCGCTGGAGTTGGCGACGGCCAGGCGGATGTCTCCGGCCGCGGAGAGCTCGATGTCTCCGGCCCAGAGCCCGCCGGTGACGGCCAGCGTCGTCGTGGTCACGCCGTCGATGGCGATGCTGCCCGCGCTGGGCGTGATCGTCACCGTCGCCGCGCCCCCGGTGCAGAGGTTGCCGAGCTCGTCATAGAGGCTCAGCTCGGCGCCGAAGCTCTCGCCGGCCTCAGCCGTCGTCGGCGCGGTCAGCTCAGCGATGGCGACGGCGCCGGGCTCGACGGTGACCGTGCCCGTGGTGCCGACGAGGTCAACGCCCTCGACGGTGACGGCGACGGTGAGCGGGCCGCTGCCAGCGACCGCGGCCACGCAGCCCGAGAGCCGCGCCATGCCCGTGGGGTCGAAGGTGATGGTGTCGCAGGTGACCTCACCGTCGTTGATGAGCACGTCCTCGGCGGCGAGGGCGTCGAGGGGCACGACGTTCTCGAAGCGGTCTCTGGCGAAGAGGCGCAGAGTGAGGGTGTCGTCCCCGGCGATGACGTTTGTGGCCTCGGCGACGGCGTTCAGCGTCTCGGGCGCCGCGGCCTTGACCAAGAGCGTGCCGCTCTCGCCGATGACGCCGTCGGCCTCGGCGCGGATGTACAGGGCGTCGGCGGCGGTGCGCATGGCCAAAGAGCAGAAGCGTGTGCCCGCCACCCAGTCTTCACAGCGGCTGCGCTCGATCTCCGCTGCCTCGTCGCCGCTGGCGTCCTCAACCCAGGCGCTGATCTGGAGCGTGTTGTCATCGTCGTAATCGACGACGGCGTTGTCCCAAAGATCGACGGCGCCGATGACGAGGTTGAGGTTCAGCTCTCCGGCGATGACCTCGTAGCCCGTCTCTTTGGGGGTGCGCAGATCGAAGGCGCTCAGCGCGCCGGGCAACACCTCAAACTCTGAAGACTCGCCGATGGCCGGCCCCGAGGCGACGAGCAGGTTGAGGCGGCAGTTCGCCGTGCCCGTGGCGCGGGTGACGGTGATCGGCACCTGGGCCTGGCCCTCGACACGCACCTCCGAGGGCTCGACCTGGCCGCCGCAGCGGTCTCGCAGGGAGATGACGACGGGGGGATCCTCGACGATGAGGCCGTCCTCGTCCACCAGGGTGAAGTTGACGTCGAAGGGCACCCCGGCCTCAAAGACCAGGGGGTCGGTCGCGCCTTCGGTCTCGCCCTCCAAGGTCATCAGGACCTCGGCCAAGGCCCCCGCGGCGAAGGGGATGAAGGCCTGGGCCCCGGCGAGGGGGGAGCCCGGCTCGGCGGGGGTGACGCTCACCGTGAGGTAGTCGGGCAAGGTGGAGGTGAAGGTGATGCTCGTGCGCCCATCGGCGTCGATGGAGCCCGAGACCCCTACGGCGTCGTCGAGGAGCGCCGCGTCGAGGAGCGCCGGGGCGTCGAGGTCAAACACCACGCCTTCGCCGTTCAGGCTCGACTCGACGGTGATGAGCACGGGCACGGGCTCGCCGGGCACCACGGGCTCCCCGTCGGGGTCACGCACCTCCAGGATCAAGGTGACGGCCTCCTTGACGGTGTAGATGCGCGACTCGTAGTCGAGGCCGATGCGGTCGGCGCGGGTGGCGCTCACGGTGAAGGACTCAGCGAGGGTCAACACGTCGCCTTGGGGGGTGATGACCTCCAGATCGTAGAGCCCCGTGGGCTGGCCGCTGGGCACCCGGGCGGTGAGCAGGTCGTACTCGCTGAGCTCGACCGCGGCCAAGGGCAAACGTAGATCGTCTCGCACCAAGGCCGCGCTGAACTGGGCGTCTACGCTGACCTCGCCGCCGAGTCCGCCCTGCACGCTGAGCCCGGGGAGCAGGGCCTCACCCTCGATGGTGATGGGCGTCTCTTCTCCGACCCAGCCCCAGCTTGGGCTCACCGCCTGTAAAGACGCCTCGGGCAGCGCCGGGGCGCAGCCCACGGCGAGCACGGCCACGAGCCCACCGATCCAGTGGGCCCCGCGGGTCGCGGCGTTTTGTAAGCTCAGGGAGATGGGACCTCCGCGGTCAGACGCTCCTGATGACGTTTTAATAGATTATGCGGTATCCGAGGCTGAACGCAAAGCCGCCAAGCTGACCTTCATAACCAAACTCTGAGCCACGCAGCACCGCGCCGTAGCCGCCGAGCTCTCCGAAGACCTCACCGTTCGACCAGCGGCGGCCCGCGCCGAGCACCCCGACGGGCCCCGGCAGGGGCATCCCCAGGCCCGAGTACAGCGGCGCCCCGTCGAGCGATGCGCTCATCAGCAAAGGCGTCACGCCGAGCCCGCCGCCGATCCAGCTCGCCCAAGGCCCACGCTCACGACGCAGCACGGCGAGCCCACTTACGCTCAGCGCCTGCGCAGAGAGCGACACCTCCCCTCCCCGGTCGGGGTCACTCACGGCGCTGCGGGTCATGTACCAGCCGAGGCCCACCCGGGCGTAGAGCGGCAGGGCCACGTCGGCGACCCGGCGATCGAGCTGCACGCCGAGCCGGGGGGCGTTCACCGCGCCCAAGGAGGTGATCCAGCCCAAGCTCACCGCCGGGGCGAGGCTGATCGGGCGCGGGAGCAGGTCCAAGCTGGTCTGCGTCTCGGGGAAGGCGCCGTTGACCGAGCGCACGCTGATCCCCACGAGGCCGTTGGTGACGCCGGGCGGCGGGGTCCAGCGGGCGACGTAGCCCCCGTCCGCGGCGGGGCGGGCGGGCTCAACCTGGCCAAGGTCGGTCTCGATGAGGAGGGCCTCGTCAGGCACGGCGCGGCCCGCGCGGTCGACGAGCATCACCCGCACG
>JAKLKE010000256.1 GCA_023150775.1 Myxococcota bacterium
GGCGCGCACGCAGACGTCACCCTCTCGGCGCTGCCCGGGGTGACGCTCTCGGGGACCGTGTCACGATTGGGCGGGGAGATTGATGTCGCATCAAGAACAGTCGGCGTTCGGATTGACCTTCCTGCCGACCCTCGGCTACGCCCCGGGATGGCGGTGACGGCCACCGTAGACGCGGTGACGAGCGGCGCGGAGGTCGTGAGCGCCCCCTCCGCCGCGCTGCAACGCCTGGATGGCGGCTGGGTCGTGTTCATCCCGATGGGCGCTGACGCCTTCGAGATCCGTCCCGTGAGCCGGGGACGCGATCTGGGGGCCAACGTTGAGGTCATCTCGGGGCTCACCCCTGGAGAGGTCGTCGTGCTCGACGGCGCGTTCTTGCTCAAAGCAGAGACAGAGAAGCGCCAGAGCGGCGGGGAGGCGAGCCATGAGCACTGAAAATCCCCAGCAGGGCATCGTCGCCCAGATTGTGCGCCTCTCCTTCGCGCGGCCCTTGCTCGTGCTGATCGCGGTCGTCGTCGGGACTTGGTTCGGCGCGGACGCCCTTCGTTCACTCAACCGGGACGTCTTCCCCGACCTGTCAACGCCCGTGTTCAACGTCATCGTCCAGAACCCGGCGATGGGCGCTGAGGAGCTGGAGGCCGCAATCACGGTCCCGATGGAGGTCGCGCTGGGCGGACTGCCCGACGTGCGACGTGTCCGCAGCACGAGCACTCTGGGCGTGGCCTCGGTGGTGATTGAGTTTGAGGCGGACGCGGACTACCAACGGGCGCGGCAGCTCGTCGCCGAGCGCATCGGCAGCGTGGCCCTGCCTCCGAACACCGAGCCGCCGCTGCTCTCTAGCCTCTCTGGACGACTCAACGAGGTGTTTGAGTTTACTTTAGAGGCCGCTCCGGGGACGGTGGACCTCATGACCCTCCGAGACCTCGCCGAGTTTGAGGTGAAGAACCGCCTGCTCGCGGTGCCGGGCGTGGCGGCGGTGGAGCGCCTCGGAGGCTATCTGCGCGAGTTCCAGGTTCAGCTCGACCCTGAGAGAATGACCGCGCGCGGGGTGACCTTGGAGGAGGTGCTCCACGCCGCCGCCGGGGCGAACCAGAACACCGCTGGAGGGATCCTCACCGATGGCTCCGTCGAGTGGACGGTTCGGGCGGTGGGCCAAGTACAGACCATCGAGGAGCTGCGCGGAACGACGGTCGTGCTGCGTGGCGGCACCCCTGTGCTGCTCGGTGACATCGCGGACGTCGTCGAGGCCCCCGCCGTGCGGCGGGGAATCGCGCATCGGCTCGACGGCGAGGTCGTCTCTTGCCGTGTCTCCAAGCAGTTCGGCGCGGACACCGTCGCGGTGACCGCCGGGCTGCGCGACGCCTTGGACGACATCGTGGCGACCCTCCCGGCGGGGGTCACCGCGCGCGTGGTCTACGACCAGTCCGAGCTGGTCGACGAGGCGCTGGGCGGCGTCACCCGCGCGGTCCTGCTGGGCGCGTTCATGGTGGTGCTCGTGCTGTTCGCCCTGCTCGGTGACGCCCGGGCGGCGGCGTTGGTGACGCTCTCTATCCCGCTGTCCGTGGCCATCTCCGGCGTGCTGCTCGAACAGGCGGGGATCGGGCTCAACACCATGACCTTGGGCGGGCTGGCCATCGCGGTGGGTCTCCTCGTGGACGCCTCGATCATCGTCACCGAGAACGTGCTCCATCGCCTCAAAGGCACCGCGCCGTCTGAGCGGGAAGGGGCGGCGGTGTTGGCCGCGATCGAGGTGGGGCGCCCCATCGCCTTCGCCACGCTCATCGTGGTCGTCGTGTTTTTGCCGCTGTTCACGATGCACGGACTGGAGGGCAAGACCTACCGCCCGCTCGCCGCCGCCGTGATCGCCGCGATGACCGCCGCGCTGGCGCTGGCGCTCACGCTCACCCCTCTGGTCGCGGCGCGCGTGCTTAAACCCAGCACAGACGGCGCCGACCACGACACCGCGCTCATCCGCTGGTTCAAACGTGTCTACGCCCCGGTGCTCGACGCGGGGCTCCGTCGCCCAGGCGCGGTGCTGTTGCTCTCCATCGCGCTCGCCGTACCGGGCCTGCTCCTGGGGGCCCAACTTGGCCGCGACTTTATGCCCGAGCTGGACGAGGGCGCGTTTCTGGTTCAGACCTTTCTCCCGGGTGAGGCCAGCTTAGACGAGGTCGATCGACTCAATCACCGCGTCGAAGATCAGCTCCGGCAGGTGCCCGAGGTGCTGGAGGTGTCTCGTCGCACGGGCCGGGCTGAACGCACCGAGGATCCAATGCCCCACACCATCTCGGACGTGTTGGTGCTGCTTCGGCCCGAGCGCACCCGCCCGCTGAGCGAGATCGAGGACGACGTTCGTGACCGTCTGGCGAGCGTCCCAGGGGTGAACGCGGCGGTGACGACGCCCTTGGGGATGAGGATTGATGAGGGGCTCGGCGGCACACCCGCGGACGTCTCGATCAAGGTCTTTGGCGACGACCTCACCCAGCTCGCCGCCCTCGGCGCGATCGTCCGCGAGAAGGTGGAGGGCATCGAGGGTCTGACTGACCTGCGCGTGGAGGAGATCACCGGGCTGCCCCAGGTGAAGGTGGTGGTCGACCGCGCGGCGGCGGGGCGTGTTGGCCTCACCCCGGGCGACGTGATCGAGGCGCTTCGTGTGGGCCTCGTCGGCGAGGTGGTGTCGGAGGTTCGTGTGGGGCAGCGCCGATACGATCTGGTCGTCCGCCTGCCGGATCACCGTCGCGGCGACATCAACGCGCTTCGCGCGCTGCTCGTGGACGGACACGACGGATCTCGAATCCCGCTCGGCAAGCTCGCAGAGATCTCTCAGACCGTGGGGCCAAGCGCCATCAAACGTGAGGCCGGGAGCCGCCGAATCGCCATCGAAGGATCCGTGGTGGGTCGAGATCTGGGCGCGGTGGCGGACGAGGTGAACGTGCGCCTGAAGGGGCTCACGCTGCCGACCGGCAGCTTCATCAGCGTAGGAGGGCGAATTGAGAGCCAAGAGCGGGCGTCTGCGGCGCTCGTCTCCGCCGTGGCGGTCGCGGTCGCGGGCGTGTTTGTGCTGCTCTTGCTCGCGCTGGGGACGGCCTGGGAGGCCGCGACCATCCTGCTCACGCTCCCGGTCGCGCTGGTGGGGGGCGTGCTCGCGCTCTGGATCACCGGAGAGACCTGGAACGTGTCGAGCATGGTGGGGATCATCGGCCTGTTCGGCATCGCGGTGCAGAACGGGCTCGTGCTCGTCTCCCAGGTGCGAGGGCTGCGCGAAGAGGGCCTCGACGAGCTTAGCTCGCTTCGTGAGGCGAGCCTTGGCCGGGTGCGCCCCAAGCTGATGACCGCGGGCACGGCGGTCCTCGGGCTGTTGCCCATCTTGGTCCTCAATCTGCGCGGAACGGAGATTGAGCGCCCGCTCGCCATCGTGATGACCGGCGGATTGGTCACCTCAACCCTCTTTACGCTGATCGCGCTGCCTGCCGTCTACCGTCTCGTCGAGGGCTGGCTATCGCGACGAGGAGCGGCCCCGTGAGGGTTGAGCTGAGCACCACCCTCCAAGCGCCCGCCGACCAGGTCTGGCGCTGGGTGCAGCGGCCCGCGCTGCTGAATTGGGTCGCGGCGCCCCTCGTGAAGTTCAGGCCGATTCGGCCTACAACCCTGCCCGAGGTCTGGGCGGACGGTGAGGTCCGTGTGTCCATGCTGCTCTTCGGGGTCTTCCCGATGGGCAGCCAGGCCATCCGTGTCCATCGGGAGGAAGAGCAGGAAGGGGAACAACCCGCCCGGTATCTGGTTGACATGGGCGAGGGTGACCTCGTCAAGACCTGGCACCATCGGATTCGGGTCGTGCCTGAGCGCGCAGGGACCACACACTACACGGACTCCGTGGTCGTCGAGGCGGGACCGCTCACGCTGTTTGTGTGGATGTTCGCGCAAGTGTTTTACCGTCACCGGCAGCGGAGGCTGCGAGAGCTCGCGAGAGGAGGATTTAAGGATGTCGAAGGACGCTGAGAGAGGCTTCTGGGAGCAGAACGCCCGCCGCTACAACGCCTCGATGCTCCTGCTCGGGGGGCCAATTCCGAAGGCAGCGCAGCTCACCGCGAACGCCGTTCGTGGGGCGGGCCGCGTCTTGGAGGTCGCCTGCGGGACGGGCCTGTTCACCGACGCCCTGGCGCCTGTCGTCGGCGAGCTGGTCGCGACGGACTACGCCGAGGCGATGGTCCAGCGCACCCAAGCTCGTCTCGGCGACCTCACGAACGTCCGGTTCATGAGACGCGACGTGATGGCGCTTGACGACTCGGATGGGGTCTTTGACGCCGTCGTCGCGTCAAACGTCCTCCACCTCCTACCCGATCTCGTGGGCGGCCTGGCCGCGATCCGCCGCGTGCTCAGACCGGGCGGGCTGCTCATCGCCCCGACCTACTGCCATGATCAGACCGCGCTCTCCAGGCTCACCGCATCCTTGCTCGGGGTGCTCTCCTTCCCTGCGCATCGCCGGTTTCGCCTAGACTCCTTGGGCGCGGCGGTCGAGGCGGCGAACCTCACGGTGAATCACTCCGAGCTGGTCCCGGGCCTCCTGCCGATCGGGTTCGTGCTGGCGGCGCGGCCCCGAAGCGACGACTCGACCAAGGATGGCGTCGATGCGCCGATCTCCTAAGACCGCTTGACACCCCCTTGACCCAACGATCCCCCCGCCGCGTGCTATGACCGCGCCCCCGCCACCTCCCCCTGGCGGCGCCGGAGTACACGCCCCCGATGCGAGTGAAGAAGCAGCAGCTCTATGCCTCCCTCTGGAAGAGCTGCGATGAGCTGCGCGGCGGCATGGACGCCTCGCAGTACAAGGACTACATCCTCGTCCTCCTGTTCCTCAAGTACATCTCCGACAGGTCCACCGCGAGCGGCCTGGGCCTGGAGGTTCCCGAGGGGGCGAGCTTCAACGACCTCATGAAGCTCCGCGGGAAGACCAACATCGGCGAGGCCATCAACAAGGCGCTCGACGACATCGCCAAAGCGAACGAGCTGGGCACGAGCATCACCCAGGCCGACTTCGACGACGACGACAAGCTGGGCAAGGGGCAGGCGAAGGTTGACCGCCTCAGCCGCCTGCTGGGCCTCTTCGCCCAGCCCGGCCTCGACTTCACCCGGCATCACGCGGACGGCGCCGACATCTTGGGCGACGCCTACGAGTACCTGATGCGCAACTTCGCCACGGAGTCGGGCAAGTCCAAGGGGCAGTTCTACACGCCGCCCGAGGTCGCCCGCGTCATGGCCCGCATCATCGGGATTGACCGCGCCCGCTCCGCCCGCGACGTGCTCTACGACCCCACCTGCGGCTCGGGCTCGCTGCTCCTGAAGGCGTTTGAGGAGGCGCGCCACCGCACGGGAATCGCGCTGACGGTCTACGGGCAAGAGATGGACAACGCCACCTGCGCCCTGGCGACCATGAACATGGTCCTGCACGGCAACACGACGGCGATGATCCTCTCGGGCAACACCCTCGCCGAGCCCCAGACGCGCAACGGCACACGCGGCCTCTTGTTGGCCGACTATGTGGTCGCGAACCCTCCGTTCTCGATGAAGTCCTGGTCCACGGGCCTGACCCCCGAGAACGACGACCTCCGCCGCTTCTCCTTGGGGGTGCCGCCCGAGAAGAACGGCGACTTCGCCTTCTTGCTGCATTGCCTCGCCAGCATGAAGCCCACGGGCTCGGGCTGCATCGTCTTGCCGCATGGTGTGCTGTTCCGGGGCAACGCCGAGGCCCGAATCCGGCAGGCGCTCATCGAGCGCGGCTATCTCAAGGGCATCATCGGCCTGCCGCCGAACCTGTTCTACGGCACGGGCATCCCCGCCTGTCTGATTGTGCTGGATAAGCGGGAGGCGAAGGAGCTGGGCCGCGACCTGTTCATGGTGGACGCCTCGCGCGGCTTCGTGAAAGACGGCGCCAAGAACCGCCTGCGGGAGATGGACCTCCACAAGATCGTGGACGTGTTCAACCGCGGCGAAGACGTCCCCGGCTACGCCCGCCGCGTGCCCTACGCCGAGCTCGTCGCGAACGACTTCAACCTGAACCTGCCGCGCTACATCAACAGCGGCGACGCCGCCGACGAGCACGACCTGCAAGCCCACATGAGCGGCGGGCTGCCCACCGCCGATCTGACGCGCCTGGACTCGATCTGGTCCGCGCTCCCTGGGCTGCGAGAGGCCCTGCTCGCCCCCGCCGGGCGCCCCGACGCGGTGCAGCTTCGTGTGGCCCCCGAGGCCCTGGCGGAGACCATCACGCAGCACCCCGCGACGCGCGCCCTGCACGGCCAGCTCCACGCCGCCCTGACGGCCTGGCTCACCACCTGGACCCCACGCCTGCGCGGCCTGAGCGCCAAGGACAAGCCCAAGGTGCTGATCGAGGAGCTGTCCAACTCGCTCCTGGCGGCCATTCGACCCGTGCCCTGCATCGACGCCTACGAGGTCTATGAGGGCCTGCGGGTGTTCTGGGCCGCCGCCATGAGCGACGACGTGGACTGGATTCGGGACGCGGGTTGGCGGGTGTTCTTTGAGGGGGAGCGCAACGCCGACCTCATCCCCGACGCCTTGCTCATCCGTCTGGAGTTTGCCACGGAGCAGGCCGCCCTCGACGCCTTGCTGGCGCACCTGGAGCAGCTCGACGCCGAGCTTGAGGCGCTGGATGAGGAGCACGGCGGCGAAGACGGCCTCTTGGCCCCGGCGAAGCTCTGGGGCAAGACCATCACCGCCAAGTTGCTGCGGGCGCGCCTCGCCACCATCGCCGAGCTGAAGAACGCCGAGGAGGGCGAGATCGCCGTGTTGGGCCGGGCGCTGACCCTGCTCAACGCCCAGAAGAAGGCCCAAGACGCCGCGAAGTTGGCCCGCAAAGACCTCGATCAGAAGCTCGCCCGCCGCCTCGCGGCGCTCACTGAGGACGAGGTGCGCGACATCGTGGTGAACCACCGCTGGATCCCCGCCATCACCGAGGCCACGACCCAGGCCGCGCGCCGCGTCACCCAACACATCACGGACCTGCTCACCACCCTGCACGATCGTTACGCCCGCCCGCTTCCCACCATCGAGGCCGAGGTCGCCGCCCTGAGCGAGCGTGTGGGCGCGCACCTGCGGCGTTTGGGGGTCGTGTGGAGCTGAGCCCAGGGATGAAGGAGACGGAGCTCGGGCCGCTGCCGGAGGATTGGGCGGTGGTGGAGCTGGGCGATATCAGCACATTCATCACTTCAGGGCCTCGGGGATGGTCAGACCGTTTTCGCGACGTTGGCGCACCGTTTGTTCGGATTACGAACATGCGTCGTGAGATGATTGCGCTCAATCTCGCGAAGATGATTTATGTTCACTATGACGCTGATGATGCAGAGGCGATTCGGACATCGCTGAGGTATGGCGATCTACTCATCTCGATCACCGCTGACATCGGCATCATCAGCGTAGTTGACGAGCGACTTAGGCTGCCAGCCTTCATCAATCAACACATTGCGCTGGTTCGTGTCGATGAGTCAAAGGGTAGTCCCCCTTACATTGCCCGTTATCTCGCTGGCCCATCGGGGGAGAAGTATTTTCGGAGCATTACCGACACCGGGGCAAAACCTGGACTGAGCTTGCTCGCAGTCCGAAGGGTCATCTTTGCTGCCCCACCTCGCGAGGAGCAAAACGCCATCGCCGAGGCCCTCGGCGACGTAGACACGCTGCTGCTCGGCCTGGACCAGCTCATCGAGAAGAAGCGGGCCGTGAAGCAGGCCGTGATGGAGCAGCTCCTCACGGGGCGTCGGCGGCTGCCGGGGTTCTCGGGGGAGTGGTCGCCGTTCAAGCTCGGCGACGTGATGCAGCCTCTCGCCACCGCTGCGCTGCCCCGCGCGATGATGTCGCAGGACGGGAGCATCGGATGTATTCACTACGGTGACATTCACATCGGTTCAGACTCACTCATGCGGTGTGATGCGGCCTCACATTCGCGGGTTCATCCAAGCCGTGCGGGATCTGCGTCACCGCTCAAGACCGGAGACCTCTTGATCGCGGATGCGTCGGAGGACGTTGGTGGCCTCGGCAAAGCCGTAGAGGTCGCGCTCATGGACAGCACGCCCTTTATTGCTGGGCTGCATCTGATCGCGCTCCGACCGAATCCGAATCTCGTGGCGCTCGGATTTGCACAGTTTATTCAATATTTTGAGCAGTATCGTGAGGGCGTTCAGCGCGCAGCGTCCGGCGTCTCCGTTTACGGGCTGTCGCGCGCTGCGTTGCGCTCGATTGAAGTCCCTCTCCCCCCCCTCCCCGAACAACAGGCCATCGCCGAGGTGCTGACCGCACTCGACGACGAGCTGCGCGCCTTAGACGAGCGCCGCGGAAAGACCCAGCACCTCAAGCGCGGTATGATGGCCTCGCTCCTCTCTGGCAAGGTCAGGCTTCGATGAGTCAGGTCGGTGATGTTGAGATGAAGACGCAGCGCAGGGTCATCCGGCTGCTCCAGCGCAGCTTGGGCTACGAGTACCTGGGCGACTGGCACAACAGCGACCACGCCCCCATCGAGCGCCCCGTGTTTGTCGAGGCGCTCAAGGCCCGAGGGGTGGCCGATCCGCTCCTCCCCGACACGATGCGGCAGCTCTCCGAGGCCGCAAAGCGTGCGGTCGGGCCCCAAGGCGACGGCGGCGCGGCCTTCTTGCAAGCGCTCCTGCACGGCGTCCGCGTCCGGGCCAGCGCGCTCGACGAGCCCGTGCGGGTGATGCCGATCGACTGGAACCACCCCGAGG
>JAKLKE010000257.1 GCA_023150775.1 Myxococcota bacterium
GGCGAGTTGACAAGCCCGTGACGAAACAACCCCGCGCCGGGCGTCGTCCTGGTGGGTAGCTCCTGTGTCCCAACCGCGACCGCGTGACGCGCGAGAGTGAACATGCTGCTCCTATTGGCCCTCGCTTGCGCGGCGGAGACCGCCCCAACCGCCGCCGCGCCTGCGCCCGCCCTCGTGCGGGTCGCCGAGGTCAAGGCGGGTGAGCTGTCCTCAAGCTGGCAGAGCCCCGCTGAGGTCGTCGCCTTGCAGAGCGCCGAGCTCGCCGCCGCTGTGGCGGGCCCCGTCTCGGCGGTGAACGTGCGAGAGGGCGAGCGGGTGGCCAAGGGCACGATCTTGCTGGAGGTCGAGACGTCGTTGGCGGCGGCCCAGGCGCGCTCGGCGAAGGCGGCGGCGGCCCAGGCCCGTGCCGAGCTGGCCCAGGCCGAGGCCCAGCTCAGCCGCGCCAAGCAGGTGACGGCGGGGGTGCTGGCGCCGATTGAGCTTGAGACGCTCAGCTTGCAGGTCACCGCGCTCACGGCCCGGGTGGAGGCCTTAGACGCCGCCGCCCAGGAGGCCGCGGTCACCTTGGAGCGCCATCGGGTGCGGGCGCCCTTCGCCGGGGTCATCACCCGCCGCGACGCCGACGCCGGGGACTGGGTGGCGCCGGGGCAGGTGGTCTTGGGCATCCTCTCCGACACCGACCTGGAGCTGCGCGCCCAGCTCCCGAAAGAGCTTCTGCCCCAGGCGCCTGCGGGGGCGGCGGTGAACGTCTTGAGCCGGGACGCCCTCGGCGCCGCCGTGGAGTCCGCCGGGACCATCGTGGCCACGGTGCCCGCCCTCGACCCCACCACCCGCACGGCCTTGGTGCGGGTGCGCCCCGACGGGGTCGCCGCGCTGTCGCCGGGCTCGTCCGTAGAGCTGCGCCTGCCCGTGCGCTGGGCGGCGGACGCGGCCCTGCTCCTCCCCCGAGACGCCCTGGTGCTCAGCGCCGGAGAGGACCGCGTGATGCGGGTCGTGGACGGCAAAGCCGAGGCCGTGGCCGTGAAGGTGCTCGTGAGCGGCGAAGACGAGGTGCTCGTCGCGCCCGACCCCCTCGCCGCCGGGGACATGGTCATCATCCGCGGCAACGAGCGCGCCCGGCCTGGCCAAGCCGTCACGATTCAGGAGTGAAGAATGTCTGACGTTCAGACTCCTGAGCCGCCGGGCCCCGCGCCCTTTGAGGACAAGCCCATCGGCGAAGACGAGGGCGGGCTCATCGGCCTGTCCATTCGCCGCCCGGTGGGTGTGCTCGTAGGCATCATCCTCGTGGTGCTGTTCGGCGGGCTCTCGGTGTTTGGCCTGCCGATTCAGCTCACCCCCGACATCACCGTGCCTACGCTGACCGTCACGACGGTGTGGCCCGGGGCGAGCCCCTCGGAGATTGAGCGGGAGATCCTGCTCGAACAAGAGGAGGTGCTCAAGAGCGTCGTGGGCCTCGACCGGCTCACCAGCGAGTCCACGACGGGCTCGGCGACGGTCACCTTAGAGATGGACGTCGGCACGCCCATCGACGAGGCCATCGTGCGGGTGTCCAACCGCCTCGCCCAGGTGCCCCGGTACCCCGAGACGGCCCGTGAGCCGATCATCACCACAGCGAACAGCGCCGGGCCGCCCCTGGCCGTGCTCGCCGTGCAGTCCACAGACGGCCGAGATGTGGCCGAGAACCGCACCTGGGTCGAAGACAACATCGTGCCGCGCTTTGAGCGCATCGCCGGGGTGGCCGGGGTGCGGTATCTCGGCGGCCGCGACACCGAGGTGCAGGTCCGCTTTGACGCCGCTCGCCTCGCCGCCCGCGGGGTGAGCGTCGGTGAGCTCGCCGGGGCCGTGCAGGGTGAGCTGGCGGACGTGAGCGGCGGCACCTTGGACCTCGGCAAACGCAGCTACTCCGTGCGCACCGAGGTCATCCCCGATCCCATCGAGCGCCTGGAGTCTCTGGTGCTGCGCGCCGGGCCCGACGGCCAGGCCGTACATCTGGGCGACGTGGCGAAGGTGAGCCTCGGCCTACGCGACCCAGAGCGCCGGGTGTACTCCAACGGCCAAGAGGCCTTGGTGATGATCTTTGACCGCGAGGCGGGCTCCAACGTCTTGGAGGTCACCGAGAAGATCCTCGCCGAGACGAAGTCCACCAACGAGGAGCTGCTCGCGCCCAAAGGTTTAGAGCTGCTCGTGCTCTCGGATCAGGTGGACTACATCAAGGGCGCCTTACGCCTGGTGCGGAACAACATCATCATCGGCGGCCTGCTCGCGGCGGGGGTGCTCTACGCCTTTCTGCGCAGCTTCTCCACCTCGGCGGTGATCGCCGCGACCATCCCCCTCTGTGTGGCGGCGACGACCTTGGGCATGTCGCTGCTCGGCCGCACGGTGAACGTGGTGAGCCTCGCCGGCGTGGCCTTCGCCGTGGGCATGGTCGTCGACAACGCCATCGTCGTGCTGGAGAACATCGAGACCTGGCGGGCCAAAGGCGTGAGCGCGCCCCGGGCGGCGATGAACGCCACGCGGGAGGTGTGGGCGGCGCTCGTGGCCTCGACCTTGACCACCGTGGCCGTGTTTTTGCCGATCTTGGGCTGGCGGGATGAGGTCGGCGAGCTTCTGCGCGACGTGGCCACGGCGGTCACCTTGGCGGTGTCGTCGTCGCTCATCGCCGCCGTGCTCGTGGTGCCGAGCCTCGCCGCCCGCCTGCCGAACCCCACGGCCGCCCCGGCGGACGCCACCTTGGGCCCCGCCGAGCGCCTGCGCGCCGCCATCGGTCGGCAGGTGAAGGGCATCGCGGGCTCCAAGGCCAAGGCCCTCGGCGTGAGCCTCGTCGCCGTGCTGGGCTCGGCCCTGGCCACGGCGGCCCTCGTCCCGCCGATGGAGTATCTGCCCACGGGCAACCGCAACTTCTTGTTCGGCATCATGGTGCCGCCGCCGGGCTACTCCATCGACGAGATGAGCGCGGTCGGGGCGCACGTTCACGGCAAGGTGGCCGCCCACATCGGCAAAGCCGGGGACGGCGCGCCGTCCGTCGGCCGCACCTTCTTCGCGGCGCTGCCCAACCAGGGCTTCATGGGCGCGAGCGCCGAGAAGGACGAAGACATCGGCGCGCTCGTCAACTACGTCAAGGGCGTGATGAAGGAGGTGCCCGGGGTGTTCGGCGTCGCCAGCCAGGCGAGCCTCTTCGGGCGCAACATCGGCAGCGGCCGGGCCATTGACGTGGAGATCAGCGGCGCCGACATGGAGGCGCTCATCCGCATCGGCGGGCGCATCATGGGCGGCGTGCAGACGGCGCTGCCC
Organism: Myxococcota bacterium; assembly: GCA_023150775.1. Taxonomy (GTDB): domain Bacteria; phylum Myxococcota_A; class UBA796; order UBA796; family CAJQPC01; genus JADKFE01. The sequence goes on from JAKLKE010000257.1 coordinate 3,292, forward strand.
GGCGCCCAGGCGCGGCCTCTGCCGTCCCTCGATCTCGGCGGCCCCGAGCTGCGCATCACGCCCCGGCGTGAGGACGCGCGGCGCCTGGGCCTCAACGGCGCCGCGGTCGGCGTGGCCGTAGACGCCTTGGTGAAGGGTCGCATCTTGGGGGAGCTCGGCCAGGAGGGTGAGCCCAAGGTGGACGTGGTGCTCGTGGCCCAGGCCGAGCCGACCTCGCCCCAAGGCCTGATGTCGTCGCCCATCGCGACGCCGAGCGGGCAGGTCGTGCCGCTCTCCGCCGTGGCCAACCTCGACGAGACCATCTCCCCGGTGACCATTCGCCGCGTCGAGCGCCGCCGGGCGATCACCATCCAGGTGAGCCCACCCGACGACGTCGCCGTCGAGGAGGCCTTAGACCGCATCAAGTCGGAGATCCTCGCGCCGATGGTGGCTGAGGGCGCCATCCCCGAGGGCGTGCAGATCGAGCTCGCGGGCCTCGCGGATCAGCTCGGCGACGCCCAGCTCCGCCTCGCCCAGGCCTTGGGCCTCGCCGTGCTCATCTGCTTCTTGCTGCTCGCGGCCTTGCTGGACGACTTCGTGAGCCCCTTGGTCATCATGATCACCGTGCCCATGGCCAGCGCCGGCGGCCTCTTGGCGCTCAAGGTGGTGAACCTCACGCTCAGCCCCCAGCCGCTGGACATGCTCACGGCGATGGGCTTCATCATCCTCATCGGCACCGTGGTGAACAACGCGATCCTCATCGTGGACGGCGCCTTGGAGCGCCTGCGGGCGGGGGAGGCCATCGACGACGCGGTGAGCGAGGCGGTGACCTCGCGGGTGCGGCCGATCTTGATGAGCACGTCCACCTCGCTCGTGGGGCTCCTGCCGTTGGTGTTGGCGCCGGGCTCGGGCTCGGAGCTCTACCGGGGCGTCGGCGCCGTGGTGTTGGGGGGCCTCGCGCTCTCGACCTTGGTGTCGCTCTTCGCGGTCCCGGCGCTGTTCTCCTTGGTCGCCCACCTGCGGAGGGGCGCATGAGCCCGCTCGTCCTCCTCCTGGCCTGGCTCAGCGCGCCGAGCCTCGCGTTCACCCTCGACGAGGCCCGGGACGCCGCCGTCGAGAGCAGCCTCAGCGTCGAGCGCGCCCGGGCGAGCGTCGCCGCCGCCGAGGCCGAGGCGCTCTTGGCCTTGTCTGGCGGGCTCCCGGCGATCACGGCCTATGGCAGCGCCAGCACCGGCGCCGGGCTCACCTCCTTCGGTTTCCCGCGCCCGGCGCAGAACCAGGGGGCCTTGGGGCTTCGGGGCAGCGCCGTGCTGTTGAGCCCCTCGTTGTGGGCCGGGGCCGCCGCCGCTCGGCGCAGCGTCGAGGGCCAAGAGGCGATGTTGCGCTGGGCCATGGTCGAGGCACGCCGCCAGGTCACCGTCACCTACACCGCGGCCTTGGGCGCCCAGGCCCGGGCCGAGGCCTGGCGGCGCAGCGCCCAGGACGCCCAGACGGCGTCGGACGCCACGGCGTCTCTGGTCAACGCGGGCCTACGCCCGGCCTCGGAGCTCACCCGCTTACGCGCCGAGCTCGCCAGCGCCGAGGCCGAGGCCCTGGCCGCAGAGGGCGACGCCATCGCGCTCTGCGCCTCCCTGCAGGGCCTGATGCGCGCGCCGGTCACCGGGCAATGTGACCTCAGCCCCGTCACGCTCGGCGCCCCCGAGGCTGCCGAAGCCGAGGACCACCCGGCCCTGGTCGCCTCCCGCGCCGCCTTGGCCGCCGCCGAGGCCCTGCGCACTGGCGCGACCTTAGGCTTAGGCCCCACGGTCACCGCCAACGGCAGCGTCGCCCGGTTCCAGGTCACCGGGGTAGAGCCCGGCGTCGGCTGGTCGGCGGGGGTCGAGGCCACCCAGCCCTTGTTCGCCGGGGGCCAAGGTGTCGCCGAGCGCCGTGGGGCCCAGGCCGCGGCGGACGCGGCCAACGTCGAGCTCGCCCAGGCGGAGCAAGACCTGGAGGTCGCCACCCGCGGCGCCACGGCGAGCTACCGCGCCGCCGCCGCCAGCGCCGAGGCCCGGCGCGTCGCCGTTGACGCCGCCGGGGACGCCTTCGCCGACGTAGACGCGCGCTACGAGGCGGGCCTCGTCTCCTTGACCGACTGGCTCGACGCCCGCCGCGCCCGAGACGCCGCCGCCGTGAGCCTCGCCCTCGCTGAGGCCGCCCTGGGCGCCGCCTTGGCGGAGCTTGAGGCGACGACCGGCGTGTACTGACCGGCGGTCAGCGCCCCGCGGTGAGCATCCCCAGGGCGGCGCGCACCCGGTCTTGGCCCAGGCGGCGCTCCAAGACCGACATCGCCAAGGCGACGTAGGCCCCGGCGGTGCGATCGACGCGGCGCTCGGCCTCGGCCTTGGCGCCCAACACCGCCTGAACGGCGGCCTCGACGGCGCCGAGCCGGGCTTGGGCCTCGGCGAGCAGCAGGGCGGCGATCACCCGATCCGAGGGGCGGCCCTCCGCCAACGCGGCGGCCTGGGCGAGGGCCAGATCCCCCGGAGCGTCTAAGGCGGCCCGAAGGCAGGGCGGCAGGGCGGCGCCACCCGCGGCGATGGCGGCGAGCGCGGCGAGATCTTGGGCGGACGGGGTGAGCGCGGCGGTCAAGAGCGCCACGTCAAGGCTCAACATCGCGGCCTCGTCGCTGCCCGGCGTGAGCTGCTCGGCCAAGGCGCGAAGCTCCGCTTTGGCCTCGGGCACATCCGGGGGCGGCCCGGCGACCAAGGCGAAGGCCCGAGAGCGCCGCGCCCAGAACAGGGTGGCGGGCTGTGCCGTCTCCTGGGCCCGGCGAATAAACCAGGCGAGCTTCGTGGCCGCCCCGCGCCAGTCACGCTCGGCGCTGCGCACCTCGACGTCTCGGCGCAGCGCGAGGAGCTCCAGGTCATGCCGCCCGGCGTCGAAGGCCACCGAAGAGGCCCGCCCCAAGGCGTTCTTCGCGCTCTCTTTGCCGTCGGGCAGCCGCGCGTAGGCGCCGCCTTGGGCGATGAGGTAGGCCGCGCGCAGATCATCACGCCGGGCGCGGCGGGCGAGCTGCTCGGCCTCGGCGTAGATCTTCGCGCAGTGAACCAGGTCACCCTGCTCACCGAGGCGCTCGGCCAGCGCGGCGTAGGTGACCGCGCCGCTCACGGCGTCACCGGCCTCGGCGAGGGCTTGGGCGCGGGCCAACAGCTCGGCGTTGTTCATCTCGGCCATCGAGGCTCCTTAGGCGGCGAAGAGGAGACGCGCCGCTGGGTGGAGTCTACATGACCCGCGCTCAGTAGCAGCTCGTCTCAGAGAGGCAGATGCCGTTGAGCGCGACCTTGTAGTCCGAGGTGTGCGCGGAGTCTGAGATGATGTGCACGAAGTTGTCGGACGAGCCGTCGATGGTGGCCTGACCGGCGAGCTTGTAGGTGATCGTGAACGAGAGCGAGCTGCCCGGGGCCAAGGTCTTGGCGCTAGAGAAGCCGCCGACGATGTAGTTGCCCGTGGAGATGCCCAAGAAGTCGGCGCCGTTCTCCGCGTAGATGCTGGAGATGGTGAGGTCCATGTCGCCGACGTTCTGCACGTCCACCGTCTTGGTCGTGGACGAGGTCACGAAGCCGAAGTCGATGTAGGCCGCCGAGCCCGTGTCGATGTAGGGCAGGCCGTAGCACAGATCACAGCGGTCAAAACCTTCGCCGGAGACGTTCACGACGATGCTCGCGGCCTTCGGGTCGTCCGTGGCGATGGTGACCGTGCCCGTGTCGGCCTTCTCGGCGTTGGGCGTGTAGACGACGGTGAAGGTGCGGGAGCTGCCGGCGTCGAGCATGTAGGGCACGCTGAACTCTTTGCCCCACGAGAACACCGTGGTGGACGCGCTGACCGACTTCACCAGCACCCCTTCGCTGCCGGAGTTGGTGATGGTCATGAGCTCCGAGCCCGTCTTGCCCAGGTCGATGGTGCCGAAGTTGACGGTGAGCGGGGTCACCGAGACCATGGCCGTGGCGGGCTCGTCGCTGTCGTCGCCGCCGCCGCTGTCATCGTCGCCGCCGCCGTCGCCGAGGCTGCCCGAGAGGGAGACCTCGACGCTCTCCGCGCCCGGCGCGTCGGTGACGAGGGTGAGGGTGGCGTTGTGCGCGCCGAGATCTTCAGGCGCGAAGAGCAGGTCGATCACCTGGGTGCCGCCGGGCTCAATGTCGTTGAGCAGGGTGGTGGTGATCGTGAAGGCCGAGCTGCCGTCGAGGGTGAGATCGGAGATGGCGACGGTGAGATCGCCCGTGTTCTCCAGCGTGAGGCTGCGGGAGCTCGTCTCTCCTTCGCCGACGTCGCCGAAGTCTAAGGACGTGCTGGAGATCGTGAGATCCCCGAAGGCCTGCTCGCCCGTGTCTTCGACGGGGAGATCCTTCACGGGCACGGTGCTGAGGCCAACACAGGCCGTGAGCAGGGCGGAGAGGGAGAGGGCCAGCGGAATGAGCGAGATGCGGGTGCGCGACATGCAGACTCCGAAGCGGTCAAGCAGCTCACAATAGCGTGTTCCCCCGCGACCTGCACAAGCTCCCAGCGCACAAGCTGAATCTTGTCGGCGCAACCGCGACGAGCGGACGCAAAAAAGCCCCTCGGACACGGGATCCGAGGGGCCTCTTGTGCGCGAGGGCGCAGGGCTCAGAAGGTGTACTTCAGGTAGCCCGAGGCGTTGAAGCCAAGGTCGAAGTTGATCGCGTAGAAGACGTCCGCGTCCGCGCCGATGGAGAAGTGGCTAAGACGGGTGTAGTACTCGACCGTCACGCCGCCGCCGACCATGGGGTGCGGCTGCTCGTGGTACGGAGGAGGCGCCGCGAGACCCCACTCGGGGAGCACCTCGGTCTGGTAGAAGTTCGGCTCGATGAGCAGGGGCGACAAGAGGATGCCGCCGACCACACGCCCGCCCACGCCGAAGCGGCGGTTGGGGTAGACGCTGTACTCAAGCGCGCCCTGGAGCGTGTAGGTGCGCAGGTCGCCCTGGATGTACGGCGAGTCTTTGCCGCTGAGGTTGCCGTTGCAGGCGTAGTCCGCCTGCTCTTGGTACCCGCAGCCGTTGTGCACGCCCTGGATGAGCCCGAGCTCCCAAGCCGCCGACTTTTTCTCTTGGTCCAAGAAGTCTTGGCCGACGGTGAGGCCCACCGTAGTGCCCGCGTTCACGAAGCCGAGGAGCTTGCCGAGGTAGCCGGCGCCGCCGACGTTGGACTTCGCGTACCAGCCCTTCGTGATCTCCTTCACCTCAGGCTTGGCGCGCTCACGCTTGGGCTCCTCACGCTCGTCAGCGCCGGAGTCAGGATCATCAAGCTCGCCCAGGTCTTGGGCGTAGGCCGACTGCATCGAGAACATCGTGAGCGCGGCGAAGAGCAGGGGGCGCATCATCTGGGGGTACCTCACAGAAGACAGCCTGATTAACACAGGTCTTGGGGGGGTGGGAAGATGGCGGCGGCGATTTCACCAGCCCGCGACACGAAGAG
>JAKLKE010000258.1:0-7052 GCA_023150775.1 Myxococcota bacterium
GCGACGTCCGCGTGGAGCTTGGCCTCTTTGTCGCCGCTCTTGGCGAGCTTGGCGTAGCGGTCGCGGCGCTTCTCGACGCTCGTGAGGTCGGCCAGGGCCAACTCGATGTTGATGGTCTCGATGTCCCGCAGGGGGTTCACCGAGCCCTCGACGTGCGTGATGTCGCCGTCGTCGAAGCAGCGAACGACGTGCAAGATGGCGTCGGTGGAGCGGATGTGGCCCAAGAACTGGTTGCCCAGGCCCTCGCCTTTGCTCGCGCCGCGCACCAAGCCCGCGATGTCGACGATCTCGACCACGGCGGGCAAGACGCGCTGGGAGGCGATCTTCTTGAGAATACGCCCCAGGCGCGGATCGGGCACGGGCACGATGCCCTTGTTGGGCTCGATGGTGCAGAAGGGGTAGTTCGCGCTCTCCGCGCCAGCGGCGGTGAGGGCGTTGAACAGGGTGCTCTTGCCTACGTTGGGCAGGCCGACGATCCCGGCTTGAAGCGACATGGAACCTCCGAAGGCCCCGCACTTAGCCGGGCCCGGGCTCCGGGGCCACAGGCCGTCGTCTTCAGGGGCCTAGGACGAGGCGATGAGCGCCGAGGCGCCGAAGCTGCGCTGGAGCAAGGGGCGGCGGGGATCGTCCGGCGGCAGGTCGATGGACAAGGCGCGAAGCAGGCGGGGGAGGTGGTGCTCGTCGAGGTTTCGGGCGATGAGCGCGTCGAGGTAGGACTCAAACCAGCCCGGCTTCTCTAGGTTGGCCTTCACCTGGCCCACGAGCTCCATGGCGCGCTCGGGCTCCAGGCGGTCCTCTAGGTAGAGCTGCGCGAGCATCCGCCCGGCCTCGACATCAAAGGGCAGGCTACCGCACTTGCCGCTCTCGCAGCAGGTCTGAAGGCCCATCTCTAAGGCTTGCATCGCCTCTAGGCGTTTGCCCGCGCGCAGGCGGCAGCGGGCCATGAGGCGGTAGAGCGCGGGCTGTTTGGCGTGTTTGCGGGCGAGGCGGCGGGCGGCCTCATCGGCCTCGGCGAGCTTGCCTTGCACCTCAAAGATCGACGCCCGCAGCATCCCTAAGGTGAGGTCGTCGGGGCGATCTTTGAGCTGGGCCTCACACACGGCCAGGGCGTCGTCGAGCTGGTTTCCGCTGGCGAGGCTCTCGACCAACATCACGGCGGTGTTCGCCGCGCCGATGGTCTGGTGGCCGAAGACGCGGGCGAACTCGCTGAGGTCTTGGGCGGCGTGAGCGCGCGCAGGGCCTTCGCCCGCTCAAAGAGGGCGGCGGGCTCTTGTTCGGTGAAGGGGCTGAGGCGCTGCACGGCCTGGACGGGGTCGCCGTCGTCGGTCAACATGGCGGCCTGGGCGAACTCGGGGCCTAGCTCGGCCACCTTGAGGCGTAAGGCGTCGGGCCAGCCCTCCAACATCAAGGCGTAGCGCAGGCGCGGGTCGTCGGGGGGCAAGGAGAAGATGGGGTCGTCGCCCTCTTTGTGGCGAACGGGGGCCGGGCGCGGGGCGTTGGCCTCAGACGCCCGGGCCTCACGCACCACACGGCGGCCCTCCCGAAGCTCGGGATCGCCGGGATCGGCGTGCTCTTCGGCGAGGGCGAGGTGGTCTTCGGCCTGGTGAAAGCCGCCGCCCTCGGCGTATTGCCGGGCCAAGCTGAGGTTTAAGCGCATCAGGCCCCGGCGGGCGTCGGCGCGCACGGCGTCGGCCTCAGCTCCTTCGACCCCCTCGACCTCGTCCCTCGCGCGGGCGGGCTGGCCCTCGTCGAGCAGGCGGCGGGCGCGGCTCACGCGGTCAGCCGGGGAGGGGAACAGCCAAGAGAGGAGGCCCATCGTTACTCCTCCCCCTCATCTTCGCTGTCGTCGTCATCCCGAAAGTCTGGGTCTAAGGGGCCAAACTTGCGGTAGTTGTTGAGGAAGGCCAGCGTCTTCGTGTCGCAGCGATCGATGTAGAGCGTGGCGTCGAGGTGGTCACACTCGTGCTGCACGACGATGGCGTTGAAGTTCTCGGCGATGAAGTCGAGCGCCTCGCCGCGCTCGTTGAGCGCCTGCACCCGCACCTTCTGCACGCGGTCTACAGCGGCGCGCATCTCGGGCACGGAGAGGCAGCCCTCGAAGCTGCGCACCACGCGGTCGGTGAGCGGGGTGATCACCGGGTTGATGAGCACGAGCTCTTGTTTGGACTGCATGAGGATCACCAGCCGCACCGGGCGGTGAACCTGGGGCGCCGCGAGGCCGACGCCGTCGTAGTCCTCCATCGTCTCGCGCATGTCGGCGATGAGCGTTTGGATGTCGTCGCTGAGGATGTCGCCGGGGGGGATCGGCTCGGCGACACGACGGAGGATGGGGTTGCCTAAGGTCGCGATCTTGAGGATGGCCATGCCGCCCTTTAACCCCTTCTTGGGCCGGACGCGATCGGTCCTCGGCCACGGTTTGCACCCTAGGGGCCCTGTGGTAGATTGCCGCCGCGGGCTCCCCGCGCACCACACCACCCTCACCCTGCCGGTCAACAGCCGGCCACAAGAGGAACGACACCATGGCTGATCCCAAACAGAAGTGGGAAGACAACACCTCCGGCAGCTCCGTGCTCAAAGGCAAGAAGGTCTCCTTCTATGTCGACAAGGAGTGCATCCTGTGCTCGGTCTGCTCCGACGCAGCGCCGAACAACTTCCGGATGTCCGATGATGAGGACCACGACATCTGCTACAAGCAGCCTGAGGACGAGGACGAGCTCGCCCAGTGCTACGAGGCGATGGAGAACTGCCCCGTCGAGGCCATCGGTGACAACGGCTGAGGCGCGCTGAGCGACGCCGCCGTCGCCCAGACTCCCCCGGGCCCGCGCCTCTACAGCAGGCGGCGGGCCTTCGCGGCGGCGGTCAGCTCGTCGCGGAACTTTGGGTCTGCGATGGAGATCAGCCGCCGCGCCCGCTCGGCGATCGGCAGGCCGAAGAGGTTCACCGCGCCGTGCTCGGTGACCACCCAGTGCACGTCCGCCCGCGTTGTCACCACCCCGGCGCCGGGCGCGAGCTGATCGACGATGCGGCTGAGCTGCCCACCTTTGGCCGTCGAGGGCAGGGCGATGATCGGCACGCCCCCCTCAGAGGCCGCCGCCCCGCGGATGAAGTCGAGCTGGCCGCCGAAGCCGGAGAAGATGCGGGTGCCGATGGAGTCGGAGTTCACCTGGCCGGTGAGATCGACGCTGAGCGCGGAGTTGAGCGCCACCATGCGGTCGTTCTGGGCGATCACCCTGGGATCGTTCACATAATCGCAGGGCCGCGCCTCAAACATGGGGTTGTCGGCGAGCAGCTCATAGAGCTTCGTGGTGCCCATGGCGAAGGTGAGGATGACCTTGCCCACATGCAGGGACTTGCGGCGGTTGGTGACCGCGCCAGACTCGACGGCGGCGATGAGGCCATCGGAGATCATCTCGGTGTGAATGCCGAGATCTTCGCGGAAGCAGGGCGAGCCTGGGTCGCTGATGAGCTTGAGCACGGCGTCCGGCACGCCGCCGATGCCGAGCTGTAAGGTGGCGCCGTGGGGGATCAAGGGCGCGATGTGCCGCGCGATGGCCTCTTGATCGTCGCTCGGCGGCTCGGGGACGAGCTCGACGAGGGGCTCGTTGGCGGAGACGATGGCCGTGGCTTCAGAGACGTGCAGGAAGGCGTCGCCATGAACCCGGGGCATCTGCTCGTTGACCTGCACGATCACCCGGGACGCCCGCTCAATCGCCGCCCGGCTGGCCATGACCTCGACGCCGAGGCTCATGTAGCCGTGCTCATCAGGCGGCGAGGCCGAGAGCAAGACGGCGTCTAAGGGCGGGCCCCGGCGCACGGCCTCGGGGATCTTGTGCAGGTGGATAGGGACATGATCGCCGCGGCCGTCTTGAATCGCGGCGCGGTCGGCGGGGCCCACGAAGAAGGCGTGGTGGCGAAAGCGCTCCCGGGCGCCGGGGGCGTTGAAGGGATCTTCGCCCATGAGCAGCACATGCGCGACGTGCACCGGCGCCGTGATGTCTTCACGCGCGGCCAAGGCGCGCAGGAGCGTCCGCGGCGAGGCGGCGTTGCCCGAGGTGTAGATGAAGCCGCCCGAGGGGATGTCGGCGACGGCGGACTCAGCGGACATCAGGCGGCGGTCAAGCTGGGTGGTCATGGGGCGCGTTTTTTGGGGCTTGGGTTCGTTGGGGGCGTCGCCGGAGCTTCGTCGTCCCTCGTGAGGCGGCGAACCGCGCGGCTGATGGCCCGCAGGCTCGGCGAGGTGGCCAGGGCGCGCTGCACGCGGCCCTTGAGCGTCTTTCGGAACCAGTCGGCGGCGTTCATGGCGCCCCTCTGTAGTCACCCCGAGGCCCCCTGGCACGCGGTCGGCGATCGTTGTATGGACACGCCCCCGGAGGCCCGATGGCGACGCCCAACGTCGAGAAGCTGTTCAACACCATGCGGGAGACGCTCTCTGAGCGCGCCTGGTCCCAAGGGGTCAGCGTGGCGCGATCCGGCGGGGTCGTCGGCCTCAGCGCAGACGAAGATGAGCTGCGCTTAAGCGTGGTCTCGACGATGCGCCCGAGCCCTTACGAGGTTCATCTTTGGCCCGGAGACGAGGAGTGGAGCTGTGAGTGTGGCCACGCGGCCTGCGTTCACGCCGCCGCCGCGGTGATCGCCGCCAAGCAGGCGATCTTTGAGGGCAAAACAATGCCCAAGCCCCAAAACGCCGCCCAGCTCGTGTACTCCTTGACCGAGGCCCCGGACGGCCTCGTGGTGAAGGTGCTCTTGGAGTACCCCGACGGCCGCGCCGAGCCCCTCACCGGGCGGGTGCGCGCCGATCGCCGGGCGCGGCCCAACGAGGGGGACTTAGAGGCCGACGACGTCTTGCGCCTGGGCGATCGAAACCTCCCGGCGACGGGCTGGGAGCGCCTGATTCGAGCCTGGGCAGGATCCCGCTCGATCCTTCATTTTGAGGGGCGAACCCTGCGTGCCTCGACCACGCCGGTCACCCCCGTCGTCGTCGTGAGTGACCACGAGGGCGGCTTTCGGGTGAGCCTACGTCGGCCCAAAGAGGTGCAGAAGACCTTTCGGGGCAACGTGGCCTTGGTCGGCGACGAGCTGCGCCCGTGGAGCGAAGGGGGCCTCGCTCCGCACCAGCGGCAGGTGCTCACCCGAGGGGTAGAGTTCACCACCCAAGAGGTAGGGCGGCTCGTCGGGGATCTGCTGCCGAGCCTACGAAACCTCATCCCGGTGAAGGTGCAGACCGAGCGCCTGCCCCAAGGCGCGAGCCATCGCCCGAGCCTCAGCTTGGACCTGCGCCCGACGCCGAGCGGAGGGGCCATCGCCCGCCTGGATCTCGTCTACGGTGACCCGCCCGTCGCCCGGATCGTGGCCAACGAGCTGCAGCTCCTCGGCAAGACCATCCCGCTGCGGGACGTGCTGGAGGAGCGCCGCCTGCTGAGCGAGGCCGAGCAGACCTTACGCCTGCCCATCGGCCGAGAGACGGAGCTTGACGCGCTCGCGCTGATGCGCCTCTCCCGAGACCGCCTGCCGCTGTTCACGGGCAAGGTGAACGAGGGCGGCGAGAAGATGCGGGCCCGCAAAGAGGCCGCCCAGATCCGCCTCTCCGAGCGGGGGGATCGCGTCGAGTCTGACGCCGACCCGAAGGCGCTGCTCCGCGCCTGGCGAGAGGGCGCGCCATTGGTGCCGCTCAAGAAGGGCGGCTTCGCGCCTTTGCCGACGGCGTTCCTGGAGCAGCACGGCCACCTGCTCTCCGAGCTCGTGGCGGCCAGCGACAAAGACGGGGCCTTGCCGCCGCACACCTTGCCCGCCGCCGCTGAGCTCGCCCGGGCCCTCGACCAGCCGCCCCCGGCGGATCTCGGCGCGCTTCGCCCCTTGGTCGAGGGCTTCGAGGGCCTGCCTGAGGTGGCGCCCCCGGCGGGGCTTCAGGCGAGCCTACGCCCCTACCAGCTCCTCGGCTTCCGCTGGGTTCGTTTTCTGTGGAGCGTGAACCTCGCCGGGGTGCTCGCCGACGACATGGGCCTGGGCAAGACCCTGCAGGCCCTCTGCGCCTTGGTCGATCGGGGCGGACAGAGCCTCATCGTCGCGCCGACGTCGGTGCTGTTCAACTGGGCGGCCGAGGCCCGGCGCTTCTTCCCGCACCTCAAGGTGAACCTGTTCCACGGCCCCCGCCGCAAGCACGACCCCAGCGCGGATCTCACGATCACCTCTTACGCGCTCTTGCGCCTCGATCCCTCTCTGCGGGAGCGCGTCTGGTCGGTGGCGGTGTTGGACGAGGCCCAGGCGATCAAGAACCCCGAGTCCCAGACGGCGCAGGCGGCCTTCGCCCTGCGCGCCGAGCGCCGCCTGAGTCTCACCGGCACGCCCGTCGAGAACCGCCTGGATGAGCTCTGGAGCCAGCTCCACTTCTTGATGCCCGGATTTTTGGGCGGGAGAACAGACTTCCGCGACCGTATCGAGCGCCCCGTGGCCGAGGGCGTGAAGGGCGCGGCCGAGGCCCTGCGCCGCCGGGTGCGCCCCTTCGTGCTGCGCCGCCGCAAACAAGAGGTCGCCAAAGATCTCCCGCCCAAGACCGAGCTGACCTTACGCTGTGAGCTGCCCGAGGCCCAGCGCGCGGTGTATGACGCCGTCGCCCAGGCCGCCCGGGCCGAGGTGGTCAAGCTCGTCGGCGGCGGGCGCACTCTGGAGGTGCTGGAGCTGCTTTTGCGCCTGCGCCAAGCGGCCTGTCACCCCTCGCTCTTGCCCGGTCAACGGCCTGGGCTGCCCTCGGGCAAGCTCGACGTGCTGCTCGATCAGCTCGACGAGGTGGTGTCCGAGGGGCACAAGGCCCTGGTCTTCTCGCAGTGGACCTCGTTCTTGGACCTGATCGAGGCCGCGCTCCGCGAGCGTCAGCTCAAGACCTGCCGCCTCGACGGCGCCACCCGGGACCGCGCCGCCGTGGTGCGCACCTTCCAGGCCGACGACGGCCCGCCGATCTTTCTGTTGAGCCTCAAGGCGGGCGGCACCGGGCTCAACCTCACCGCGGCGGACTATGTCTTTCACGCCGACCCCTGGTGGAACCCCGCCGCCGAGGC
>JAKLKE010000258.1:7113-8681 GCA_023150775.1 Myxococcota bacterium
ATCGCGTCGGACACCGTCGAGGAGCGTATTCTGGAGCTGCAAGACAAAAAGCGGGCCTTGGCCGAGGCCGCGCTCGGCGAAGGGGAGCTCGTGGAGGGCCTGAGCCGGGATGAGCTGCTCGCGCTGTTTGACTGAGCCCCGGGCGCGGCGGGGTATACTCCCGGCGATGTTACCCGCACGCCTCGCCCTCGTCTTCGCCCTCGGTCTCCCGCTCACCTCGGCCTGCGGCAAACGTGGGCCGAACCACAACGACGCGCCCTTGACCCCCGCCGAGCGGCTGAGCGCCTTGGTGAGCCCCGCCACGACGGTGGAGTACACCGAGGTCACCTCGGTGAACCTCAGCGCCGATCACCAGCGGGTCGCGGTGATCGACCGCTGGAGCCCGGCGACGACGACCGGCGACACCACGCTCTACGAGGTGACGACGGTGGAGCGGGGGCCCGACGGCGCCGAGCGGCCTCGGGAGCGCGCCCGTTATGAGCTCGGCCCCGAGGGCTGGCGGCTCTTGGGCACCGAGGTAAACGGCCGGGCCTACGCGGCGTTTGAGCCACCCCAGGTCATTCTGCCCGCCGATCCAAAGGTCGGCGCCTTCTGGACCAACACCCACCGCGTCGGCGACGCCACCCGCGAGCGCTCCTGCGGGATCACGCCCTCAGGCGCCTGCGAGGGCGGCCTCGTCTCGGCCTGTGTGACCACGATGGGCGACCGAAGCGTGAAGCTCAACCAGCACTTCTGCCCGGGCCTGGGCTGGGTGGGCTACACCGGCGAGGTGGGGCTGCCTGGCGGCGCCCAGCTCGTGCTGCGCGCGGAGAGCGCCCGGCGAGACGGCCGCCCGCTCCCGGCGATCCCGGAAGAGTAGGGGACCGCCAGATCTCGCGCCGCTCAGTCCTCCTCAACGTCCCGCTCGACCTTCGCCCCTGCGGCCCAGGCGTCCAAGCGGGCGAGGAACAAGGCGTGCAGCGCCTCGGGCTCCATGGCGTCGGGGCGGCCGCTCACGAGGCCGGTCAAGGGATCCCGCAGCTTCGGCGGGCTCAGCTCCACCCGGCGCACGATGGCGTCCACCGGCGCCGGGGCCTTGTTCCAGGCCGGCGCGAGGTCAAGGGCCAGCTCGCGGGCCTCATTCAGCGGGAGCGCGCACTGAACGATGAGCCCACCCTCACACTCCACCCGGGCGCGGAGCTTGCCGCCGAGCTGCCCATCGGCCTTCAGCGCCTTGTGCGCCTTCACCCGGGCCTCGGCGCGCTCGTCTGTCCACGGCGCCACACGCACCCGGGCCACGGCGCTGAGGCCCTCTGCGTCACGAACGCGGTGTAGACCGGCCTCCAGACGCAGCAGACCGGCGGCGTAGGGGCCCTTCACGGCGATCATGCCCGGCTCGTTGTCCTCCTTGGGCTCTCGCAGGATCACGACGGTCATGCGCTGGGACTCGGCCCAGGCGGTGTATTTGCTGATCAGCAGATCACGCGCGGCGCGGCCTCGGGCGCCGATGGGTGAGATCTCGACGATGGCGTCCCAGAGGCCGTCCCAGCCCAAGATCACCAGCTCGCGGTGGGCGCGGTCGAGGTTGG
>JAKLKE010000259.1 GCA_023150775.1 Myxococcota bacterium
GACGACGTGCCCCGGGTGCGGCGGCGCTTCGACCGCTCGGTGGAGATCACCCTCGTGCACTGCCTGGCCTGGCGGAAGGCCGCGGGCTCACCGACCCGACGGACCTGAGCCTTGAACCCCCCCGCGCCTTGAACCCCCCCCTGCGGTCGGCTACGTTGCGGGGCGATCCCACGGGAGCCCCGATGAAGCCCGAGCCGCCGAGCGACGCGCCGCGGAAGGTCTACATGAAGACCTTCGGCTGCCAGATGAACGAGTACGACAGCGGCAAGATGCTGGCCTTGCTCGCGAAGGACGGCTTCACCCCCACTGAAGACGCCGACGAGGCCGATCTCATCCTCGTCAACACCTGCTCCGTGCGGGAGAAGCCCGAGCAGAAGCTGCGCTCGTTCATCGGCGAGGTCCGCCACCACCGCGCCCGGGGCGCCCGGGTGGGCATCGCCGGCTGTATGGCCCAGCACGCCGGAGAGGCGCTGTTCAAACGTTTTCGGGAGGACGTTGACCTGGTCTTCGGCCCCGATCAGGTGCCTCGGGTGCGGGAGCTCGTCGAGCGCGCCCAGACCGAGCGTGTGCTTGAGAACCGCTTCATGGACTCCGACGACTACCCCTTCGTGCGCGAGCTCTCGCCCGAGACGGCGGGCCAGGTTGGCGCCTTCGTCACCATCCAGAAGGGCTGCGACAACAAGTGTACGTTCTGCATCGTGCCCGCGACCCGCGGCGTCGAGCTCTCTCGCCCCTCGGCGCAGATCTTGGAGGAGGTCCAGGCGCTCACGGCCCGGGGGGTGCGTGAGGTCACCTTGCTCGGCCAGAACGTGAACTCCTATGGCCTCAAGGTCGGCGGTGAGCTGAGCTTCGCGCAGCTCCTCTACGCCGTGGCGGCGGTGCCCGGCGTTGAGCGGATTCGGTACACCACGTCGCACCCCCGGGACATGGGCCTCGACGTGGTGCAAGCCTACCGCGATCTGCCCCAGCTCACGAGCCACCTGCACCTGCCCGTTCAGTCCGGCAGCGACGCCGTGCTGCGGCGCATGAAGCGGTTTTACAAACGCGCTGACTACCTCGCCCTCGTCGATCGCCTACAGAGCGCCCGTCCCGATCTCAGCCTCACCACGGACGTCATCGTCGGTTTCCCCGGCGAGACGGACGAAGACTTTGAGGAGACGATGACGCTCTTAGAGACCGTGCGGTTTGACGGCTCGTTCAGCTTCATGTACTCGCCCCGCCCCGACACCCCGGCCCTCAAGCTCCTCGACGGCGCCGTGGCCGAGTCTGTGATGAAAGAGCGCCTCGCCCGGTTCCAGAAGCGCCAACAAGAGCTGACCTTAGAGAGCAACAAGCTCATGGAGGGTCAGGTCTACGACGTGCTCATCGAGGGCCCGAGTCGCTGGGATCCGGCGGTGGTCTGCGGCCGCACCTCCACGTTTAAGATGATCAACCTCCCCGGTGAGCTGGCCTGGACCGGGCAGACCGTGCCCGTGCGTATCGTGCGCGGCTTCACCAACACCCTTCGCGGCGAGCGCGCGGCCTGATATGCTCCATCTTCGTGGCGTCGGGCTCATGGCGGGCGAGCGTGAGCTGTTAGAGCCGGTTGACTTCACGCTCCTGCCCAACGACCGCTTGGGCCTCGTCGGCCGAAACGGCGCGGGCAAGTCTACCCTGCTGCGCGCCATCGCCGGGCTTCAAGACACGGCCTCGGGCAAGGTGGAGCTGCAGAGCGGCCGCCGCCTGGGCTATCTGCCCCAAGACGCCGTGAGCGGCAGCCAGAAGACCGTGTGGGATGAGGTGCGTGAGGGCCTGGGGCACATCCTCGACCTGGAGCGCGCGCTCCTCGCCGCCACCGAGGCCATGGACGGTAGCCCCGAGCGCATCGCCGCCCACGCCGCCGCCGAAGACGCCTACCGCCAAGCCGGGGGCTACGCCGCGGACAAGATCGTCGGCGGCACGCTCTGGGGCCTGGGCTTCGCGCCGTCAGACTGGACACGGTCTTGCGCGGAGTTCTCCGGCGGCTGGCAGATGCGCATCGCCTTGGCCCGTCTGCTCGTCTCTAACCCCGACATCTTGCTCCTCGACGAGCCCACCAACCACCTCGACATGCACGCGCGGTCTTACCTCGCCCGGCGCCTCGCCGAGCACGAGGGCGCGCTCTTGTTGGTGAGCCACGATCGGTTTGTGCTCGATCGTTGTGTGACGGCGGTGATCGAGCTTCGTGACGCGGGGCTCGACCGCTACACCGGCAACTTCACGAGCTTCTTGCGCCTGCGCGCCGAGCGTGACGCCCTGCTCACCATGACCGCCGAGCGCCAAGCGGAGGAGGCCGCGCGGCTGCGGCGTTTTGTGGAGCGTTTCGGCGCCAAGGCCACCAAAGCCGCCCAGGCCCAGAGCCGGGTCAAACGCCTAGAGAAGCTGGAGGCCCAGGCCGTTGAGCTGCCCAAGGCCCAGGAGGTCGCGCGGCTGCGCCTGCAGGCCGGTGAGCGCGCGAGCGGCGTGCTGATGAGCCTGCGCGGGGCGTCCATCGGCTACACCACGCCCTTGGCCAAAAACTTAGAGATGGAGCTCTGCGCCGGGGAGCGCTGGGCGGTGCTCGGGGCCAACGGCGCCGGAAAGACCACGCTCATCAAGACCTTGGCCGGGGTGCTGCCGCTCCTCGCCGGGCAGCGCCACACGGCGCGCGGCGCCCGGGTGGGCTTTTATGAGCAAGACCAGGCCCAGGCCCTCCCCGGAGATCTGTGTGGGGTCGAGGTCGTGCTGGAGCGCGCGCCGTTCTGCACCGAGGCCCGGGCCCGGGGGATGCTCGGCGCCTTGGGTCTGCACGGCGACGACGCGCTGCGGCCCGTGCGTACGCTCTCCGGCGGCGAAAAAGCCCGGGTGGCCTTGGCCTGCCTCGCGGTGATGCCCCACGACGTGCTCTTGCTCGACGAGCCCACCAACCACCTCGACGTGCTGACCGCCGACGTGTTGACCCAGGCCATCGGCGAGTTTGGTGGCCTCGTCGTGCTCATCAGCCACGATCGCCACCTCGTCGAGCGTGTGGCCACCCACGTCGCGCGCTTCACCCCCGAGGGCGTGATTCAGCGGGAGGGCCTGCTCCCCGAGGACCTGGAGCCGCCCAAACCCCCGCCGTCTCTGGGCGGCGCCGGGCAGACGGCCCCCGCCGAGGCCGCGTCCGCCCACAAAGACCGCCAGCGTAAGCTCCGCGAGCGGGAGCGCCTCGCCCGTGAGCTGTCCCAGGCCGAGAAGAAGGTCTCGGAGCTTGAAGACAAGCTCAGCGTGCTCGACCGCGCGCTCTCCGATGAGGCCGACCAGCCCGCTCGTGTGGCCACATTGCTCAAGCAGCGGGAGCAGGCCGAGGCCGCGCTCAACGCCGCCATGACCCGCTGGGAAGAGCTGGCCTTGGCGGTCGAGAGCTGAAGAAGGCGCGCAGCTCAGCCGCCGATCGTCTCCGAGCGGGCCTCGGCGAGCTCCCACATGCGGATCCAGGCCTCGGCGGATCGAAACAGAGGCTCGAGATCGGCGTCAGAGACGGCGTCGTGGCGCGCGTCCTCCAGGAGCTCGGGCAGAAGCCCGATGTGGATCATGCCCTCGGTGTTGAAGTCTACCTGGCGCTCGCCGAGCTGGGGCTGGGTGAAGGTGACGTCTCCGGCGTAGGACTCAAACGGCCAGACGACGGGGTTCTGCTGCTCTGCGCCGCATGCGCCTTCCGCGAAGCGTGGCCCCCGCGAACCGGCGAAGCCGTTGAGATCAAAACCCATGGGGGTGCCGGGGTATCCGCCTTGGGCGGCGATCCGCGCCGCGCTGTCGGTGACGCCGCGCACGGTGCTGCCGGGGTTCGATGGGTCTTGGCAGCTCCCCAGGCCCACCGTCGAGATGCCGCCCAAGGCGTAGATGCGGCCGTCCCAGTGGCGCCCGTGGGTGCCCGCGGCGGGGTAGTCATGCTCCTCCAAGATCTCAAACGCGCGTCTGTACGACCAGGCGGGCAGGTGATCGAGCTCGATGATCATGCCCCGGGCCATCATGCCCATCAACAGCGACTCCCCCACGTCCGTGAACGCGCCGTTCTGGCAGAACTGGCCGTTTGTGCCCCCGCCGAGGATCTCCTGCACAAAGCCGATGGCGGTGTCGAGGGGGTCGTCGGGAAAGCCCGTGAAGTCATGGGCCGGATCGCTGAGATAAACATCGCGAGGATAGTTGAGGTCGGTGAAGCTGATCGACCCGCCGTCAAAGCCCCGGGGCATGTCGGGCTCGGGGCAGGCGTCTGTCTTGTTTGTCCAGTGGCCGCTGTTGAAGAAGTTGCCCAGCTCCAAGAAGTCGCCCGAGCCGTCGCCGGGGGTGAAGCGGTTGTCGTACTTGTGGTTGGGGAAGAGCGCCCGCACCCCACGCGCATAATATTCGTCGAGCTTGGCCTCCACATAGGCCTCATCACAGACCGGGCCGCCGGGGCGCGGAGTGAGGTGGCAGTCAAAAAGATCCGACGTCTCAATGCCCAACACCACGGCGAGCTTTCCGGCGGAGATCACCTCACGGGCCTCGGCGGGGCTCTGCACGATGCGGAACCAGCCCTTGCCTTCGCCGCCGTGCTGGGCGTCGATGTAACGCTGCATCGCCCATGTCTCATCGATGATGCGGTCTACGGCGGTCATGTCTTCACAGTCGTACCGGGCGGGCGCCACACCTTCGCCCACCATAAAGTTGCAGATGATGGCGTTTGTGGTGGCGTGCTGAATCTCTAAGCGTAAACCCGCCATCCAGGCGCGCTCCAGCCAACGATAGTACTGTACTTGGTGTGTGGAGCGTTTGACGGCGTTTGGCCAGTCGGGGAAGCTGGGGTAACCGGCGGTGAGGTGGTTATCGACGCTCAGCTCGCCCTCGACGAGGTCTCCGAGCACAGAGGTGAGGTCGCCGGTGCTGTTCCCGGAGCCGTCGTAAATATAGCCGAAGAAGTCGTGACGCCCGGCGGGGCCGTGGATGACCTCACAGTCGGGCAAGGCGTGGGGCACGCCGAGGCGGTGAAACGCCGCGCCGTGGTAGATGCCGCCGCCAAAGGCCAGGTTGGAGAGCAGGTGCGAGTGCGCGTCGACGATGCCGTAGAGCGTGCCGTCGTCAAACGTGGTCTTCGTGATGCTGCCGCTGGCGTCGAGGGTGAGCTCGGGGAACACCGCGCAGCCCTCGGCGGGGGCGAGGGTGATCGCCAGGGCGTCGTCTTCGTCGGTGACCAGCCCGTCGCGGCCGAGCCAGGCGTCGTTGCGCCGGTTGAGGAGCTGAAATCGTTCGCCGCCGCGGGAGGAGGGCTCTAGCGCCCACTCACCGCCGGAGATGATCGTCTCGTCGATGACGCCGCCGATGATGCGGGTGAGCTCCGACTGTAGGGCGGGCTCACGGGTGACGAGCTCGGTGTTGGCGACGAGGTATTGTTCGGCCTCATCAAAGAGCAGGTAGACGCCGAGGTCGGCGGCCTGGAGGCGGAAGCGCGCCGCCTGCACGTCCGCCCCGCGCTCCCAGGTGTAGCCGCCCTCATTGGCGACGAGCCAACGTTTGTCGGCGCTCAGAGAGACGCACTGGCCGGACCAGCCCTCGACGTCGAGGCCCTCGACGACGGGCTCACGGTCACACCCTACGAGCAGCGGGGCGAAGAAGGTGAGGGCGGGGAGGGGGCGGAGGAGGCTGTAGCGCTTGTCGTTCATCCCCGCATCATATCGTGCAACGCGCGGAGGTGGGCGGCGGCGCGCGCGGTTCTGCGCCCCGGCGCGGGGAAGGATCTTTCGGCCTCAGGCCCCCAAGTGGCGAGCCCCGGCCCGCTGCGCTTGGGCCTGAGAGCGCCGTGAGACACGCCCTCTCGGCGAAAAAATGTTGGGCACAGCGCGTTGATGTAAGCCCGGCGTAAGCGTCAAAACGGCCCTGGGAGCGTCTGGGCCTGCGAACCTGCTCATCAACCTTCACGGAGCCGACATGCGCTGCAGCTCGCTCATCTGTCTTATCCCCCTCACGCTGGCCTTTGGCGGCGATGAGGCGCGGGCCCAAGACCAGGCCACAGCCCAAGGCGTTCAGCTCGCCTTGGATCTCCCCATCGCCGCCCGCGATCTGCGCCGCGCCGGTGTGCCCGAGCCCGAGGTCAAGATCGTCCTCAGCTCAAGCCGCGCCAAGGGCCTGAGCGCCCAGGAGGCCGGCACCCTGATTCGTGGCGCGGAGCGTGACGTGAAGGAGCGTGGGCCCGTAGACAACCTCGGCGCCTTCGTTCAGTCCAAGCTCGATGAGGGCCTACGCGGCAAAGAGCTCGCCGCCGCCATTCACGCCGAGCACGAGGCCCGGGGCAAAGGGCAAGGCAAGGGGCGCGATGATCACGGCAAGGACGATGATCACGGCCGGGACGATCACGAGAAGAGCGACGATCACGGCAAGAGCGGCGATCATGGCAAAGGCGGCAAGGGTGAGGATCGTGACGATCACGACGATCACGGACGAGGCGAAGATCACGGCAAAGACGACGATCGCGGCAAGAGCAAAGGCGGCGGCAAAGACGACGACAAGCGGCCCCCTGAGGTCGGCGGCGGCAAACCCGCTGGCGGCGCCAAGGCCCAGAGCGGCGGGAGCCGTCGATGAGCCGCCTCACCACCACGCTCACCACCGCGCTCACCGCGCTCTCGTTGTCGCTGCTCCTCGCCTGCGGAGGTGAGGTGTCGGCGCCGGCCACAGACGACGTCTCCCGCGTCGCCCGCGTCGCCCTCGCGATACAGTCCGGCGTGTCCGAGGCCGACGCGCTCAAGGCCGAGGGGCTCAGCGCGGAGCAGCTCGACGGGATGCTCTACGAGATCGCCGCAGACCCAACACAGTCCGAGGCCTACGCCGCCCTGCTGGGGCGCTAGTCCTCTCCCCGAGCGGTCACAACCCCCCGCCGCGCGGCCCACAACGAGAGGTCGTCGCGGCGCAGGGCCGCGGACATCAGCTCGGGGAAAAGATCAGGGGTGCAGCCAAAGGCGAAGACGCCGTGCTCGGCCAAGGCCGCGGCGAGCTGCGGGTTGTAGGCCGGTCGGCCCTCGTCGGAGAGCGCGAGGAGCACGATGAGCTGGGCGCCACGTCGCACGATCTCGGCGGCGATGTCTACGGTGCGCTGGGCGTCTCCGCCGTCAAACAGATCGGAGATCAACACCACCACGGTGCGCTCGGGGCGCTGGAGCTGGCCCAAGGCGTAGGCCAGGGCGCGGCGAAGGTCCGTGCCGCCGCCGAGCTGGGCGGCGAGGAGCAGCTCGACGGGATCATGAATGTGATCGGTGAGGTCCGCCACCTCAGTGTCAAACGCCACCCAGCGGGTGTGGACGCTGGAGAGGCCGCCGAGCACCGCGGCGAAGACGCTGGCATACACCACAGACGGCGCCATGGACGCGGACTGATCCACGAGCAGGATCACCTCGTTGAGCCCGGCGCTGCTTCGGGAGTGGCCGATGAGGGTCTCGGCGATGATCGTGCGGCGATCCGCCTGCACATGGCGCAGGTTCTTGAGGATCGTGCGGTGCCAGTTGATCTCGGCGAGGCGCGGGCGGTGTTTGAGGCGCCCCGGGGCCCGGCGTCCGCGCAGGGCGGCCCGGGTGGGCTCGGTGAGGCGGCGGCGGAGCTGCTCGACGACCCGGGTGATGAGCTGCCGCGCGGCGTCTCGGGCCCGGGCGGGCAAGGCGCCGCGTAAGGTGAGCAAGGTGGCGACGAGCTGGGGATCGGGCTCGATGGACTCCAGCAGCTCGGGCTCGGTGAGCAGGCGGGTGAGACGAAGGCGCTCCAAGGCGTCGCGCTGCATCACCCGCACGGCGCTCTGGGGGAAACAGCGGCGCAGATCGGCCAGCCAGCGGTGAACCTTGGGGGAGGCGCTGCCCAGGCCCCCGGAGCGGTCGCTGTCGTAGAGCGCCTCTAAGGCCCGGTCCATGGCCAGCTCATCGTCTGTGAGGGATGGGCTCAGGCCGTCGTCATCGCCGCCGCCGCCGAGCACGAGGCGCCAGCGGCTCAGGCGAGGATCGTGTGGGGTGTCGCTCATGAGCGGTCTCCAAGGCGGCTCGCGCCCAACATCGTGGCGAGGGCGGGCAGCACGAGCCGGGCGCGGGCCTCATGAATGGGGGGGCCGAGGCGGGCCTCGGGGGCGGGGGCGAGGCCCAAGGCGCGCACCTTGTCGCCCATCGCCCGGCGCTCGGCGTGGCTGAAGTGGGCGAAGGCCCGGCGGGCCACGGGCAGGAGCGACCGAAAATCCACGTCCTGTAAATCCGAGAGCCACTGGTCGAGGGCGGCCCAGAGCCCGTCTTGGTGGATGAGCAGGAGGCCGCTCCCGGCGAGCACACCCTCCAGCCAGCCCGCCGCGTCGCCCAGAGAGCGCGCCGTCGTGAGATTCAGCCGCGCGAGGCGGGAGAGCTCGGCGCCGTCGAGACGCCCGCCCTCCAACATCAGCCGCGTCGCGCGGCCTCGCAGTCGCCCGTGGGCCTCGTCGTCTTCACACAGTCGGCGCAGCGCCGCCGCCCACTCGCTGAGCATCCCCGCGTCGTCGAGGGTGAGGATCGCGAGGTGCGCGGCCTCGACGCTCTCACACAGACGCTCGGCGGCGAGATCGTCGATGCCTCGGCACGCGGCGGGCAGGCCCACGACGGCGCGCTCAAACAGCGCGA
>JAKLKE010000025.1 GCA_023150775.1 Myxococcota bacterium
CCTGCGCCTCTTGCTCTTCGCCGGGCCCCAAGAGAAGGAGCTGCGCGACGCCCAGGCCGAGGCCGAGGCCCAAGCCGCCCAAGGAGACGTCGCCGGGGCCTTGGTGACCCTCGATCGTCTCCTGCGCGCCGCCCGGGAGCTCGACGCGCCCGACCTAGAGCGCGCGCTGCACCACAGCCGCGCCTGGGTGTCGTTGTCGGCGAGCGGCCCCGCGCCCGTGGCCCGTGGGCTGTATGAGCTGGCGCCCCTAGAGAGCCTGCTTCGGGCGGCGCGGCTGATCCGGCAGACCGCCCGGGACGAGGGCCTGGCCTCGCTCTCCACCACGCCGCCGTTTGAGGATGAGCGCCTCGACCGCTGGCGTTTTGGCCTCAAGGTCGAGGCCCACAACCACAAGTCCGTCGAGGCCCGTCAAGCCCTGCTCACCGAGGTGGACGCCTGGGCGACGGCGCGCGGCACCCCCAGCGCCCGGGCTGACGCGAACCACTGGCGTGTGCTCGCCCAAGACAGCACGGAGAATGTCGAGGCCGCCGCGCGCCTGCTCCCCGAGGTGATCCAGGGCAAAGCCACACGGTCGGCCTCGCTCTCGTCTCTGGGCAGCTACGCCGTGGCGCTCATGGAGCTGCGGCGTTTTGACGAGGCCCGGGCCGCCGCCGACCGCCTCATTCAAGAGGGCGGGGCGTTGGGCCTGCCGATGCAGGCCTTGATCGGGGAGTGGGTGAGACGCTCCGCAGACTATCGAGAGGGGCTGCCGCTCAGCGTCGATGAGCCCTTGGTGGACGCCGCCCGGTATCTAGACGCCGACGCACGGGCGGGTCAGATCTTGTTCACCGAGGCCACGATCGCTTGGCGCGCAAGATCCCTCATGGTCGGCGCGAAGCTGGCCCAAGAGGCGGCGAAGATCTGGCTCCCCAAGAGCCCCAACCCCAAACCCAGCGCACATCTCCTCATCGCCGAAGCGCTCACCGCAGTCTGCGAACCTTCCACCGACGAGGTGCTGCACACCCTGGCCGCGAAGCTCGACGAGGCGGCCCAGAGCCCTCGGCCGGGCCTCGCGCTTCAAGGGTTCGGCGTGCTCCTCCATTGCTGCCCCCAGCTACGACCACGCTGGTTGTCCGCCGCAAAGGCAGCTTATGAGCACACCCCGACGGTGTATCGCCAAGGTGTGCGTGAGATTCTTGATGTGGAGCGTGTCCTGTTCGGAACAGATGGGCCGTCTGCGCCATGAGGGGGTGAGCCGCCGTTGTTGTGCGGCCCCCCGAGGAACAGACGATGCTCACGCTGAACTTGAACTACTACACGCACCCCGACCACGCCCCGCAGCTTCACACCGGCATGGCCGACTTTTTGCCCGACCCCAACGGCGGCGGCGAGGACCCCTTGGAGCCCCCGGGCATGGACTCGGTCTACCGGAGCTCCTTGCCCGACGTCACCCTCGGCATCGGCTGGGCCACGGCGCCGAACCCCGGCGACAGCGGCACCAGCCGCGAGCTCCTCGCCGCGTGGAGCGGCCTGCCCGGCACCTTCCCCCAAGACGCCGCCGACCTGCGTTTCCCTTTCCCCGCCCGCGCCCGGGACCGCGCCGTCAGCCAGACCCTCTTCGCCTCGATGGGCGCGTTCCAAGACGCCGTCGCCGACCTCCAGACCGCGCTGAACCGCGACATCCCCTGCTGGGACGCGACGGGGGTGCGCCACGCCGATCTCAACACAAACTACACCAACGGCTCAGACGGCTGTGAGACCCGGGACATCTTCCGCGAGTCCGACAACAGCCTCGTCGGTGAGGCCTTCATCTTCCGCAAGAGCAGCACCCAGACCGAGCAGCACTGGGTGATCTTCAACACGGAGCGGTTTGACGACGTGCGGGTCGTGCGGCGCAACACCGGCGGCTACACCTCGCTCAGCGCCTTCTTCACCGAGCTCGCTGGCCGCAAGCCCAACGGCGTGAGCTGGCCCCACGCCGTCGAGACGGTCACGCATTACCTCTCTTGTCCTTGGTGAGACGGCCATGAGCACGAGCACGAGCACGGACATCCTGTACCTGGGCTTTCAGCCCGACGACGCCGCGCCGCTGATGTTGGAGGAGGAGCTCGACGCCATCGACAAGCGCCTCGCCTCGTCGCAGAACGGACACGCCCTCAAGCTGCACATCCACCAGGACGTGGGTCTTGAGGACATCCCGGGTCTGCTCGCCCGGATCAAGCCGTCCGTGTTTCATGTCTCCTGCCACGGGAACGCGGAGGGATACCTGCGCCTGCGGCAGAACGGGCTGTTCTTAGACTTCCCGCCAGAGCAGCTCGTCGAGCGGCTCAGGTCTGCGCGGGGCGTCGTGCGTTTGGTCGTGCTCAACGCCTGCTTCTCCAACCGTCTTCGGGACGCGCTCGTCGCCGAGGGCTTCGCCGTCATCGGCACAAACGATCGTGTGTACTCCGATCGTGCGGGGATCTTCTCCAGCGTGCTCTACGGCCTCATCGCCGACGGGCTCAACCTGGAGGCCGCGTTTCATGAGGCGAGAGAGGTCGCCATGGCCGGCGACAGCGCCCGACGTGTCGGCTACGCCCTGCGCACCCCCGCCGACGTGAAGGCGGATGACCTCGTGCTCGCGCCGCTGCCCCTCGTCGAGCCCCTGCGCGCCACAGGCCCGATCCCCACGGGGATCCGCCCTCACCAGGTCGTGCTGCACCTCGACGCCTACAACGGCGGGCACAGCGTCGAGGAGGTGAAGGCGCTCTTGGACGATCACCGCGAGGAGCGGAAGATCCTGCGCCTCTCCGACTTTATGGCGCGTCTGGGGGTGCCGCGTCTCACCCACGGTCGCCATGACCATGACTGGGCCGGGCTCGCCGCCGCCACCCAGGCGCTCATCGACGACGCCTTGGCGTTTTTGCCCGGCGACGATCGGCCCACCGACTACATCATCAGCGGCTCTGCCCCGCACCCCACCTTCGCCCACGTCGGCTACGCGCTCTCAAGCTGGCGGGGGCGGCGTCAGACCGTGATTCATCGGGATCGAGACGGCGGCGTGCTCCAGTTTGTGCTGGGTGAGGGGCTCAAGCCTGGGCGGGGTCCGCGCTTCTTTGCGCCGAGCCCCAAGCTCAAGGCCGGCGCGCTCTACCGCTCCAGGGGCCAGGTGGGGCTCTACCTCTCGGCCTTGGGTGGGGAGGAGCCCGCCACAGTGCTCCAGCACATGGACGAGCAGGGCGGGGACTTTGCCGATGTCGTGAGCCTCCTCCACACCACCAAAGACCCGAACAACCCCAACGGGGTCACCAAGGTCACCGAGCGCGACGGCCCGCTCATCGCTGAAGAGCTCATCCAGCTCAACAGCGACCTCGCCCGGTGTTACCCCAACCACGGCGGCGTGACCTTGTTCGTGTTTGGTCCCGACCTGCTCGCGTTTCTGGCGGGACGGGCGCTGAACCCTCGCCAGCAGCGGAATCAGCGGCTCAGCCTCGCCTATTATGACGGCCAGCGGTACCACCACGCCTACAGCCTGCCCCTCGCCCCGAACCGCGCGCCCCACGTCCCCCAAGATGACGCGGCCAAGCTGCGGCGCCGGGACGTGTTTGACGCGATCAAGCGGGGCGTTGAGACGCTGCGCAAGACGCTCAAAAAAGAGGATCTCCTCCCGCCCCGAGGCTTCGCGGCGGGGGGTGAGGCGATGCCCGAGCGCCTGCTCAAGCAGCTCAACACCCTCGCCCTCAACGACAAGCCCGAGGGGGAGGTGTTTGAGCTGAGCGTCGGGCGCCGGGAGATGAAGATCGGCGAGGGCATCTGCCACGCCCTGCGTGATTTAGACGCCGAAGCTTTGGCGCGTTTTGGCCGCCTGCTCACCCTGCATGAGCTCGCCCACCAGCCCCAGCGGCTCTTGGGCACGAACTACCAGGGGGTCGGCCGTGCGGGGGTGGTGCTGGAGGACATCGACTTCTGGGCGGACGCCTTCGCGCTGTTGAGCGCGACGCGCTGGGAGGTGCGTGACCTGGGGGCGCGCGGCGAGCGGGAGGCCGGGCAGATCTTGGAGAAGAACATTCGGGTTCACCTCTTGGGCATGGCGGCCTTTGACCGCATGGAGCAGGGCGACGCCCTCGCTCGTCTGCCCGAGCGGCGTCTGCGGCGCTACCTCTTGTGGTCGCTGCAGCGCGCCCGGGCCGAGCAGGTGCACAGCCCGGCGGCCCTCGACACCCTGCTCGGCGAGCGCCTCGTGGTGGAGCTGGCCCCCCTCGCCGGGCGCCTCGACCCCCAAGGCGACAAGCTCGTGCACCCCGAGCAAGGGGAGCCCCAGCTCTTCGTGGCCTTGGGGGGCGTGCTGCTCCGTGAGCCCAAGCTCGCCGACAACTTTGTCCCGGCGCGCCTCGTCGGCCTCACCCGTGACCTCAAGCTCGACGCGCTGCGGGACCAGCTCCGCTTCCTCGTAGATCAGCACGCCGCCGTGCTCACGGCCTGGGAGGCGTGATGCGCCGCCCCCCAGGCCCTCAGCCCTCCAGGAGCCGCGTCAAGAGCATGTTCCAGGCGCGGTTGAGCCGGGCCCGGGTGATGCCGTGGCGCTCGGCGACCTCACCGTCGGGGTCGCCGGTCTCCATCTTGTCCAACAGCGCCCGGCGCAGCGGGTCGGCCTGGGTCTTGCCGTGCTCCAGGATCGTCGCCTCAAAGTGCTGCAGCCAGCGGGACGCCGAGAGCACGATGTCTTGGGGCGCCTCGCGGCTCAGGGCGGGCTCGTCGACGTTGAGGATCGACTGATTGAAGCGGCGGGCGTGGCGGCGGAACACCCCCCGCAGCCGACGCCAGGCGACGGTGTACAGCAGGCCCGTCACCGACCCCAAGCCCGCGTCCGGGCGGCTGTAGACCACCTCGAAGGCGTCGGAGAGCGCGTCCTCGACCTCTTGTTCGCTGGCGTCGGGGAAGGACCGGACGAGCAGGCGGCTGAGGCGGGCGTGAGACTTAAAGAACTGGTCGGCCATTGGCGCATCCACGTTGGACTCCTTGGGGTGATGTCGGAGCCCAGCCTTAAAGAAGACGTACTTTTCGTACAAAATTTACTCAGTATCGTACAATTTATACGATGCTTGAGACGAGCTTGAGCGCGCGCCGCTCGGCGGCTCCTCTCGGGGTCGGGGGAGCGCCGAGAGGACGCTTGGCGCCTCACCGTCTGGACAGGCCCCTCAAGAGAGACCGCAGCGCAGAGCCAAAGGCCAGGCCCTCAGGCCTTCACTCGGCGGGCAGCACCATCGCCTGCAGCGGGATCTCGACCAGGGGGCGCTCGGGGTCGTTCGTCGCCAGGATCAAGGTGTCTAGGGCGGGGCCCGGGGTGGTGGCGCTGAGGCGCACGGTGATCACCCGCAGGTCGTCCGAGCCGATGGAGAGCTTCGGCGGCCCGGCTTTGAATTGGTCCCCGACCGCGAGGCTGAGCTCGATCTCTAGGTCGAGCTGCCCGGCGTTTCGTAGGGTCAGCGGCGCCTCCAGGGCGGCGCCCTCCAGCGGTTCACCAAAGTCCAAGGCCGCCGGGGAGACCTCCATCTGAGGCTCCCTCGGCAAGGACGTGTCGAGCTTGTACGGCAGTGGATCGAGGCAGCCCGCGCCAAACGCGGCGGCCAGCGTGATGAGCCCGACGGGGGTGAGGGACGACCTCACACCTGGATGACCCCGCTCACGTCGGGGAACTCCTCGGTGATCATCCGCTCGATGCCGAAGGCCAGGGTGGCCGTGGACGAGGGGCAAGACGAGCAGGAGCCGATGAGGCGGATCTGCACGACGCTCTCGGGGGTGAGGCCGACGAACTGCACGTCGCCGCCGTCCTGGGCCACGGCGGGGCGGATCTCCTCGTCGATGAGCCGGGAGATCTGCGCGGCGAGGGGCGAGGACGTGTCGAGGGACTCGACGGACTCGACCTGGCTCACCGCGGGCTCACCCGAGGCGAGGTGCTCGCGGATGAGCGCCTTGATCGACGGCACCAGCTCGGGCCACGAGGTCTCGGACACCTTGTTCACGGTGACAAAACGAGAGGTGACGAGCACCTGGCGCACACCGGCGAGGGAGAACAGGCGGCGGGGCAGGGCGGAGTCGGCGGCGGCCTCGGGCGACGTGAACTCGAAGGTGCCGCGGGCCACGAAGGGCTCGCCGACCTTAAACATCAGGGCGTCGGGGTTTGGGGTCGGGAGGGTATCGACGGAGATCTCAGGTTCCATTAGGGCTCCTGGACTAGACTCAGCTTGTATGCCACGGCGCGGCGAAGAGGGTCGCGACGAGAGGCCCCCTTAACCCGGGCTGGGAGGCGGCGCCTGCACCGATTGACGCGGGGAGCGGGTTAGAGTTTCGCCTTCGCCCCCGCTTCGCCCCCGCTTCGCCTCACCTTCGCCCACCTTCATCGAGGCCCCGATGCCCCAGGTTCAGCTCACGCGCGGTGAGGTCGTCGAGGCGACCCACCCCTTCTCCGCCGTCGTGGTGCGGAACGGCCAGCCCACCCAGACCTGGGGCGACGACCTGCACGCCGCCTGGCGCAGCGCCGCCAAACCGTTTCAGCTCTGGTGCGCCTTGGAGGCCCTGGGGGACCCGGCCCTCTCCGATCCCGAGCTGGCCATCGGCGCGGCCTCCCACGCCGGTCAGCCCGGCCACGTCGCCCAGGTGCGGGCCTTGCTCCAGCGTCTTGGGGTCGAGGAGTCGCGCCTGAGCTGCGGCGGGCACCTGCCCCTGAACGTCAACGCCGCCGAGGCGATGATCCGCGCCGGGGAGCCCTTCGGCCCGATTCACAACAACTGCTCGGGCAAACACAGCTTCATGCTCGCGGCCTGCGACGCCCAAGGCTGGACAGGCGACTACCGCAGCGCTCAGCACCCGCTCCAGCGCCGCGTCATCGAGACCTTGACCGCCTGGTGCGGCGAGGCCCCGCGCCTCGGCGTCGATGGCTGCTCGGTGCCGACGTTCTTGCTGCCGATATCGGCCTTCGCTCGGGCGTGGTCGGCCTTGGCCCGGGCGATGCACGACGACGGCGACCCCCGCCTGGGCCGCATCGGCCGGGCGATGGCGGCGAACCCCTGGATGTTCAGCGGCGACGACCGCATCGACCTCGACATGATGCGCGGCGCCCAAGAGCCCATGCTCGTCAAGATCGGCGCCGCCGCGCTGTACAACGTCGCCTTGCCCCAGCGGGGCCTCGGCCTCACGGTGAAGATTCACTCCGGCGTCGAGGCCGCCTTGCCTCTGGCGGTGGAGGCCGCCCTCGCGCGCTTCGCCCCGGGCGCCTGGGCCCGCCCCGAGGGCTTTGAGAAGTACACGGTGGTGCGCAGCGTGCTGGGCGCTCCCGTGGGCGAGGCGCGGCTCGTTCTCTGAGGGCGATTGGACCTAGGGCGCCCTCTGGTCTACGATACCCATCCCCAGGACGGCGACGGAGACTCCAGTGGACTTCAGGACACGGCTCGGCAAGCGGGTGCTGCTCCTCGACGGGGCGCTCGGCACCGAGTTCTACAGCCGCGGCGTGTTCATCAACCGCTGCTACGACGAGCTGAACCTCACCTCCCCCGAGCTCGTGCGCGCCGTGCACCGCGACTATGTCGCCGCCGGCGCCGACCTCATCACCACAAACACCTTCGGCGCGAACCGGGTGCGGCTGCAGCCCTTCGGCCTCGACGCCCGCATGATCGACATCAACCGCGCCGGGGTGCGCCTCGCCCGGGAGTGCGCGGGCTCAAAAGCCATGGTCGCCGGGAGCATCGGCCCCACGGGCGCCCGGCTCACGCCCGTGGGCCGCCTCGCGCCGGGGGAGGCCTACGTCGCCTTCCGGGAGCAGGCCCGGGTGCTCGACGAGGAGGGCGTGGACCTCTTCTTGTTGGAGACCTTCACCACCTTGGCCGAGCTGTGGCAGGCCGTTCGCGCCGTTCGCACCGTGGCCAAACACACGCCGATCGTCACCTGCCTCTCGTTCAACTACGACACCCGGGGCGAGCTCGTCGAGGGCGAAGACCCGGCCCA
The DNA here is from genome assembly GCA_023150775.1 of Myxococcota bacterium. Classification (GTDB taxonomy): domain Bacteria; phylum Myxococcota_A; class UBA796; order UBA796; family CAJQPC01; genus JADKFE01. The sequence goes on from JAKLKE010000025.1 coordinate 7,960, forward strand.
CGCCGCGCGCATCATGTCGGAGTGGGGCGTAGACGCCTTGGGCGTCAACTGCTCGAACGGCCCCCGGGTGGTGCTCGACGTCATCGAGAAGATGGCCAAAGAGACGAGCGTACCGCTGATCGCCAGCCCCAACGCCGGGCTGCCCCAGGTGGTCGAGGGCCGCACGTTGTACCTCGCCGCGCCGGAGTACATGGCCGAGTACGCCCGGCGCATGGTGCAAAAAGGCGCGCTCATCGTCGGCGGCTGCTGCGGCACGACGCCGTCGATGATCCGCGAGATGCGCAGCTACGTCCGCTCGATCATGCCCGTGCAGCGCGCGGTGACCGGCGACGACACCCCCAGCGTCGAGCCCCTCGTCACCTCAGCGGACGCCGCCCCCGCCGCCGAGCCCGGCCTGCCCCCGGTGCCCGTCGCCGAGCGCAGCGCCTTCGCCAAGAAGGTGAGCGAGGGCCGCTTCTGCGTCTCTGTCGAGCTCGACCCCCCGCGTGGCCTCGACCCCGCGAAGTCCCTCGACGGCGCGGCCTTCCTCTACGATCACGGCATCGACGTGATCAACATCGCCGATGGCCCCCGCGCCGTCGCCCGCATGGGCCCCATGGCCATGGCCCAGCTCGCCCGCCAGCGCTGTGGCATCGAGTCGGTCATCCACTACTGCTGCCGCGACCGAAACCTGCTCGGGATGCAGATGGACTTGCTCGGCGCCTACGCCTTGGGCATGCACAACGTCCTGGCCGTGACCGGCGACCCCCCCAAGATGGGCACCTACCCCAACGCCACCGCCGTCTTCGACATCGACAGCATCGGGCTCATCAACTCTCTGCGCCTGCTCAACCGTGGCCTCGACTTCTCCGGGCGGCCCATGGAGGGCCAGACGAAGTTCTTCATCGGCGCGGGCTGCAACCCCGCCCACGTCGAGCTTGAGCGGGAGGTGGCCCGCTACGGCGAGAAGATCGCCGCCGGGGCCGAGTTCTTCTTCTCCCAGCCGATCTACGACCCCGACGTGCTCAACCGCTTCTTTGAGCTGACCGACAAGTTCCCCAAGCGCCCGTTCTTTGTGGGCATCTTGCCCTTGGCCTCGCTCAAGAACGCCGAGTTTTTACACAACGAGGTCCCCGGGATGCAGGTGCCCGAGCGGGTGCTCAACCGCCTGCGCGCCGCCGACACCCGCCAAGACCAGCGCCGCGTCGGCGTGCAGATCGCCCGGGAGTCCCTTGCCGAGGCCCACGCCCACCCCCGGGTGAAGGGCGCCTACATCTACCCGCCGTTCGGCAGCTACGAGGCCGTGCTCAAGGTGATCGAGGCCGTGCCGGAGCTGAAGGACCGCGTGGCCGAGGCGAAGGAGCGCATCGCCTCGGGCACGGCGAAGGAGGCTTAGAGCTTGCCCAGGCGATCCTGCGGGCGGCCTTCGTCGCGCGCCGCCTGGATCGTGGCCTTGGCGGCGGCCTCGCGGCGCTCGCTGTAGCGGTCGACGAGCACATCCGCGTAGTCCCGGGTGAGCAGCGTGAAGCGGTAGAGCTCCTCCATCACGTCCACCACGCGGTCGCGCAGCTCGGAGTCTTTCATGCGGCCGTCGTCGTGGAACTCTTGCCAGGCCTTGGGCACGCTCGACTGGTTGGGGATGGTGATCATGCGCATCCAGCGGCCCAGCACCCGCAGGCTGTTCACGGCGTTGAACGACTGGCTGCCGCCGCTCACCTGCATGACGGCCAAGGTGCGGCCTTGGGTGGGGCGCACGGCGCCGACGTTCAGGGGGATCCAGTCGAGCTGGTTCTTCATCACGCCGCTGAGGTTACCGTGCAGCTCTGGGCTCGACCAAACCTGCCCCTCGCTCCAGGTCGAGAGCTCGCGCAGCTCCTGCACCTTGGGGTGATCTTCGTGGGCCGGGCCCTTCATCGGCAGCTCATGGGGGTGGAAAAAGCGCACCTCGGCGCCCAGACCGGCGATCACCCGGGCGCCTTCTTCAGCGAGCAGGCGGCTGAATGAGCGCTCTCGCAAGGAGCCGTAGAGGAACAGGATCCGCGGCGGGTGGGTCGAGCGGGGCTGCTCGGGCAGGGGCGGGACGACGAGGGGTGGAGGGGCGCCATCATGCCAGCTCGCCATGTTCGGCTCCGGGGGAGAGGATCGTTTCGTCGGTTAACGAAATGACCTCCCCTCGGCAAGGCGCGCGGCCTCAGAGGCGGCACACGCTGGGGTGCTGAACGGCGCAGTCGTCGCTGCTCGTGGTGAAGCTGCGCTCGTTCCAGGTGCCGCAGCGCCCGCCGCTGCCGCCGCTCGTCCACCAGTGCTCCTGAACGGGCCAGGTGTAGAAGAAGTACAGCGTGGCCTCTTCACCCTTGGGGCCCGAGAGCGCCCCGCCGGACTCGGCGCAGTTGTCTTGGGCGGCGTCGTTGTCCCGGGGCCAGCGGCAGAACAGGAACACCTCACCGTCGAGCTCGTGGCGGTTGCAGTCATCACAGTCGGGGTGGTCGTCTACCCAGCCGTCGGCGTCGTTGTCGACGCCGTCACAGACCTCGGCGGCGGCGGGGGAGATCGTCGGGTCGGCGTCGTTGGGGTCCACACAGACCGTGGCCCCGTCGCTGTCGGCGTCTGTGTCTTCTCCTCGGGCGCAGGCGATCCAGCTCTTCAAGAAGGCATGGCGGGCGGGCACCCAGGCGCGCATCCGCTCGACGGCCTCGATGTGCTCCTCGACGCCGATGGAGCGGTTGGGGTCGGCCTCAATCAGGGGCAGGAGCTGGGCTTGCCAGGCGTCGATCTCACCCAGCACGATCTCCGGGTCCAAGAGTCTGTTGGCGTCCTCCAGGGCGTCGAGGAACTTGGGGCCCCAGACGGGATCCTGGGCGAGCCTCAACAGCGGCCGCTGCTCAAACAGCCCGAGGTTGTTGGGGTAACCCTCGATGGGGTCCGTCGTGTAGCCCTGGAGATCAAACGAGCCGTCGAGATCCCAGGGCACAAACAACAGACCCCGGGATGGGTGCTCGTAGAGGTAAAAGTTGTGGTTGCAGCACCAATAGCCATCATCGCTGCCCACGACGATCTCCAAGGCCCAGGCGGAGAGCCACTCCTCCACCTCACCCAGGGCCGCGAGCTCCTCCACCGTTGACGCCGAGAGGAACCTGTCGGGGAGGTCGGTGGCGGCCTCTTTGTTGGAGACGGGCTCATAACCGTACTTCCAGAGCGTGCCCGTGGCGTGGTGATCCCCGAAGACCCGCTCCAACCACTCACGGTCGAGGTACTCGATGTTTGTGTACAGACCGTAGGGCTCCCCGTTGATCTGGAGCTGGGCGGAGTTGGCGCAGGCCCCGGGCACCCGATCTTGGCGGCGGATGATCGACCACGCCACACGGTCGCGCAAGAAGGTGGGCTCGTACCAGCTCGCGTCTAGGGCGAGCTTCCGTTGGCCATGAAAACGACCGTCGGGGTTGACCTCGTTGAACGCGATCACGAACTGCATCTTCTCGGTGAACCAGGAGAAGGCCGGGTTGCCCTTGAGCCGCACCTGGGCGTCCTCGACGACCTCGTCGCCGTAGCGGAACACCGCCGGGTGGTAATTTTTGCGACCGGCGGCGTAGTCGGCCTCGATGGCCGCCCAGTCCGCGGGCAAGATGTCGAGCTCGAAGACGGGCACGACCTCTGGATCGTAGAGATCCGCGCAGGGCTCGGCGCGGGGGATCCCGCCGGGCACCTGCTCCACGACCTCGGGCGGCTCCTCGGCGGGCGCCGAGGGTTTGGGCGCCGACCCAGGGTCACAGGCGAAGAGCAGCGGGAGGGGGAAGGCCCAGAGGAGCGGGCGCCGAGGGTGAGGCATCTCGCCAGTCTATCGTGACCCTGGCCCCGCCGCCGTGCTCCCACGGCCCGCCCCAGCCACGAAGGGTGTACTCTGACGCTCTCTCCGAGGTGTCTATGCGCGCTGGGCCCAACCCGCTGCTCCCCGTGGCGCTCGCCGCCGCCCTCGCCGCCGGCTGCCAAGCGCGGCAGGCCTACGAGACGGCGATCCCCATCGACGACAGCTTCCCCCGGCGCCCCGCCACGGGCGCGCTCTTCGAGCGGTACGAGGCCGCCGCCCGCTGGTCCGAGGCGCGAGACGGCCTCGCCCTGGTCATCTTGCAGGGCGACGCCGTGATCTTCGAGTCCTACGCCCGGCGTTATGACCCGACGACGCCGGTTCACATCTTCTCCGGCACCAAGTCTTTCTCCTGCGCCTTGGCGCTCCTGCTAGAGGCCGACGGCGCTCTGCGCCTCGACGAGGACGTTCAGGACACCTTGCCGGAGCTGGCCGCCGGGCCCGGCATCACCCCCGACACGCTCTTGCACTTCACCAGCGGGATCGCCCAAGACAACCGCGCCTTGACCCGCGACGGGCTCATGGAAGAACAATCCATCGACGACAAATACGCCTACGCCGTCGCTTTGCCGTCGGAGAGCGCGCCGGGTGAGGTGTTTCGGTACGGATCCTCCCACCAGGCCGTGCTCGGCGCCTTGATCACGGCGAAGTTGGGCCAGAGCCCCTTGGTTTACCTCGAAGAGCGACTGTTCACGCCTATGGGACTGCGCTTCGGCGGCTGGAACCACGACCCCGCGGGCAACCCGATGTTGGCCTACGGCGCCTGGACGACGGCGAACGAGTGGCTCAAGTACGGCGTGCTCTTACGAGACGACGGCGTGTGGCAGGGCGAGGTGCTCTTGCCTGAAGGTGGCGTCGACCGCTGCACCACGGGCAGCGCGGCGAACCCGGCCTACGGCATGACCTTGTGGCTCAACGAGGACGTCGCCGACGACGTAGACCTGAGCGCCTTCGCCAGCCTCGCGGACGACGGGCGCATCCTCGACCCAGACGGCCCCGCGGACCTCTTCGCGGCGGCGGGCTACAAAGACAACCGACTGGTCGTGGTGCCCTCGGAGGACCTGGTGATCGTGCGGCTTGGGGATGGCTCGCGGCGGTACTCAGACCCGACCTTGTTGAGGATGATCTTGCGGGGGGAGTGAAGCGGGCGGCTCACGCCTCGTGGGGCTGTTCGACCCCCACTAGCCCCCGTTCGGCGTTATGCTCCTCCCCACCGCCGCTCGCCCGCCTCCTCCTCCCTGGCCTCGCCCTCCTCATGCCGCCGCTGCGATTCATCCACACCTCAGACCTTCAGCTCGGGATGCCTTTCCATTGGGTGGAGGGTGACCAGGCCGCGAAGATGCGTGAGGCGCGGCTGGAGTCGCTCACACGCATCGGCGACGCGGCGCGTGAGCACGACGCCTCGGTGGTGATGGTCGCGGGCGACTTCTTCGACGCCAACACCGTCGAGCAGCGGCTCATCGTGCAGACCTGCGACCGCCTGCGCGACCTCGGGCGGCCGGTGTACATCTTGCCCGGCAACCACGACCACGGCGGCGCCGACAGCGTCTACCGCACCGACCGCTTCAAGTCGCGGAAGCCGCCCAACGTCGAGGTGCTGCTCTCCCAGGCCCCCCTCGCCATTCAGGACGGCGCCGCGGTCATCCTCCCCGCGCCGCTCTTGCGCCGACACTCCGCCGACGACCCCTCGCGCCACTGGTCCGCCGAGGCCGGGCGGGAGCTGGCGCCCGACGCCGTGCGCATCGGCCTGGCCCATGGCGGCGTGCAGAGCTTCTCTTCAGAGACCGCCCAGAACGTCGTCGACGTCTCCCGCGCCAAAGAGGCCAAGCTCGACTATGTGGCGCTGGGCGACTGGCACGGCCTCAAGCAGGTCGATGAGCGGAGCTGGTACGCCGGCGCCCCCGAGCCCACCTCGTTTAAGGACAACTCCCCCGGCCACGTCCTGCTCGTCGAGCTGCCCGGCCCCGGCGAGCCCGCCCAGGTGGAGCCCCTCGCCGTGGCCCGCACCCGCTGGATTCGCCACGAGGCCAGCCTCTCCAGCCGCGAGCAGGTGATGATGTTGGCCCGCTTCTTTGAGGGCCTCACGAACCCCAGCGACACGCTCGTGCGCCTGGAGCTGCGCGGGGCGCTGTCTCTGGACGACTTCGGGCTCTTGGACCGTGTGCTGGACGACGCCCGGGCGCGGCTCCTGCACCTGCGGGTGCGCGGGGAGGGGGTCTTGCCCGCGCCGACCCGCGAAGAGCTCCTCGGCCTCGCCAGCGACGGCTATGTGCGCGCCGCCGTCGAGCGCCTGCAGAGCCGCGTCGAGGCCACGGAGACCACCGCCGCCGCCGCCGCCGCCCGGGCGCTGCAGCTCCTCTACCGCCTGCGCCAGGGGGCGGCGTGAGGATCCTCTCCGTCGAGGTCGAACAGTACAGAGGCATCACCGGGCCGCTCAGCCTCAAGTTTGAGGCGGGGCTGAACGTGCTCTATGGCCCCAACGAGATCGGCAAGTCCACCCTGCTCGCCGCGATCTGGGACGGCCTCACGCTCACCGCCCGAGGGGAGACCGAGCGCCACCGCTCCATTCAGCCCCACGGCGACGGCCGCCCGCGGGTGAAGGTGACCTTTGTGCGGGGTGGCGTCAGCTACGTCGTCGAGAAGACCTTCGCCGGCAAGTCCGCGTCCAAGAGCGCCCTGCGGATCACATCCCCCACAGACGGCGTGGTCGAGCTGGCCGGGACGGAGGCTGAGGAGCGCCTGCGGGGCGTGCTCGGCGTCGGTGAGACGGCGCGCAGCGGCGAGCTCAAGCCTGAAGACCAGGGCGTGTGGCCGCTGGTGCGGGTTCTGCAGGGCGAGAGCGGGCGCTCGCCGAACGAAGACGTGAAGACCGAGTCCGCCCGGGCGAGCTTGGGCGAGCGCCTCGCGACCTTGTCCGGCGCCGTGCTCGGCGGTGAAGGCGCGGAGGAGCTGATCCAGAAGGTGCGCACGGAGTACCTGCGCCACTACACCGAGACGGGCCAGCCCGCCAAACGTGGCGACACCCCGGTGTGGCGGGCGTCTCAGGCCTTGGACAAATTCAAGGCCGAGCGGGACCGCCTGCGGGATCAGCTCAAAGACCACGACGCCGCCGTCGACCGCCACGCCCGCCTCGAACAAGACCTCGACCGCCTGCGCCGAGAGCAGCCCCGCCTCGACGAGCGCCACCGCGCCGCCCAGGCCGAGGTGCAGCGTATTCAGAAGCTCAAAGACGGCCTCGGCGAGCTCGACGCCCGCCGGGGACAGGTCGAGGCCGAGGCCCAGCTCCTCACGAACACCAGACGCCAGCGCGACGCCCTGCTTCAAGAGTCCGCCGAGGCTGAAGCCGCCGCCCCCGCCCTCGCCGAGCGCCACGCCCAGGCCCAAGAGGACGTCTTGGGCGCTGAGGCCCGCCTGCCGCCCCGCCGCGCCGAGGTCGAGGCCCGCCGCCTGGCCCTGGACCGCGCCGGTCGTCTGTGTCGCCGCCTGCGCGCCCACCGCGAGACGCTGGACGCCGCTGAGGCCCAGCGCCGAGACCAAGAGCGCCTGCGCCGCGCCTTGGCCGCCAAAGAGAAGGTCGTCGGGTGGGAGGCCGAGCAGCGCGCCCTGCGCCCCGACGACGCCGGCTTAGGCCGCCTAGAGCAGCTCCAGCACGAGGCCCTCAAGCACACGAGCCGCCTAGAGGGCGCCGCCGCCACCTTGGTGCTCACGGCGCTGCGACCCTTCACCCTGTACGAACCGGCCGGCGAGCGCAGCCTGGCCGCCGGGGAGTCGGCGACGGTTCACGCCGTCTCCCCTCAGACGCTCACTGTAGATGATCGTGTGGCCTTGGAGCTGCGCCCCGGCGGCGCCGATCTGCACAAGCTGCGGGAGGCCGCCCACGACGCTGAGCACAACCTCCGCGCCGCGCTGCAGGCCGAGGGGCACAAATCTCTGGACGAGGCCCGAGACGCCGCCCAGCGCCGCCGAGAGATCGAGGCCCGGCTGAACGAGGCCCGGGCCCAGCTTCGGGAGATCGCGCCCAAGGGCCTGCCCGCGCTGGAGGAGGAGCTCGCCCAGCGTGACGCCGCCGCCCGCCGCGCCCAGCAGGCCCGCGACGCCTGCTCCGAGCCCGGCGACCCCCCTCTGCCCGAGCACAGCGAGCTAGGCGCCCGCCTCTCCGAGGCCGAGCAGCACGAACAAGGCGCCCGCGTCCAGTCCGACGAGGTCCGCGACGCCTTGGTCCGCGAAGAGGCCAACCTCAAGGGCCTCATCACCGCCGCCGCGCAGTCCGCCAAGGTGAGCGCCGAGGCCAGCGCCCGGGTGGACCGCCTGCGCGCCCAGCTCACCGCCCACCGCGCCGAGCATGGCGTAGACGGTGTGCTCAGCGCCAAGTTGGAGCGCGCGCTCTCCGCCCGCCAGCACGCCGCCGCCGAGCATACAAACCTCGTGAAGACCCTCGCGGCGCTGCACCCCGAGCAGGCGGAGCGAGACGCGGCGAGCGCGGCGCGGTCCTTAGAGATCAACCGCAACAGCGTCAAAGACGCCGAACAACAAAAAGCGGAGATCGCCGGCACCTTGAGCGCGTCCGGGGCCATCGGCCTGCACGATCGCCACGCCGAACAGCAGGCCAAGGTAGACGCCGCCGAGGCGGAGCTGGCCGAGGCCCGCCAAGACGCTGAGGCGGCGAAGCTCCTCTACGAGACTCTGCGCGAGTGCCGCGACGCCGCCCAAGAGCGCCTGCTCGCGCCCCTTCAAGCCGAGGTCGCCAGCCTTCTGCGCCTCATCTTCCCCGACGCCACGGCGAAGTTTGACGAACGGTACGCCCTCAAACAGATCTCCCGAGACCAAGGCGCGGACTCCTTTGATGAGCTGTCCTTCGGCGCCCGGGAGCAGCTCGGCCTGGTGATGCGCCTCGCCTTCGCCCGGCTCTTGGGCGGTGAGGACGGCCTGCCCGTGCTCTTGGATGACGCCCTCGTGGCCACCGACGAGGCGCGCTTAGAGCGCACGCGCCGGGTGCTCGACGCCGCGGCGGCCTCGGGGCTGCAGCTCCTCTTGGTCACCTGCCACTGGCCTCGGCTGCGGGAGGCCGGGCTGGCGCCGAGCGCGCTGATTGACCTGGAGGCGGAGCGTCGTCGTCAGGAGCGGAGGGCGCCTTAGCCCGGGCTACTCCGCTTCAAACGTCACGAACATCGTCGTGAGGCACATCTCATCGCCGGTGCCTTCGCCCCAGCGGGTGTCCTCGGTACGATCCGAGGCGTCATAGGTGCAGCTCAGACGCACCTTGTCGTTCATCTCCAGGGCCACGGGCTCGGTGAACTCGTAGCCGAACTGCCAGTTGAAGTCCCAGCGGGGCACGTCGATGAGGCAGGTCTCGGTGCCGTCCTCACGCACCAAGGTGGCGTTTAAGGACTCGCCGAGGGTGTGCATGTGGGGGCCGATGTCGTGCAGGCGCAGACGACCGGGCAGATCGCCCACATACCGCTTCACCATGCTCTCGCTCTCCTCTGTGTGGGATTCGGCGCCCGCGGGGATGTCGAGGCGCGGGGTCACCCAGAAGAAGGAGTAGAGCTCGTCTTGAACCTCGGGCTCCACCCGCAGGAGCACCTCGGTGGCGTCGGCGGCGTCGGGGGAGCCGCTGTTGTTGTAGTGCATCTGGATGACGATGGGGCGCCCGGCGGGCAGCGCGATGCCCGTGCCCTCGGGGTACTCCGCCGACCACGAGCCCGGCGCCCAGGCCGCGAGCATGGAGCTGTTCACCCGGGCGTCGCCGTAGCAGGTGTAGCCGTCGCCCTCTTCAGCGGCGTCCAAGGCCAGGGCTTGATCAACCGCGGCGTCGTTTGAGGGCAAATACAAGATCATGTGATGAACGATCTCAGGATCGCTGGGGATGATCTGGTAGCCGGTCACGAAGCCGTCGGTGGCCACCTGGGGATCGACCACAAAGCAGCGGTAGTCGTCGTCGCTGCCCTCAAAGTCGGGGGCGTAGGGCTGGGCGATGGCGACGGAGTGGGTGGGGTTGTTGAGCACGTCCTCCACGGGCTCAAAGGCGGGGAGCGCCGTCGAGGCGTCACCCTCGGGCTTGCCGGCCTCGACCCAGGCGCGGATCGTGTCGATCTCCTCCTGGGCGAGCCAGCGGGAGCCCTCATACGAGTTGCAGTCGTCGGACGCGAGCCAAGGGGGCATCCGCCGGGTCTCGACGCTATCGACGATCTGCGCGCCGAGGATCGACACCTCGTCGTAGCTGTTGAGCGTGAACGGCGCGATCTGCCCGGCGCTGTGGCAGCCCTCGCAGCGGGCGCGGAGGATCGGCGCCACGTCGGCGTGGTAGGTGGGGCCGTGCTGGTCCACGGTGAAGGAGGGGTCGGGGTCACCGCAGGCGATCAAGCTGAGGAGGGAGAGGATCACGAGGGGACTCCGAGGTCGGTGGGATGACGGAGAGCGTAACCTCCGCAGGCCGGGGTGGTATGGTAGGCCACGAGCGGAGCGACGATGCGTGGCGTGAGCGTGCTGCCAGTTCAGACCTTCAGCGACCCTCGGGGCGTCCTGGAGAAGCTCTGCCCCGCGCCGGTCGCCGGAGAGGTCTACCTCGTGCGGGTGGCCCCCGGCGCCTCCCGGGGCCATCACCTGCACCGCCGCATGGGGGAGTGGTTCACCGCCATCAGCGGGCGCGGGCTCTTGGGGCTCTTCGCGCCAGAGACCGGCGAGCTTGAGCACCTGCCCCTTGACGGCGCCCGGGTCTACGTGCCGCCGGGCGTGGCCCACGCTTTGTTTGCTGAAGAGGGCGAGGCGCCGTGGGTCGTGCTCGCCTGCGCCGAGGGCGGCCACGATCCCGAGGACGTGGAGCGTGTGGACGTTCCGGCGCCAGGAGGTGAGCGGTGGTGATTCGGGGGGAGGAGCTGTGGAGGCGTGACGAAGGGATGTTGGTGGTGATTCGGAGGAACGAACCACAGAGGCGTGACGCAGGAGCGTCTGTGGTGTCGCGAGGGAACGAACCACAGAGGCACAGAGTTCACAGAGGGATGAACACAGAGGGCTCTGTGGCGGGGGCGAGCGGTCGCCGCGACTCGGAGGGCTGGAGGAGGCCGGTGGCGAAAGACGTTCGGTTGTTCAGCTCCGCTCAGATCTCCACCAAGCCCTCTGTGGCCCTCCTCTGTGAACTCTGTGCCTCTGTGGTTCGTTCTCCGTGTCTGTACGGCGCCTCGAACGGGGCTCGGCCGATGGGGGAGGGGAGAGCGGCTTCCCCACGCGCAGTTGAGGCCCTCCGCTCCTCCAGCGCCTCCCCGGCGCGGCCATGAGCGCCCTCGGCCTCGCGCTCTTGGCCTGGGCGGCGCGCACGAACGGCGCTCCGGGCTGGCTCGTCTGCGTCTTGGTGCTCCCGGCGGTGTTGTGGGCGCCGGGGCTGGGGCTCGCGCGGCGGCTCGGCGGTGGCCGGGCCACGGGGCTGCAGGTCGCCATCGACGCGGCCTGGATCTCCGCGCTCCTCGCCGTGGTCAGCGTCTCGATCACCCGGGCCCTGGGCGCCGCGCCGGAGCTGGTCCTGGGCCTCTCGGCCTTGTGGGGGCTCATCGGCGCGGGCCTTGGACACCGGGCGCCTTGGCCTCCGCACAGCCCGCGCGGGGCCTGGGGCGCGGTGCTGGGCGTGGTGCTCGCGCTCGTCGCCCTGATCGTCTGGCGCGGGGAAGACCTACGGCGACCCCTGGACGCCTTCTGGTGGAGCCCCGACGCTGAAGGGCTGCCTGAGACGCCTGGGGTCGTCGAGCCCGGCGCCGGGTTTGAGGAGCCCGAGATCTTGGGCTGGCCCGAGCAGCGCGCCATGCGGTTTGTAGACCCAGAGGGCGACGGCGGACGCTTACGAGTCGGCTCAGAGGGGGCCGCGCTCTTGCTGCTCCGGGGGCCCGTCGGCGCGCGGCTGCAGGTCGGCGACGCGGCGCCTGTGGAGATCACCGCCGATGTGACCGAGGTCGAGGAGGAGGGCGCGGTGCCCCGTTACCTCAGCCACGGCGTCGTCGCGGCCTTGATCCCGCTGCGTCCGGGGGAGCTGCCGGTCACGATCACCGGGGTGAACGGCCCGGCGGAGCTCGCGCTCATCCCCGGTCGCGACGGGGTGTGGAGCCTCCACGCCGTCGGCGCCTACCGTTTTGTGCATTATTACCAGCTCCTCAACATCGTCGAGAACCTGCGCTGGGCCGAGGAGCTGTGGGTGAGCCGCGCGCTGACGGTCAACCAGCCGCCTCTGTGGAGTTACCCCCTCGCCGTGGCCACGGGCCTGGGCGCGCCGGGGCTCATGGGCGCGAACGCCCTGCTCTTGGGGGTGCTGCTGCTCCTCGGCGCGGCCTGCGCCCAGCTCATCGCCACACACAGTCCAGAGGCCCCGGCGCCCGCCTGGGCCCTGCCGGCCTTGGCCGCGGTCACCGTGGGTCATCTGATGATCGAGCCCGGCTCGACCACCTTCCCCGACCCGCTCTACGCCGCGGCGATGGTGAGCGGCGTGGCCGCCTTGGGCGCGCCCTGGCGTTTTGGGGCGGTGGGTGTGCTCTCTGGGGCGCTGCGATACCCCGGCGTGGTGGCCTTGAGCCTCTTCTGGGCGGTGGGCGCGGCCTTGGGGATGGTCAACCGCAGGCCGATCTTGGCCCTGTGGGGGCTCACCGGGGCCGTGGGGCTCGTGATCGGGGCCTTCGCCTTGCTCACCGGGCAGCTCAGCGAGTGGGTAAAGATCTTGTGGTTTGAGACGGGGCCTGAACATTACCACGGGGAGCTGAGCCCGAGCGCGCTTCTGCCCCGGGTGCCCGAGTTTTATGCGACCTGGCTGTGGTACACCGGTGGCGGGCTGCTCTGCGCCTTGCCGCTGGCGGGCAAGGGGGCGCGTCTGTGCGCCATCGGCGCCGGGCTCTACTCGTTGATGTTGTGTACGATCGACCATCACCCGACGCACTACTTCTTGCCACTGATCGCGCTCTCGGCCTGCGCCGTGGCCTGTAACGCCGCGGCCTTGGAGCGCCCGGCCTTCCGCTGGGGCCTGCCGAGCCTGGCGATCATCGGTGGTCTGTGGTTTTTGGGCCAGGGGGCCGTGTGAGTCAAGAACAAGGCGTAAAATCACGGGCAGACCTCGGCCTCGGCGCCCTCGCCCTGGGCGTCGTCGCGCTCGTCGTGGGCCTCCAGGCGCGGTGGCTGGGCCGAGATCAGCTCCTGCGAGACGGCGACGAGGAGGGCCACGTCGGCGCCGCCGAGCTGTTTCTGCACGATCTTCTGGCGGGGGACGTGTCGAGCTTCATCGCCCGGCTCCTGTGGGAGGACATGGGGGATTACCCGAGCCTCTACCCCGGCCTCGTCGGCCTGTGGTGGTGGGGGATGGGCGGCGGGCCGCCTGAAGCCGTCGCGGTGCGGGCGGTGAACAGCGTGTTCTTGGGCCTCGCCGGGCTCGGGGTGCTGGGCCTGGGGCGGCGGCTGGGGCTCGGCTGGGGTGCGGCGGCCTTGGCGGGGGCGCTCACCCTGGCGCTGCCGCTCAACCTCGGGCTCTCCCGGGCGTTTATGCCTGAAGGGGCGCTCACGGCGCTCACGGCGCTCACGCTCTGGGCGGCGACGGGGCTCCGGGAGCGGCGTTTCCTGATGCCCGCCGTGGGGGTTGGGCTGGGCCTGGGGCTCGCCGCGCTCACCAAACAGACGGCGCCGCTCTTTGTGCTGCCGGGGCTCTTCGCCTTGGCGAGGCCGGGGCCTTGGATCATCTGGGCGGCGGTGGGGGCGAGCGTCGCCGCGCCGTGGTGGGCGCTGAACTTTGAGGAGCAGCGCGCCTACGCGGCGAGCTCTGTGGTGTATGAGGTCGAAGGCAGCGCGCTCAGCCAGGCGTTTTATTACCCTCGGGTCTTGTGGGAGGGCGCCTTGGGGCCCGTGTGGGTCCTCGTCGCCGTCGTCGCCGCCGCGCTGGCCCTGCGCGAGACGACGACACGCCGCCTCGCCGTCGTCGCCTTGAGCTGGACCTTGGGGGGCCTCCTGCTCCTCACCCTGATCCCCAAAAAATACGATCGACTCGCCGCGCCGCTGCTCCCCGGTCTGGCGTTGGTGATCGGCGCCGCCGCGATGACCCGGCCCCGCTTTGGCCTCGCCGCCTTGGGCCTCGTGGGCTGGAGCGGGTGGATGTCTGAGGCGGAGACCCCGTTCAACACCCCGAGCGAGGCCGAGCGGGCGTTTCACCCCGGCTGCCCCCAGCGCTGGTTACGCCCGCCGTCCCCTGAGGGTGACCTGGGAATCCAGGCCGTGGTGCGCGCCGTCGCCGAGCGACCACCCTCAAGCCTCGCCGTGGTGGGCTCCTTGGACATCCCCTGCGCCGTGCAGACGACCTTTCCTTGGGAGCAGCAACTCGGCCCCGCCCTGCGCCGCGCCGGGGTGGACGTGCCCGAGGCGAGCCCCGAGGCCGCGGGCCTCACGATCATCCTTGGACCGGCGGGGGAGGGGGCGGGGGAGCTCATCGTGCCGATCCCAACCCTCGGGGCTGAGGCGACCCTCGACTGGCGCTGAGGGCGGCTCAAGGATCCTCTCCACGGGGTCCCCCAAACTTTTTTCGAGCATACTTAAGTATTGTGAGTTAGCATATTCTGGTGAGCGCGACCCGGCGTCGTTGGCTATGGCTCTCCTCGTCCCGAGGGCCGCCCGATGCCGTCGTTCACCCATGAGTGCCTGATCGAGCTCTTCCGCGCTCGACCTCTGCTCGCCGCCGAGCTGCTCGGCTGGGCGGGCATCCTACGCCTCGGGGAGGTGCGTGAGGCCACGGTCATCGACGCCTCGCTCACCGTGCCGACGCCGACGGAGCTGCGCGCGGACGGCGTGATCTGGGTGAGCGGCGGGGAGGACCTCTCGGCGATCCTGGAGGTGCAGCTCCGCCCCGATCCCCAGAAGCGGCAGAGCTGGCCGCTGTACCTCGCCAGCCAGCACGCCCGGCGGCCCGCGCCCTCGGTGATCCTCGTCGTCACCTTGGACGAGGCCACGGCGAGCTGGGCGGCGGCGCCGATCGTCCTCGGGCCGGGCTCCGTCGTCACCCCCGTCGTGTTTGGTCCAAGGCAGATCCCGCTCTTGCTCGATCCCAAGATCGTCCGGGAGAACCCCGAGGCCGCGGTGCTCTCCGCCTTGGCCCACGCCAAAGGCCCCGACGCCGTCGAGGTCAGCCTCCTCGCGCTGCAGGCCGTCCAGCGCAACCCCTTGCTCAATGAGGACAAGACGGTACAATATACCGAGATGCTCCTCTCTGCCCTCTCGCTGAGCGCACGGGCGCTCCTGGAGAAAAAGATGTACCTCAAGAGCTTCGATCCCCAGACCGAGTACGTCAAACGTTGGGTCAAAGAGCGTGAGGAGTACATCAGCCGTGGCATCGCCGAAGGGATCGCCGCAGAGATGGCCGAGCGGCTCCCCAAAGCGGTCGCCGAGGAGCTCCCGAAAGCGGTCGCCGCCGAGGTCGCGCGTATTGTCGCGGAGGAGGTCTCCCGCGTTCGCGCCGAAGAGCTCGCCCGCATCCGCGCGGAGGAGCTTGCCCGCATCCGCGCGGAGGAGCTCGCCCGCGTTCGTGCAGAGAAGGTTGATAAAGCCGTCGCCGAGAAGCTCGCCCGCCTTCATGCGGAGGAGGCCGCCCGTATCCGCGCCGAGGAGACCGCGCGTGTTCAGGCCGAAGAGCTCACCCCCGCCGAGTAGACCACGATCACGTTCAAGCTGAGGAGCTGGCCCACGAGGCGACCCTCCTCCTCTTTGCCCAGCGCCGCGCCTTGCTCGCTGAGGTCCGCGCGGTGCGCTCCAGCGGCGGTCGTTCCGCGTGACGCCCCCTGGGCTCGCCGCCTACGACTCGGCGCCCTCGCTCTGGGCGCTTGTGCGACCCCGCTGAGCTTTCTTCATTTTGGTCGGTCAAGCTGTGGTAAGGTCCTCGGCTCCTTCGAGGTCTGCCGCCCATGCTCCTCACGCTCGCTCTGCTCCTCGCCCCCGCCCAAGCCGCTGACCTTTGGTTCGGCGGCTCCCTCGACGCCGCCTTAGACCTCAGCCCCGGCAGCCTCTCTGTGCCGACCATGGGTGAGGTTGACTTCCGAATGCAGCAGGGCAAGGTGTTTGTGCGGGTGGACGTCGACCTCTGGACCGACCTCGCCTCCCCGAGCCTGCTCCAGCCCTATCCGCCGGAGTGGGCCATGGTGCAGGTGGGCACCGAGGGCCCCATCGTGCGCGCCGGCATCCACAACCCGAACATCGGGCTTGAGGACTGGGACTACCGCATGAACTACCTGCCGACCTACTCCAACTACTTCAACGGCGCGAGCCCGGGGCGCCTGCTCGGCGCGGAGCTCGCCTGGCACTTCGAGAACGACGCCGAGGTGTTTGTGTGGGGTGGCTCGGACATGGACTTCGGCTGGGCTGAGGGGGAGGTCTTGCCCGAGCCGGTCTGGACAGCCGGCGTCGGCGTGTCCGCCGAGGCGGAGCTGTGGTCCACCTGGACCGGCTTCGTGACCTACCCCCAAGACGGCTTCTACGCCCTGTTTTACTCCGGTGAGGTCTACCCCCACGAGCTGCTCACCGTGGCCCTCGACGGCGGCGCGGGCGTGTCCGCGGGCAGCCCCTTCGCCGGGGGCCAGCTCGTCGTCGTCGGGATGCCCGAGGCCTCGGTGAACCCGACCGTGCGGGGTGAGGTGAACCTTGACCCCGACCTCGCCTTGGGATCTTACGCCGACACCGGGGTCTATCGCAGCGCCGTGAGCGCGGGCGGCAAGGTCACGATCCGCGACTGGCTGCAGGTCATGGCTGAAGGCAAGCTCATGTGGTCCGCCAAAGAGGCCCAGATGTCGCCAGGCGTGTTTGTGGCGCTGAACCTGTTCCGCCCCGAGCCGAGCTACTATTCTGCCGTCTACGACGAGGAGTGACACAGATGAAGGGACTGTTCGGGCTGCTCTTTGTCCTGGTCACGCTGTGCCTGCCCCGGCTCGCCGCCGCCCAGGAGACCCCACCCCAAGGCGCCTCCGGGAACAGCGGCGGCTCCACCTGGGACACGATTCAGAAGGACAAACGCCTCGTCTGGGGCTCGGACATGGAGGGCGGCGGCCCCTTCATCTTCCCCCGCGAAGACGACCCGGAGCAGGTCACCGGCTTTGAGGTAGACCTCGCCGACAAGCTCGGGGAGTACCTCCAGGTGACGCCGGAGTTCTCCCAAGGCCAGTGGGACAAGCTCCTCGATCTGCTGCGCGCCGAGAAGGTGCAGCTCGTCATCAACGGCTACGAGTGGTCCCCGGAGCGCGCCGAGCTGTTTGAGGCGTCGATGCCGTACTACGTCTACGCCCTGCAGCTCATGGCGCGGAGCGACGACGCCGGGATCACCTCCTGGGACGACCTCAAGAAGCCCCGCCCCGACGGCGCCCTGATGAAGATCGGCGTGTTGACCGGCTCGGCCTCTCAAGAGGTGATGGAGGAGCACTGTGGGTCGCTGTGTGAGGTGATCGGCTACGACGGCAACACCGACGCCATGCGGGAGGTGGAGACGGGCAAGCTCGACGCTACGCTACAAGACACGCCCATCGCCTCGTTTTATGGGCCGAGCTTCCCCGCCCTGCGCCCCATCGCTGAGCCCGTCGCGCCGGGCTATTACGTCATCTACGCCCGAAAAGGGGACAAACAGCTCATCCAGGCGGTGAACGAGGCGCTCATCCTCATGCTGCGAAACGGCGAGCTGGAGCGCATCTACAGCCGCTATGGCATCTGGGACAAACAGCAGCAGCAGCTCTTCACCCTCGCCGAGCACGCGAAGTTTTTCGGCTACGAGAAGGCCGCCCAGGTGAAGGTGAACACCGCCGACGCGCCGCTCACCCAGGCTGAAGTCGCGGTGACGAGCACCCGCAAGCGGGGCTGGGTCGTGGTGCAAGACTACTTCCCCGTGCTGGTGAAGTCCGCCGGGCTCACCGTGGTGCTCGCCGGGTTGTCCTTCCCCTTGGCGGTGCTCGCGGGCATCCTCATCGCCGTCGGTCGTCTGTACGGCCCGGCCTGGGTGCGCCTGCCGCTCACGGCCTATGTCGAGTTTCTGCGCGGCACGCCGCTCATGCTCCAGCTCTACTTCATCTTCTTCTTGTTGCCTGAGCTCGGCGTGAACATCCCGGCCTTCACCACGGCGGTCTTGGGCCTGGCGATCAACTACTCGGCCTATGAGTCGGAGATCTACCGCGCGGGCATCCAGGCCATCCCCGGCGGGCAGATGGAGGCGGCGCTGTCTCTGGGCATGTCGCCCACCCAGGCGATCTTCCGGGTGATCGTGCCCCAGGCCGTGCGTATCGTCATCCCGCCCGTGGTGAACGACTTCATCGCCCTGTTTAAGGACACCTCGGTGTGCTCCGTCGTCACGCTCATTGAGCTGACCAAACGGTTCACCGTCTTGTCCATGAGCACCCAAGCCGTCGTGGAGATGATGCTCATGACCGCGTTTCTGTACCTCGTGATGAGCTACCCCATGTCTCTGCTCGCCCGGAACATCGAGAAGCGCCTCGGCGGCTCGGGGGTGAACGTATGATTCACGTCGACTCCCTCTTCAAACGCCACGGCGAGCTCGAGATCCTCAAGGGCATCTCGCTCACGGTCAACCGGGGTGAGGTCGCGGCGATCATCGGGCCGTCTGGCGGCGGCAAGTCTACGTTCTTGCGCTGCATCAACGGCCTGGAGACCTTCCAGGGCGGCGCCGTGCGCGTCGGCCCCCACGTGCTCTCGGCGAACCTGCACCCGCGCAGAGACGCCGCGCAGCTCCAGAAGGTGCGGAAGGTCGTCGGCTTCGTCTTCCAGCAGTTCAACCTCTTCCCGCACCTGAGCGTGCTCGGAAACCTCATCGAGGCGCCGATGCTCGTGGACAAGGAGCCCAAAGAGGCCGCCGTCGCCCGCGCCGTGTCGCTCTTGGACCGTGTGGGCCTGCTCGCGAAGGCCGAGGCCTACCCCCGCGACCTCTCCGGCGGCCAGCAGCAGCGTGTGGCCATCGCCCGCACCCTGATGATGCGCCCCGAGGCGATCCTCTTTGATGAGCCCACCTCAGCGCTGGACCCGGTGATGGCCAACGAGGTGCTCGGGGTGATCTCCGATCTCGCCAAGGCCGACCAGACGATGATCGTCGTGACCCACTCCATGCGCTTCGCCCGGCAGGTGAGCGATCACGTTCATGTCTTCGCCGGGGGCCATGACGTCGAGTTTGGGCCGCCGGACAAGGTCTTCGGCGACCCCCAGCACGAGACGACCAAGGCCTTCTTAAAAGAGGCCGGCAAAGACTGAGGCGCCTAGGCCTCGTCTCGGCCCACTGGCGGCGGCGCGGAGACGAGGCGGCGTTTCCAGCGGGGCGTGGGCCGCGTCGTCTTGCCGCCCCGTTGTTTGAGCAGCGCCGCGTCGATCTCCGCGCCGAAGAGCACGCAGGACGCCGTGAGCTGCAAGAACAGGAGCAGGCCGATCGCCGCGCCTAAGGAGCCATAGGTGGCGCCGAGGTCGGCGACGCGGGTAACGTAGAGCTGAAACCCCTCGGCCACGGCCACGAAGCCCAAGGTCGCGATCACGCTGCCCCAGCTCGCCCAGCGCCAGGCCAGCGGCGTGTCCGCGGCGACGCGGTAGAGCACGTTCACCAAGAGGTGCAGGGTGAGCAGCACCACGGGCAGGCGCAGCACGGTGAGGGTCGAGAGCGTGCCCATCGAGATCAGCCCAGCCTCGGCCATCGCCGTGAACGCCCAGGCGCCGCCGGTGAGCAGAAACACCACGAACAGGCTCAACAAGAGGCCGAGCCCGGTCATGACCGCCGCCATGAGCCGGTCGAGGAGCATGTTCCGTGGCGTCGGCGTGGCGTAGGCGACGTTCACCCCCTGGATCAAGCTGTTTACAGCCTTCTCGCCGCTGTAGACCGCGAGGCCGAAGGCCAAGAGCGCCCGGGGCGCCGAGCGCGCCTCCACCACCCGGCCCAGCTCCGCCAAGAACAGCGTGGCGATGTCCGGCGGGAAGGTCTCCTGGATGACGAGCTGCAGCGTGCGGAGCTGGGCGTCGAGGTGCAGGAGCGTGAGCACATCGAGGAGCGCGACGATGAACGGCAGTCCCGCGAACAGCAGGTAATACGCCGCCGCCGAGGCCCGCTCAGGGAGGCGATGCTGTGCCGTGCTGAACCACAGCGCGATGACGAGCGCCTTCATGCCGAGAGCCTAACATCACCCCCCACCTGCACGAGCCCCAGAGCGCAGAAGACCGCCAAGAGTGAGCCCTTGGCGGTCCTCAGCGCGGTCTCAGCGACAGGCTCAGGCGAGCAGGCGCGCCCGGGAGAGCTTGGCGTTACGCTCCGCCGTCTTCCACTCGCCGCTGTTCGGGTCGAGGGAGACGAGCTCCTTCTCGGCGGCGTCTAAAGCGGCGCGGGCGGCGGCCTTGTCGATGCCGCCGGCCTCTTCACAGGAGGTGGTGAGGAGCACGAGGCGATCCGGGCCCGCCTCAGCGAAGCCTTCGCCGACGACGAAGACCGCGCGCTCGCCGCCGTCGCTGGTGATGGTCACCAGCCCCGGCTCGACGACGGTGAGGAAAGGGACGTGGTCGGGCAGCACACCGAACTCACCGAAGAAGCCCGGGGCGCGGACCTCTTTGGCGACGGACTTGTGCGCGACCTTGGTCGGCGTGACGATCTCAACGGCGATAGGCATCGGTTCCTCGTGAAGCGCCTAGGCGCTCAGCTCAGTTCGCGGCCAGCTTCTTGGCCTTCTCGACCACCTCTTCGATGGTGCCCACCAGACGGAAGGCCTCCTCGGGGAGGTTGTCGTACTGGCCCGCGAGGATCGCCTTGAAGGAGCGGATGGTGTCCTCCTTCTTGACGTAGGCGCCGCGGAGGCCGGTGAACTGCTCGGCGACGTGGAAGGGCTGGCTCAAGAACTTCTCGATGCGGCGGGCGCGACCGACGATCGCCTTGTCCTCATCGGACAGCTCCTCCATGCCGAGGATGGCGATGATGTCTTGCAGATCCTTGTAGCGCTGGAGGATCTGCTGCACCTGGCGAGCGGTGTTGTAGTGCTCGTCGCCGAGGATGTTCGGGTCCACCAGGCGGGAGGTGGAGTCGAGGGGGTCCACGGCGGGGTAGATGCCCTTCTCGGCGACCTTACGGCTGAGCACCGTGGTGGCGTCGAGGTGGGCGAAGGTCGTCGCCGGGGCCGGGTCGGTCAAGTCGTCGGCGGGCACGTAGACGGCCTGCACCGAGGTGATCGAGCCCTTGTTCGTGGTGGTGATGCGCTCTTGGAGCATACCCATCTCGGTGCCGAGGGTCGGCTGGTAACCGACGGCGCTGGGCATACGACCGAGGAGCGCGGACACCTCGGAGCCCGCTTGGGTGAAGCGGAAGATGTTGTCGACGAACAGGAGCACGTCCTGGCCGTCCACGTCGCGGAAGTGCTCGGCGATGGTGAGCGCGGAGAGGGCCACGCGGGCGCGGGCGCCGGGGGGCTCGTTCATCTGGCCGTACACCAGGGCGGCCTTGCTGCGGTCGTTGTCGCCGGGGAAGATCACGGCCTTGTCGCCGCCCTCTTGCATCTCGTGCCAGAGGTCGTTGCCCTCGCGGGAGCGCTCACCGACGCCGGCGAACACGGAGAGACCGCCGTGGTTCTTGGCGACGTTGTTGATGAGCTCCATGATGAGCACGGTCTTGCCGACGCCGGCGCCGCCGAAGAGGCCGATCTTGCCGCCGCGAGAGTAGGGGGCGAGGAGGTCGATGACCTTGATGCCCGTCTCGAACATCTCGACCTGGGTGGACTGCTCCACGAAGGTCGGGGGCTGGCGGTGAATCGGCATGTAGGAGTCGGCCACCAAGGGGCCGAGCTCGTCCACAGGCTCGCCGATCACGTTCATGATGCGGCCGAGCACCTTCTTGCCGACGGGCATCGCGATGGGCTTGCCGGTGTCGGTCACGACGTCGCCACGACGGAGGCCGTCGGTGGTGTCCATCGAGATGCAGCGGACGGTGTTCTCGCCCAGGTGCTGCGCGACCTCAACGACGAGGTTGCCCTCGATGTCGTTGATGAACTTGTTGCTGAGGCGGAGGGCGTTGTAGATAGGGGGGAGCTCACCCGTCGTGAACTCTACGTCCACAACGGGGCCCGTCACCTGCTTGACGCGACCGAGGTTGGCGGCCATGAATGGCTCCTGCGAGTCGGAGATTGAAGAGGGGGTCAGATGGCTTCGGCGCCGGACACGATCTCGATGAGCTCTTTGGTGATCGCCGCCTGACGGCCTCGGTTGTACTCGAGGGTCAAGGAGCTGATCAGGTCACCCGCGTTGCGGGTGGCGTTGTCCATGGCGGCCATACGCGCCGCGTGCTCACCAGCCTCGGTGTCGAGGAGCGCCTGGAGGAGGATGGTGCGAAGCTGCATCGGCAGCAAGATGTCGAGGAGGCGCTGGCCGTCGGGCTCGTACTTGTACTCGACGGAGGAGGCCGCCGCGTCGCCGCCGCCCGTGGGGGCCGCCGCGACGGACAAGGGCAGAAGCCGCGTGATCGTCGGGATCTGCGTGCCCGCGGACTTGAAGTAGTTGTACGAGAGCCAGACCTCTTGCACGTCCCCCGAGGCGAACTCGGCGGAGAGCTGGTCAGCCAAGGCCAAGGCCGCGTCGGCGTAGCCCGAGAAGTTGAGGTCGGTCACCGAGCTGACGATGTTGTAGTTGCGGCGGCCGAAGTGCCCGCGGGCCTTCTTGCCGAAGGTGCGCAGAGAGATGGTCTTGCCGCCCTCACGCTCCTTCTCGATGTGGCGCTCCAAGCGGCGGAAGATGTTGCCGTTGAACGAGCCGCACAGACCACGATCGGAGCCCATCACGACGACGAGCACCTTCTCCACCTGCTCATGCTGAACGAGCAGGGGGTGGGTGATCGTGTCGCCCGCGGCGGCGGCCACACGACCGAGCACCCGGGAGAGCGACTCCTGGTAAGGGCGAGCGGCGACGGCACGATCCGTCGCGCGCTTGAGCTTGGCGCCGGAGACCATCTTCATGGCCTTGGTGATCTGTCGGGTGTTTTTGACCGACTGGATCCGGCGCTTAATGTCGCGGAGAGAGGCCACAGCGGGCTCCTTGAGCGAGTTTCCCGAGGGAGAAGATCAGGCCTTCCACACCGACTTGAAGTCGCGGATGGCCTGGATGATCTTGGCCTTGTCCATCTTCTTCTCGTCGCCAGCCTTCACCTTGCCGGAGTCGTCTTTGCGCTGGAAGCCCGCGTTGAGCTTCTCACGGAACTCGTCGAGGAGCGCCTTCTGGTTGGCCTCGAAGTGGTCGCGCAGCGCGGCGGCGAAGGCGACGGTCTTGGGGGCCGGGATGTCGTTGCAGATGCCCTCAAGGCCCGCGATGACCTGGATGAGCTGCATCTCGACGGGCATCGGCAGGTACTGGGGCTGCTTGAGCAGCTCCACCATGCGGGCGCCTTGGGTGAGCGTCTTCTGGGTGGAGGCGTCGAGGTCGGAGCCGAACTGGGCGAAGGCCGCGAGCTCACGGTAAGACGCCAGGTCCAGGCGGAGCGTACCGGCGAGCTCCCGCATACACTTGACCTGGGCGGAGCCGCCGACGCGGGACACCGAGATACCGACGTTCACCGCAGGGCGCACGCCCTGGAAGAACAGGTCGGACTCCAAGAAGATCTGGCCGTCGGTGATGGAGATGACGTTCGTGGGGATGTACGCCGAGACGTCACCGGCCTGGGTCTCGATGATCGGGAGCGCGGTGAGCGACCCGCCGCCACGCGCGTCGGACATCTTGGCGGCGCGCTCCAGGAGCCGGCTGTGCACGTAGAACACGTCGCCGGGGTAGGCCTCACGACCGGGCGGGCGGCGGAGCAGCAGGGAGAGCTGGCGGTACGCGGCGGCCTGCTTGGAGAGGTCGTCGTAGATGACCAGCGCGTGCATGCCGTTGTCGCGGAAGTACTCGCCGATGGTGCAGCCGGCGAAGGGCGCGAGGAACTGCAGGGGCGCGGGGGCGGCGGCGGGGGCGGAGACGACGGTGGTGTACTCCATCGCGCCGTAACGCTTGAGGCGCTCGACCACCTGGGCCACCGTGGACTGCTTCTGGCCGATCGCCACGTAGATGCAGTGCATCTTCAGCTTGGGATCGTCCTTGAACTTCCGCTGGTTGATGATGGTGTCGATGGCGATGGCCGTCTTGCCCGTCTGGCGGTCGCCGATGATCAGCTCGCGCTGGCCGCGGCCGATGGGGATCATCGTGTCGATGGCCTTGATGCCCGTCTGCATGGGCTCATGCACCGACTTGCGGGGGATGATGCCCGGCGCCTTGATCTCGATGGGGCGCATGTTCTCTTGGGGGATCGGGTCGCCGCCGTCGATGGCGCGACCGAGGGCGTCCACGACGCGGCCCAAGAGCGCGGGGCCCGTGGGCACGGAGACGATCTGGCCCGTGCGGCGCACGGTGTCGCCCTCGTGGCAGACGCGGTCATCGCCGAAGATCGCGGCGCCGACGTTGTCTTCTTC
>JAKLKE010000260.1 GCA_023150775.1 Myxococcota bacterium
CCGCGGCGGCGCCGGTCAAGGCGGCCCCCGCGCCGTTGGCGGTGGTGCCCCCCGCGCCCGTCGCGCCGCCGGCGCCCGCTGAGCTGCGTGAGGGCAACAAGGCCCTGGCCACCCCCGCCGTGCGCCGCCACGCCCGTGAGCTTGAGCTCGACATCCACGCCGTCCCCGGCAGCGGCAAAGGTGGCCGCGTCACCCACGACGACCTCGCGCGGTACACCCAGCCCAGCGTCGAGGCCCCCGTCGCCGCCGCTCCTGTGGCCGCCCCCGTCGTGGCCGCCCCGGTCATCGCCGCCGAGCCGGTCATCCCCGTCGCCGTGCCCCAGGCCGCGCCGCAGCCCACCGGCGCCGAGACCCACATCCCGATCATCGGCCTGCGCCGCAAGATCGCCCAGCAGATGGTGAAGGCCTACAGCACCGCGCCGCACTTCACCTACGTCGATGAGATCGACATGACGGAGCTCGTGGCCCTGCGCGGTCGCCTCAAGGTCCGGGCCGAGGCCAAAGGGGTGAAGCTCACCTACATCCCCTTCATCATGAAGGCCCTGGCGGCGGTCTTCCGTGAGTTCCCGAACGTCAACGCCAACGTGATCGAGGACCCCTTCACCCTCGTCGTCAAGGGTGACGTGAACATCGGCGTGGCCACAGACAGCCCCCAAGGTCTGTATGTGCCGGTGATCAAAAACGTCGAGCGCAAGAGCGTTTTGCAGCTCGCCGCCGAGCTTCAAGACGTCACCTCCCGCGTTCGTGAGGGCAAGGTTCGTGTGGATGAGCTGCAGGGCGGCACCTTCACCATCACGTCTGTGGGCAACATCGGCGGGGTGTTCGCCACGCCGATCCTCAATCACCCCGAGGTCGCGATCCTCGGCGTGAACAAGATCGTCAAGCGCCCCGTGGTGCGCGACGACCAGATCGTCATCCGCGAGATGTTGTACCTCTCCCCCAGCTTCGACCACCGCATCATCGACGGCGCGGTGGCCGCTCGCTTCGTCTCGGCGCTCAAGGCGCTGTTAGAGGATCCCGACGCCCTCTTCTTGGAGATGGCCTGATGTCGATGCGTGAGGCGATACGCCAAGTTCGAGACGCCGCACAGACGCTCAACGCCAACGGCCCCAAGCCTTTCCCCATCGTGGTGCAAGGCCTGGAGGCGGTGATCGTCGGCGGTGTGCTCGGTGTTGAGCGCAAAGACTGGATCGTGCCCGGCCAGCGTGAGCGGGTGGGCGCGGTGCTTCGTGGCTGCCCCGTCGAGCGGCTCGCGGACGCCTCCTTGGGCGCGCGACCGTATCGGGTGGCCCCGGTGAGCCTCGACCCGGCGAACCGCCTGCTGCACGCCGTGGGGCTCAGCCTCGCCGAGCGCGACCGCGCGACTCTGTGTTTCATCGGCCA
The DNA here is from genome assembly GCA_023150775.1 of Myxococcota bacterium. Classification (GTDB taxonomy): domain Bacteria; phylum Myxococcota_A; class UBA796; order UBA796; family CAJQPC01; genus JADKFE01. The sequence goes on from JAKLKE010000260.1 coordinate 1,384, forward strand.
GGGCTCGGCGTCCTGTGGGGCCTTTCATGAGGCGCTCAACCTCGCGGCGCTCCACCGGGTGAACCTCATCATCGTCGCCCACACCTGGAACCTCGACGAGCCCGGCGCGCCCCTGGCCCGGCAGCTCGCGGGCACCTTGGCGTCGAAGGCCCTGGCCTTCGGTGTTCACGCCACGACCGTCGACGGCGGCCTCGTGACGGCGGTGCTCTCGGCGGTGGCCGAGGCCCGGGCGCATGGCGGCCCCCACCTCATCGAAGCGCGGCTCCACCGCGGCGACGACCCTCTGCGGCGCGCTGAAGAGGAGCTCACTGAGCACGAACCCTCGGCGGTCGCCCAGACGGGCTGACGCCTCACCCCCAGGAGAAGTTTTATGGAGACCCGCAGCTATGACGCCGTGATCATCGGCGCCGGCCCCGGCGGTTACCCCTGCGCCATCCGCCTCGCCCAGCTCGGCGTGAAGACGCTCTGCATCGAGAAGGAGTACATCGGCGGGGTGTGCCTAAACGTCGGCTGCATCCCCTCCAAGGCGCTCATCACCGCGGGCAAACGATTCCAAGAGATCCGCCACGCGGACACCATGGGCATCGTCGTTTCTGGTGAGCCGTGGAGACGGCTGAAGGCCCGGTCATCGTCGAGGGCAAACACATCGTCATCGCCACGGGCTCGAAGCCGATTCAGATCCCCGGCTTCTCCTTCGCCGATGACCGCGTCATGGACTCCACGAAGGCCCTGGCCATCAGCGAGGTGCCCAAACGCCTCGCGGTGATCGGCGGCGGCTACATCGGCTTAGAGCTCGGCGGCATGATGGCCAAGGTGGGCAGCGAGGTCACGGTCATCGAGATGACCGACGGCATCCTGCCGGGCTTTGATCCCGAGGTGGTGCGGGTGCTCAACCGCTCGCTCAAGAAGGACAAGGTCAACGTGCGCCTCAAGACCAAGGCGCTCGGCTGGGAAGAGGGCGACGGCGTGGCCTTGCTCAAGGTGCAGGGCGCGGACGGCAAAGAGGAGGTGTTGGAGGTCGATAAGATCCTCGTCACCGTGGGCCGCTTCCCGCTCACCCAAGACCTCGGCTTGGAGAACCTGCCCGGCTTAGAGATGGACGGGCGGTTTATCCGCATCGACAAGCAGTGTAAGACCAACCTCCCCGGACTGTACGCCATCGGCGACGTGGCCGGGCAGCCGATGTTGGCCCACAAGGCCACCCACGAGGGGGAGGTCTGCGCCGAGGTCATCGCCGGGCACAAGGTCTTCCTCGATCACAAGCAGGTGCCCGCCGTCGTGTTCACCGACCCCGAGGTCGCCACGGCCGGGATGCAGGAGCACGAGGCCAAGGCCGCGGGCTTCACCGTGAAGGTGGGCCGGGTGCCCTTCGCCGCCATCGCCCGCGCGCTCACGACGGGCGAGTCCGATGGGTTCGTGAAGATCATCCTCAACGCCGCCGATGAGCGGGTGCTGGGCGTGACCATCGTGGGCCCCCACGCCTCCGACCTCATCAGCGAGGCCAGCCTGGCGATTGAGATGGACGCCGAGGCCCTAGACGTCGGCCTCACGATTCACCCGCACCCCACGCTCTCTGAGGCCCTGATGGAGGCCGCCAAACACGCCCGGGGTGAGGCCGTGCACGTGATGAACAAGTAGGCGCAGAGGCCGCTCACCGACCCGCAGCCCCGGCCACACAAGCTTGTGGTCGGGGCTGTCGTCGTCTTGGGGGGCCCCTCCGAGGCGCCCCGAACGCCCCCTGCCCTTGCGCCGAGGCTCGATCAGGAGGATCATGGTGGACCCTCCTGGAGGTCCGATGCGACTCGCCCTGCCGCTCCTGCTTCTGTCCATCACCCTCGCGGCGGCGGCCCTCACGACGGGGCCGTCTGCGTCGGCAGAGTCTCATGTCCCCTCGGCCTCGATGAGCGCCGAGCCTGCCCCGGCCCCCAGCAGCTGCCCCGCGCCCCGTGGCCCCGGCACCGGCGAGTGGAAGACGAGCACGCTGCCCCAGACGGCAGAGCGCGCCGCGGCGCTGGCGGCCTTGGAGTCCTGGGCCTTCCCCGAGATCAGCGCTGAAGCCGAGGCCAACCGCCAAGGTGTGCGCACAGACGGGCTCGTGATCATCTACCAGGGCGAGATCGTCTATGAACGATACGGTCGGGGGTTTCAGGCCGACACCCCACACCTCACCTGGTCCGTCTCCAAGACCTACGCGGCGACCCTCACCGGCATCGGCGTGCAGCGGGGGCTGTTGAACCTCGACGACTCCATCTGTGAGCACCTCACCCCGGTCAACGAGACCCACTGTGAGACGACGGTGAAGGATCTGCTGGAGTTCGGCTCAGGCACGATGTGGAAAGAGAGCTACGAGAACGCCCCGCCCACCAGCTCCTCCGTCGTGGCCATGCTCTACGGTCAGGGCCACGAGGACGTCGTCTCCTTCGTCACGTCCCAGCCCCGCCGCGCGCCCCCAGGCCAATATTTCCAGTACAGCTCCGGCGACACCAACCTGCTCTCGGGGGTGCTCGGCGCCGCGCTCACCCCGACCGGCGGCGATCAGTACCCCTGGACGATGCTGTTTGAGCCCTTGGGCGTCACCTCCGCCGTCTGGGAGCGCGACACCAAAGGCACCTACATCGGCTCGTCTTATGTCTACGCGACCCCTCGGGACATGGGGCGTCTGGGCATGTTGTGGCTCGATGACGGATGTTTCCAGGGGGAGCGCTGGCTGCCTGAAGGCTGGGTGGCGGCGTCGAGTGAGGTGTCTCAGACGATACAGACGGGCGCCATCGACCGGGAGGCCGGGGATGTACAAGGTCGCCAGGTCTGGCTCAACCTGCCCGTCTACGGCTTGGGGGACGCCGCGCGGCCTTGGCCGGGCTCTCCCCCCGACTTTTATGGCGCCATGGGCCACTGGAAGCAGGGCATCCTCATGGTCCCGTCCCACGACCTCGTGATCGTGCGCACCGGCGACGACCGCGACGGCAGCTTCTCTTGGGACACCCTCGTGCAGCGCTCCATCACTTATGTGAACCCCAGCGCCCTGCCGCCCCCGGCGGACGTGCCCGCGCCGGACAACATCAAGCCCGCCGCGGTCCTGACCGCCGACCCTCTGGAGTTTGACACGGGGCTTCTGCGCATCGCCGCCAACTACGGGGCCAAGCTCGGCTGCTCCTGCGCCTTCGTGATGAACCGGGATGACGCACAGTGCGCCGCCTTCGTGAAGGCGAGCCCCGACATCGTGAAGGTGCGCTACGACCGTGAGAAAAAGGTCGCCAAGGCCTCGGCTTTGGGCGTCGTGCGCGCCACGGCGAGCTACCGTGGGCCGCGTGAGGGCTGCACGATCGATCCTTGAGGCCGCATTCGCTGGGCTGTATCGACTGAGGAGCCGCGATGACGTTCATCTTTTTGTTTGCCGCTGCGCAGCTCGCCGTCGCCCAGGACGACACGGGGATCGATCCCGACTCCCACTGCGCGAGCGGGGAGTATGACGATCCTGGGCAATACCTGGGCGACGGCCGATGCGGCGCGCCGATCATGGCGGGGTACTGCGCCCACTTTTTCGGCGGCGAGTGCCCCCACCTGGACGACTTCCGGGACAGACTCCGTGAGCCCTACGGCTACGGCTACACCGGGCCCTGCGCGCCGACAGATCCCGTGTCGTTCTCGGCCAACTTCAGCTTTAACGAGGGGGGCACCACCTACTACTTCGATCAGTTTGGTGTGCTGGTCGGCGAAGACTCTTGGGTGGGGCTCGGGAGCGGCTGCTGTGAGCGCCGCGAGGTGTATGACTGGACCTACGGCCTCACCGGCCCCTGCACCCCGTGGGACCCTCGGAAGATGAAGCTCGACGACACCCCCGATGACGCCTCGGGCTGCGGCGGCGGCTGCGCGGTGGTGGGTGTGTTGGGCTTGACCCGCGCCTTGCGCCGGCGGCGGCGGTGAGCCGACCTCAGCTCGCCCTGTTGGCCCTCGTCACGCTGGGCTGGCCTCTGGCGGCGTGGTTTGGCCGCGATCTCGGCGTCACCGTGGCCCTGGCCTGTTTCGCCGCGCCGATCGCCGCGCTCGCTTGGGCGTTGGGGCCACGCGCCGCGCCCGATGGCGGCACCTTCGTCGGGCTCGGCCTCGGCGCCGTCGCTGGGCTCCTGATGGCGGCGGGGGCGCAGCTCGGATTTATGTGGGTGGCGCCGCTCTGGCTGGGGCTTGAGGCGGAGATGGCGGGGCTCTACACGCTCTTGGGCGCGGGGCCGGGGCCTTGGGCTCGCGCGGCGCTCGTCGGCGTCGTCGTGCTCGCCGAGGAGCTCGTGTGGCGCGAGGTGCTGTGGCGGCCGATGAGAGAGCGTCTGGGCACCCCACGCGCCGTCGTCTTGGTGACGGCGAGCTACACCCTGGCGCAGCTCGGCATGGGCTCTCCGGCGCTGGTCGCCGTGGCGCTCACCTGCGGCCTGCTCTGGCTGGGCTTTCGGATCGTCACCGATCGCCTGAGCGTGCCCATCGCCGCCCACCTCGTCTTTGACGCGCTCATCCTCGGCGTGTGGCCGATCGTCGGCTGATTGACGCGCCGGGCGGTGGCGACGGGGGCTCCGGCGTGCGACGTTCCACCGGCCGTTCAACCCTGGAGACTTCAATGACCCCCGTCGACTCCCTCGTGATCACCACCGGTAAGGTGGTCCTCTTCCACTACACGCTCCGGGATCCGGCGGGGGACGTGATCGACACCTCCTCAGAGGGCCCCCCGATGCCGTACCTGCACGGCGCGGGCAACATCGTCCCCGGCCTTGAGAACGCCATGAGCGGCCGCGCCGTCGGCGAGCAGTTTGAGGTGATCGTCGCCCCCGAAGACGGCTACGGCCCCCGCGAGCTGCCCGGCCCGCAGTCCATCCCGCGCAACGCCTTCCCCGCGAGCGCGCCCATCGCCGCCGGGATGCAGTTCATGGCCCAGCCCCCCGGCGGCCCGCCGATGCCGCTGTGGATCGTCGCGGTGCAAGACGACGAGGTCGTCGTCGATTTCAACCACCCCCTCGCCGGGGTGCCGCTGCACTTCACCGTCGAGGTCATCGACATCCGCGACGCCACGGACGAGGAGCAGATGCACGGCCACCCCCACGGCGCCGATGGCACCGGCGGCCACGACCACGGCCACGACCACGGCTGAGCCAAGACGCAACGTCGTGAGGCGCAGGACTATACTGTCTCGATGAAGCTCTCACGTCGCAGCGCCCTCGGCTTAGGACTCGGCGGCCTCGCCGCGCTCACCCTCGGCGGGGTCGGGGTCTCGCTCTCCCGAACCCAGGCGCGCGCCCCCCGGGCGCCGCTCCAGGCCTTAAGCGCCCAGCAGTTCGCCGTGCTCGCCGCCGTCGCCGACCGAATCGCCCCCGGCGACGGCCGCTTCCCGAGCGCCTGGGAGCTGCTCGTGCCCGAGAAGATCGACGCGAACCTCGCCAAAGCCGAGCCCGGCCTCGCCGTTGAGCTGGGCATGGGGCTCTTGCTCTTGGAGAACGCCCTGGCGGCGATGGTGCTCGACGGCTCCTTGACCACCTTCACCCGCCTCGACGCCGCCGGGCAAGACGCGACGCTGCAGCGCTGGCAAGACTCGCCCCTCCAGCTACGTCGCACGATCTACAAGGCGCTCAACGGCCTGTGCACGGCGACCTATTGGTCGTCCCCAGAGATCTGGCCCCTCGTCGGGTATCCCGGTCCTGGCAACCATTTAGGCGTCAAGGAGCTCCCATGAGCGGCCAGATCATCGCCGCCGAGACCCTCACCGACGGCGTCACGCTCAGCTGTGACGTGTGTGTGGTGGGCTCCGGCGCGGGCGGCGCCACCGTGGCCGCGGGTCTGTGTGAGGCCGGTCTGGACGTGATCTTGTTGGAGGAGGGCGGCCACCACACCCGCCGCGACTTCGACCTTCAAGAGCAGAACGCCTACCCCATGCTCTACCAAGAGCGTGGGCTGCGGGCGACGGACGACGGCGCGATCACGATCTTACAAGGGCGTGGCGTCGGCGGCGGCACCACGGTCAACTGGACGACCTGTTACCGCACCCCAACGCGCATCTTGCGCCACTGGGCCGATCGTTATGGCCTTGAGGCCTTTGCCGACGACAAGCTCAGCCCCCATTTTGAGGCGATGGAGGCGCGGCTCAACATTCAGGAGTGGCCTGAAGAGCTGGCGAACGAGAACAATCGGCGGCTCTTGGAGGGCTGCCGGGCGCTGGAGTACCAGGTTCACGCGGTCAAACGCAACGTGCGCGGCTGCGCGAACAGCGGGTATTGTGGCCTCGGCTGCCCCCATGACGCCAAGCAGGGGATGCTGCTCACGACGATCCCCGACGCGCTCAGCGCCGGTCTGCGCCTCATTCACCACGCCCAGGCCGTCAAGCTCAATCGTGAAGGCGCCAAAGTCCGCTCGCTCAGCGCCCGGGTGAAACGCCCCGACGCCCAGACCGACACCGGCGCGGGCTTCACCGTCAACGCCAAGGTGTTCGTCTGTAGCGGTGGCGCGATCAACAGCCCGGCGTTGTTGCTGCGCAGCGAGATCAACCCCAACGATCTTGTCGGAAAACACACGCTCCTGCACCCCGTCGTGGCGATGCCCGCGATCTACGAGCAGGCCATCGAGGGATGGAGCGGGGCGCCACAGTCCATCGCGTCGCACCAGTTCGTCGATCGGGGCCCGGCGATGGGCTTCTTTATGGAGGCCCCGCCCCTGCAGCCGATGTTGGCCGCGAGCGGCTTTTATGGCTTCGGCAAGATGCAGATCGACTTCTTGTCTCAGCTCCGCCACGTCGGCGTGATGTTGGCCATCTGTGTGGATGGCCTCAGCGAGACCACCCCCGGCGGCACGGTGTACCTGCGGCGCGACGGGCGCATCGGGCTCAGCTACCCCAGCACCCCGGCCCTTGAGGAGGGCTTTCGTTTCGCCCACGACGTGCTCGCCCGGGTCACCTTCGCCGCGGGGGCCAAACGGGCGACGACCCTGCACCCCCAGCCCTTGGAGCTGCGTGGGCCCCAAGACCTGCCGCGGCTGCGGGAGCGCAGCTACGGGCCCTTGGCGCACTCCATCTTCACGGCGCACCAGATGGGCGGCTGCCGAATGAGCGCCGCGCCCACCGAGGGCGTCGTCGGCCCCGACCACCGCGTCTATGGACACGACAACCTCTTCGTCATCGACGGATCCGTGCTGCCCACGGCCTTGGGCGTGAACCCGAGCCACACGATCTACGCCTTGGCCCACCGCGCGCGGCCC
>JAKLKE010000261.1 GCA_023150775.1 Myxococcota bacterium
GCAGCTCAGATCACCGGCCGCGGGCGCGAGCGCCTCACCGTTCAGCGCGACCTGCGTGCTCGCGACGGACTCACCGGAGTACGCGACGTCGAGCGTGCCCGTGTGCGTCGCGGGCGCGGCGCTCGGCGTGTACGCGACGGTGATCGTCACGGTGTTGTTGGACTCGACACACTCAGACTCGCTCAGCGTCTGATCCCCGGCGTCCCCGGCGATGATCACCAGCGTGGTGCCGTCGGGCTGCAGGGGCAGGCGCAAGGTCTGGGCGGCCGCGGTCTCGCCAGGGCTCAGGCGCTCAAACGTGGTGGTGGTCAGGAGCGTGAGCGTGCCGCCGTCATCGCTGTACACGGCCACCGGCACCCCTTTCTCGCTGCGTTTGGCGCCGACGTTCTGCACGTTGACGCCCAGGAGCAGGGCCTCGTCGAGGCAAGAGAGGCAGGCGTCGACGAGGGGCAGCAGGTCAGGGGTCTCGGCGACGCGGCTGAAGGTGGCGCCGCTGCGCGCCGGGGAGCTCGCCCACCAGTCGGTTGTGGCGCTGAGGCTCCCGTCGAGGTTGAGCCGGGACTCGGCGCGCTGGTAGCTCGGCCACACCGGGCTGCCATCGGCGATGAAGGGTTTGCCGGGGCTCTCGACGTTGACCGAGTAGCCGAACTCGCCCCAGTCGGCGAGCTTCTCCGAGCGTAGGGTCACCAGCTCTACCCGGCCGTCGCCATCAGCGTCTACGGTGATGGCGCTGACCGTGTCGGCGTCGATCGTGCCGACGAAGGAGCCCGAGTCGATGAGCGCGTAGCCGACGAGTAAGGTCTGTACGCCGTCGCCGTCGAAGTCAAAGGCGCTGAGCTGCTCGGCGGCCACGGAGAAGCTCGACGAGAGCGTGAGCCCTGTGGTGAGGTAGTTGTAGACGGCGGTGGCCGCGCCGCTCACCACGATCTCCAAGCCCGCGTCACCGTCAAGCTCGGCGACGATGGGCGGGGCCAAGGGGGTGCTCCCCGAGACCGAGGTGCTCGTGCTGCGCCAGGTCTTCGTGTCCCACACCATGAGCCCCGTGCTGCGGTGCTTCACCGCGACGATCTCCGGCACGCCGTCGCCGTTGAGGTCACCCACGGCGGGGTCGGTGTAGTCCTTGTCTAAGGTGATCGTGACGCCGGAGGTGCTGATCACCTCGGCCCCGGTGATGAGCTCGTCTTCGCCGTCGCCGTTCAGATCGGCGAAGACGACGTGGCTGCTGATGGTCCCCCCCGAGCCCACGAGCCCCGTGGCGCTCGAAGAGGCCGAGCCCGAGGCCAAAAGCGCGCCGTCGAGGGTGTAGATGCGGTCGCCGAAGCCGACGAGGGCTGAGCCATCGGCGCGCTGGCCGAAGGCGGGGTTGCCCACGAAGCCGGAGAAGAAGTTTTTCCCCAAGTTGTCCACCCAGCGCGGGCGCAGGCCCCCGGCCTTGTCGGGATCGGGCTCCAAGGCGGCGAAGTAGGAGTTGTAGCCGCCCTTGTCGGTGACCACGAGGAAGAACAGGGGCACGCCGTCGGCGTCCAGGGTCACGGCCACGCCGGAGTCATCTTGGGAGTCGAACGCGCCGAGGGCCGAGGAGGAGCTGTAGTAGCTGAACAGCTCGCCGCTCCCGTCGCCGCTGTACACCGTCAGCGCGGCGCCGTTGCTGTACTCCAGGGGGTCGTAGAGGCCGTCAAAGTTGAGGTCGAGCTCCTCTTTGCTGGTGGAGAAGGTGTTGGGGTTCATGACGATGAGGTCGGGGATGTCGGCGCCGGTGATCAGCCCGTCGCCGTCGTCGTCGTTCGTCTGGGCGACGAGCACCCCGTTGCCGAACTGCGTGCCGCCGATGCGGGTGACCTCACCCTCCCAGCCCGCGCCGTCGAAGGTGCTGTCGATGGCGCACTCCCCGTCGTAAGACACGACCTCGCCGTCTGCGGGCAAGGCCTCAAAGAAGCAGGAGTCGCCGCAGTCGTCTACGCCGTCGCCGTCGCCGTCTACGCCGTCATCGATGAGCCCGGAGCAGTCGTTGTCGCGGGCGTCGCAGCGCTCCAGCGCGCCGGGGTAGACCCCGCCGTCGCCGTCGTCACAGTCCCCGGCGGCGTCTACGTGGCCCGGAGGCGCCTCACAGGCCGAGACCTGGGCCGAGGGGGCCCCGAAGCCGTCGCCGTCTGCGTCGGCGTAGAAGGTCCGCTCGTCCTCTGGCGCGCACTCCTCGTCCGGCGGCGCGCTGTCGTCCACGGGCGGGGAGTCGCTGTCGTCGCCGCTCGGCGCGTCGTCTTTGCAGGCCAACAAGGTGAGGGCAAGACCGATGATTCCAAGGTGTCGCATGTCGCCTGTCCGGGGCTTCGCGGGTGTGCGCCGCTTGGGTGTGAGCCGTACTGTAGGGGCAGGGGGCCGGGGGCGTCAACGCGCCGTGTCATGGATCTTCGCGGAGCTGACCGTGATCTGTCATAGGATCAGGCGCCACCCACGGAGTCCTGATGACCCTCACGCGCCTGCTGCTCCTCCTCGCCCTCGCCGCCTGCAAACACGGGCCCCCAGAGGCCGCGGGCGCGCCGAAGGAGCTCCCGGCGCCTTTTGACGCCGATGCGCTGCGCGCCGGGCTGCCCGTGGGCACCACGGTGCTCTACCGCCTGAGCGCCCCCGAGGCGCCCCCCATGCTCACGTCGTGGGTGGTCGTTCAGGCCGACGAGGACGGCCTCGTCGTTCAGAACACGATGCTCGACGACAACCGAGACCCCATCGGCGACGGCGTGGCCTTAGAGAAGTCTTGGGAGGCCATGGAGGCCGAGTCCAGGCCCACGCCGGGCAGCGAGCTTCTGGACCTTGGCAAACAGCCCATGGCCTTGGGCACGCTCAAGGTGACGTCGTACTTCGTGCCCAACCCCGCGGACGAGGCCAAGATCGACATCATCACCTACTCCAAGCAGCACCCGGGCCCCCCGGTGAAGCTGGAGTCTGAGGTGAACGGGGAGATCGTGCTCACCATGGAGGCGATCGAGTGGACGGTCGGGCCGTGATCGCCCCTGCGCTTCTGGCGTAGGATTAGGCGCCTCCCACGGAGCCCTGATGAAGCGCAGCCTGATGGTGTCCCTCTTCGTGCTCTTCGCCCTCGCGGCCTGCAAGCCCGCGCCCCCCGAGGTCGCCGCCGCCCCCGCGCAGCTCCCGGCGCCCTTTGACGCCGCCGCGCTGCAGGCGGGCCTGCCCGTGGGCACCGTCCTCGACTACAGGCTGACCCTCGCGGGGCTCACGCCGAGCCTAGAGCGCTGGGAGATCGTCGCCGCCACCGACGCCGGGCTCACGATCCGCACGACGGCGCTGGACGCGGGCGGCGCGCCCATCGGGCCGGGGAGCGAGGAGCCCCACACCTGGACCGAGCTGGAGTCTCACGCCACCTTCCCCGCAGACTTCACCGTGGTCCGGGAGAGCGAGCTGCTCACGCCGATGGGCGCCTTGCCGGTGTTGATCTACGTCGTCGAGCCCCCCGGCGACGAGGCCAAGGCCGACATCTTCTACTTCGCGCCGTCCATGCCCGGCCCGCCGGTGAAGATGGAGACCGAGGCCGACGGGGCGATCGTGTTCACGATGGAGATGACCCGCCGGGTGACGCCGCCCCGGTGACCGCCGGCTTGGCCCCCCAGGCCGGGGGCCGCTCGCCGCGCTTCAAGGCCAAGGCGAGCGCCGTGTACAAGGCGAGCCACTCCCAGAACGGCTTCTCGGCCAAGGTGAACTCGACGAAGCTCCAGGCCACATAGCCCAACATCGACGCCGGGAAGGCCCAGGCGAAGACGACGGCTTCAGTGCCCCGGGCGAGGCGGATCGTCTCCGCCGACATCTTGATCACCACGAGCACCAGCCAGGTCACCAAGGCGAGGCCGACCACGCCGTAGTGCGCGATCACCTCCCAGAAGATGCCGTGGGGGTAGGTGTAGAGCGACTGGCTGAGCAGGTAGTTGTATTGGGGCAGGAGCGTCTCATAGCCCCCCACGCCGATGCCCCGACCGTAGGTGTCGGTGAACATCTGCACGCAGGCCGTCCAGTTCCAGGGGCGGTAGTTCTGCTCCAAGCTCACGCCCAAGGCGATGCGCCCCAGGGCCCGGCCGATGCCGCCGAGATCGAGGATCGCCGCCGCCGCCACGCCCACCGCCGAGACGCCGCCCACGCCCACCAGATACCGCCGCAGGGTGGGGTGCCCCAAGGCCGTGAGCGCCACGCCGATCACCGTGGCGTAGGCCCCGCCGCGTGAGCCCGCGCCCAACATCGAGAACATCACGAACAGACCGCCCACCACGGCGGCGAGCCGCGCCCAGAGCTGCCGCTCCACCAAGGCCAGGCCAAAGGCGGCGGGGATCACGAAGAACAGGTTCATCGCGAACCAGTTGGGCTGCTGCCCGAGGCCCGTCTCACGCCCGCCAGACTCCGCGGCCTTAAAGCTCACGCCCACGGTGATGCCGAGCTGATCGATGAGGATGGTGACGAGGCCGATGCCCACACAGGTGAGCAGCCAGGCGCGCACCATCCACAGAAAGTCGCGCCAGGTGCGCACGAAGGCGAGGATCGCCCCGACGTTCGCCATCACCATCACGAGGGGCAAGATGTCGGTGATGCCTTCAGAGCGGCTCACGGACCAGGTCAAGGAGAGGCAGATCCAGGCGAACAAGGCCAGAAACGGCGCGCGCCAGGGGAACTGGATGTTCAGCGGCAGACGATCTAGCGACGCCCGCACCACGACGGCGAAGGCGCACAAGACCAACACCAGCTCATAGGGCCCGATGCCGAAGCTGCCGATGCGGGTGAAGACGATGGCGCCGGTGGTGAACAGCCGGGCGGCGATGAGGAGCGCCACCCCAGCGAGCGGGCTCACCAGCACGGCCCCGGCGGCGGCGAGGCCCGCGGCCAAGGCGGCGGCGAGCACGGGCTCGATCATGAACAACAAGAAGGTGGCGAGCTGCAGGGCGAAGATCGCCACGAGGGCCCACGGGCCGCCGAGGTTCTTGATCGCGGGGGACTGTAAGGACGGCCAGCGCACGGCGGCAGCGTAACCCGGCGCGGCGCGGCGGCCCCCGTCGTGCTACTCCCCGGGCCCCGCGTGGAGGTGCTGATGTTGGCCTGGGAGAAGCTCGACGGCGAGGCCGTGCCGGGCGATGACACGGTGATGGAGCTGCTGCGCCGAGGCACGGAGCTCGTGATTCGGGTCTCGGGGCGTGAGCTGATGTCGAGCCGGGTTCACGGCAGCGAGGACGCCTTGGCCGACCTCGCCTGCGCCCGCCTCAAAGATCGCCCCGCCGCGCGTATCCTCGTCGGCGGCCTGGGCATGGGCTTCACCCTCGCGGCGGCCTTACGCGGCGTGGGCCCTGAAGGCCAGGTCACCGTCGCCGAGCTCGTGCCCGCCGTGGTGCGCTGGAGCCGCGGCCCCATCGGCCCCGTCGCCGGCCACCCGCTCTCCGACCCCCGCGCCGTCGTCTACCAAGGCGACGTCGCCGACATGGTGCGCCAGCCGCCCCAGCCTTGGGACGCCATCCTGCTCGACGTAGACAACGGCCCCCACGGCCTCACCCGGGCCACAAACGACTGGCTCTACACCTGGCAGGGCCTCGCCGCCGCCCACGCCGCGCTCACGCCCAAGGGCATCTTGGCCGTGTGGTCCGCCGCCGACGACCGGGCCTTCACCCGCCGCATCGAGCGCGCGGGCTTTGACGTGGAGCCCGTCGAGGTGCGCGCCCGGGGCAAGAAGGGCGGCCACCGCCATGTGATCTGGCTCGGCGTCAAGCGCGGCTGAGCACCTTCACCCACACCTCCAGCACCTCCCGAAAGACCGCGGCGCGCTCGGCGCCCACCTCGGCGCTGATCTCGGCCTCCAGCTCGCCCAAGAGCCCGAGGCCATGGGTGAGCGCGGCGAGGCCGTCGGGGGTGAACCGCACCAGAGACGCCCGGCGATCCGAGGGGTCGGGCAGCTGCTCGACGAGGCCCCACATCACCAGCTCCGTGACGAGGGGCGCCACGGCCTGCTTGGAGACGCCGAGGCGCCTGGCCAAGGTCGTCAGCCGTGTGCCGGTGAAGCTCAGGTGAGGGAAGAGCCGGGTGTGCGCCGGCCGCACCGGGGGCGCGCCGGGGATCAGCGCCAGCCGCGCCAGGGCCCGCTCGTCCAAGAGCCGCGCCGCGCGTAACAAGAGCTGGCCCGTAGAGGCCGAGGTCTTCTCGCGCAGGGTCTCGTCGAGATCCGTGGGGTTCATCCCCCCGCCTCTAACGTGGGCCGAAAACGTTCGGGGTCTACGGCGTCCCGGCCCACCCGCAGGGTGAAGTGCAGGTGCGGCGCCGTGGAGCGCCCGGTGTTGCCCGAGTCGGCGATGACCTGCCCCGCCGCCACCGCCGCGCCCTTCTCCACATGCAGGGCGTCGAGGTGGCAGTACGAGCTGCGCACGCCGTGGCCGTGGTTCACGATGATGAACTTGCCGTTGAGGGGATCCTGCGCCGCCTTCTCCACCTCGCCGGCCTGGGCCGCCAAGACCGGCGTGCCGATGGGCGCCGAGAGGTCTACGCCGTTGTGCAGTTTGCGGGTCTTGAGCACGGGATGAACGCGATACCCAAACCGCGAGCTGACCCGGTGCGGCGCGGCGATGGGCCAGGTGAGCGTCAAGGCCTTGGCGAGCCCCATGGTGCCGTCAACGGCGGCGCGGGCGGCCCGGGCCTGGGTGTCGGGCAGAAAGGCCCGGTGGGTGGCGTAGCGGCTGGGCTCGGCCTCACCCACCTGCCGCGCCCGGCGGATCGCCCGCTCCCGAGGCTCGGCGCCCACGGCGTAGACCTCCAGCGCCTCCTCCACGTCCCCGGCGTACAGCCGGTCCAAGGCGGCGATGGCGCGCTCTCCTTCGGGCAGGGCGGCGAGCTCGGCGCGCAGGGTGTCGTCCGCCGGGCCCTCACTCTTGGCCAAGGCGATGCGGGCGGCCGTGCGATAGGGCTCGGGGAAGCCGTCCCCCGGCGCCCCTTGCGCGCTGCCCAAGGCCCCGGCGAGGGCTTCAGGCTGCACAAAGATCGCCTCCAGCTCAGCGAGCAGCCGCGCGCTGGGCCCGGCGGTGAAGGTGGCGATGAGGCTGGGGCGCTCGGTCTCGACCCCCCGGGCGAGGTCCATGGCCCACAGGGCCACGCCGCCAACCGGCGTGCGTGTCATCACGCCGAACACCGTGAGCACCACCAAGAACAGATCCGTGAGGCCACCCCGTGCGGGCGCGGCCTTGGCGGCCTTTGGGCTCGGCTTGATCCCTTTGGGGGGTGTGCGGCGGCTCACGAGAGCACCCCGCGCCAAGGCAGGCCATACCAGGCGGCCAAGGCGGCGAAGGTCAACAGCAGCGGCGCCCAGAGCACCCCCTGAAGCCGCGAGGTAGGCGCGCTGAGCCCGCCGACCACCCGGGCGAGGCCCGAGAGCCCCAGGCGCCAGGCCACCAAGACCGAGGTGATCACCCCCAGCCAGCGCGCGGGCGCAGGCGCGAGGGGGGCCAAGGCGTCCTCGACGCTCATGCCCACCACCCAGGCCCCGGCCAGGGCCGTCGGCGCCCAATACAGCGGCAGCACCAAGGCGTGAACGCTGAGCGCGTCGCGGTAGCCCCGGGGGCTCAGGTTGGGCGTGAGCGGCGTGAGCGTGATGCAGTTGAAGGCGTGCAAGAGCGTGAGCAGCTCCAAGGCCAAGGCGATCCAGGCCGAGGGCTCCAGCAGGTCATCCGGGCTGGCCGGGGCGAGGCCCAGCGTCTCCAAGGGCCCCGCGAGGCGCTCGACCAAGGCCGAGAGCGCGGCGTAGACCTGATCGTCGAGGTGGTCCGCCGCGAGGTGCAGGCCCAGGCCCACGAGCGCGAGCTGCCCCAGGCCAATCCAGGCGAAGCGTGAGCGCGCGAGCGCGGCGTCGAGGCGGGTGAGGGGGTCGTCCACGGGGCGGGATTAACTCGGGCGGGCGCGGCGGCAACGTCGGAGGGGGCGGGGGGCTTACGGCGCCTGGGCGAGCTGGCAGATCTTTGGCGCCGCGCTCACGGGCAGTCGTACATGCAGGGGAACCACTCCCCCTCGGTGTCGATGTGGAGACAGGCGCCGCTCATGAAGTTCGTGATCGTGTCGCATTCACTGTCGGTGAGCTCGTTCATGTACTTGACCTTCCACGAGTGCAGCCACCAGAGCCCGACCCCATAGGCGCCCTCATGGTCGGGATCGCAGCTCTCCCGAGACGGCGAGGTGGTGCAGGCCCCATGACTGGGCACAAAGGCGTGGGCGGTCTCGTGGAGGATCACCGAGGCGCCGGCCGCCAGCGGATCCGCCTCGTACAGAGAGTCGCTCCAGCCAAACATGAGGCCCGTGAAGATGGCCTGCTTCAGCTCGGTGTTGTAGGCGGCATGGGCCTGGCCTTCGATGCCTTCGATGCTCTCGTGATAGTTGGCGCTCCAGATCTCGGCGTGAGCCAGCTCAAACCAGGCGTGGGCGGCGGGGGCGTCGTTGGAGAGGCCCTGGACGCTGGCGATCTCCTCCAGCCGCGCCTTGGCCAGCGTAGACAGGTTGGGATCGTAGAGCACCTCGCCGAGCGTCTCCTCCTCGCTCGCCACGATCGT
>JAKLKE010000262.1 GCA_023150775.1 Myxococcota bacterium
GGGCGAGGAGCAGGTGGTTTCGCCCGTCGTTGGCGATGAGCGTCACCCGGGGGTCGCTCAAGGGGTCGTGGTTGTAGTCGTCGAAGTAGTGCGAGGCCTTGAGGATGCTCGGCTCAAGCTCCACGACCTCGATCGACTTGGGCTCTTGGTGCAGCGTCGCCGCGCCCAAGGTGATGCCCGAGGCGAGGCCGATCACGAGCACCTCCTCCGGGGCCTCCACGAACAAGAACGGCAGGTGGGCGACCATCACCTGGGTGGGCATGTCGACGGTGGTCGAGGCGTCCACCTTGCCGTTGTTGGCCAGCCAGATGTTCCCCGAGCCTTTGGACTGGGCCACGGTGACGACGCTGGAGAGGCCCTCCTCATAAAACAGCAGATCGTACTCGCGCACGGCGAAGTCGAGCACGCCCTCGCGGCTGTGGTCGCTGAACTCAGAGACGTACTTGTAGAGCCCCGCCGTCATCAACAAGGGCTCCCACGGCGGCGGGAAACGGATGCCGAGGCCGATGAAGGTGAGGCCCAGAAACGCCGGAACCAGCACGGCTTTGGGGCGTAAACGACCCTCGATGTGCAGGGCGCCGACCAGCGCGATGACGGCCGCGAGCACGTTCGCCGCGTTCGCGACGCTCACCGCCCCGGTCACCCGCAACAGCGGCAAGAGCACAAACCCCGCGGCGAAGGAGCCGAAGATCGAGCCCAAGGTGTTCGCCCCGTAGACCTGGCCGACGGGCTGGCCCAAGGCGCCCTCGTTTGAGCCCACCGCCGCCCGCACCAGATACGGGAAGCTCGCCCCCATCAACAGCGCCGGGGGCGTCATCACGAGGGCCGCGAGCAGCACCTTCATCGGCCACAAGAGGCCTTCCGCGCCTCCCGCGAGGTCAAAGAGCGTCACGAAGACGAAGGGCAGCTCTTGGTAGAGGTACATCATCAGCCAGGTCAAGAGCGCCACGCCGACCTGCAGGGCCATGAAGCCGCGGAGAGGGCCGCCGGGGCCACGATCTCGCAGGCTGGCGTCGGCGTAGGGGCCACCGGCCCAGCCGCCCAAGGCGATGCCCGTCAGAAACGCCAACAACATCGTCGAGAAGGCGTAGGTGCTGCCCCCCAACATCAGGCCGACGAGGCGAAACCAGGCCACCTCGTACACCAGAGACGCGAAGCCCGTGAGCGCCGCGCCCAAGAGCACCGGGCTGAGGTTTGGCCGAAGCTCCACCTCGATGTCGTGGTCGGGCTCCAAAGAGAGCGTGGCCTCCTCCGAGCTGCGGCTCAACATCAGCGCGCCGAGGCCCAAGAGCCCGTTCGCCGCCGCCGCGCCCAAGGTCGTGAGCCGCACGCCAAGCTCGGGCAGCACCCAGAACCCCGCCACGGCGATGCCCAAGACCGCCCCGAAGGTGTTCACCCCGTAGAGCAGGCCCACGCGGTCCCCGGCCGCGCCGAGCCGCGTCGTCGTGAAGCGCGCGAGCAGGGGCAAGGTCGCGCCCATGAAGCTCGTGGGCAACAACAAGAGCGCGCCGAGGAGCACAAACTGGAACAGGCCATAGGCGAGCGGCCCCGGCGAGAACGCCCGATAGAAGCCGAGATACACCGGCTCGATGGCGTCCAACATCCACGGGAACAGCAGCGCGTAGAGCCCAATGCCGAGCTCCAGCAGGCCGTAGGTCAACAGCGGGCGCCGGATTCGGTCGGCGTAGCGCGACATCACGAGGCCGCCCACGGCCAAGCCGCCCATAAACGCCGAGAGCACCGTGGCGATGGCGAACTGGGAGGTGCCGACGATGAGCTGCAGCTCACGCGCCCACAAGGTCTGGTAGACGAGCGACGTCGCGCCGGAGACAAAGAACAGGGGGACCAGCGCGGCGATGGCCTGCTCGCGGCGTGATTCGGGGTCCGTCACCATGCTCAAGCTCCCAGGCGTGGGTTTTAGGGCCCGCCTTCCTATCCGACCGCTTCGCGCGCGGCCCGCGACGGGATATCCTACTGCTCCGCCGCTTCGCCCTCCCTCCTTCGCCTCCCCGAGCCAAAGCTCCATGTATCCGCACAAGAAGCTGGACTGGCACATCAGCCGCCTGGAGAAGCAGCTCCAGGAGCACCCCGAGGATCCCGAGGCCCGTTTTGAGCTCGCCCGCGCGACGCTCTCTCGCGGGCTGTACCACGGCGGCGGCGAGGCGACGTGTAACCAGGCCCTCGCCCAGGCCCGCAAGGTGCTCGGCGAAGACCCGCTCCATGTTGGGGCTATGGTCGTCGCGGGCTCGGCCTTGGTGGGCATGGGCCGCCCCGACGCCGCGCGAAAGTACCTCGACGAGGCCACCCGCTTAGACGCCGAGCGCGCCGACTTACACCTCGCCTTGGGCGCCCTCTACCGCAGCGAGAGCGACCGCCACCTCGCCCTCAAACACTTAGAGACGGCCTGCCGCCTCGCGCCAGAGAGCTGGGAGCCGCACCTGTACCTGGGCCGCGTGCTCGCCGAGCGGGCCCAAGAGGTCGGCGACAGCCGCCGCCTCATCGAGCGCGCCCAATACCACCTCGTGCGCGCCTTGCAGCTTGAGCCCTCCCAAGACCTGCTCCCCACGCTCCTGCGTGACGTGGGCCAGACCTGCCTCGCCACCGGGCGTTTCCAAGAGGCCGAGAAGCTCTTCATCCGCCTGCGTGAGCACGAGCGCCACCGCGCCTCGGCCCGGCTCAACCTGGGCATGGTGGCGTACCACCTCGGCAAGTACAAGAACGCCATCCAGCACTTCCGCCAATACCTGGAGGAGCGCCCCGAAGACCCCCGCGTTCACGCCCGGGTGGCCATGGCCTTCTTGCAGCTCGGCGAGCCAAAACGCGCTCGGGAGGCCTGCAACCAGGCCCTCTTGATCGACCCCGGCAACCGCAGCGCCCGCTACACCTTGGGCTGCGCGCTCTTGGAGGAGGGCAACCCCAGCGAGGCCCTGCGTGTCTTCAAAGAGGCCCTCGAAGAGAACCCCGACCACATGGAGGCTTACCTGGAGCTCTGCCGGGTGCGCCGGGTCTCCAAAGACAACGTCTGGTTGTCCAAGGCGCTCAAGGCCGAGCTGACGGCGTATGACAAGGCGCCCTTGGAGTCCGGCCTCAAGACCCCCCGCAGCGTCACCCGGCAGCGGGTGGAGATCCTCCTCGACCAGCTCCGCGCCGCCGGGCCGTCGATGTTGCCCACCCTCGTCGAGGGCCTCTCCGTGAGCCAAGACGAGGGCCTACGGTTCCGCATCTGGGAGTCGGCCTGTGAGCTGGCCGCCGCGGCCTTGGCTGAAGAGGTCGGCGTCGCCCTGCGTGAGCCGGGCAAGACCTTCGGCGCCGAGCTAGGCCGCCGCGCCTTGGCCGCCGCCGCCGCTTTGCCCGAGCCCGTGCTCACCCGCGGCCTCACCCTAGAAGAAGAGGACCTCAAGCGCGCCGCCGTAGACCGCCACGGCCCCACCTCCGACGTGAACGCCCACCGCAAGAACGTCGAGACCCAGCGCCGCGAGGCCCGGGCGCACCAGGCCCTCGTGCTCTTGGCCGTCGCCTCCCGCCGCAGCCGCTCCGGCCGCCGCCTCTTGGAGCGCTGGGCCGCCACCGCCGACGCGGAGCTCGGTGTCGCCGCCAAGGTCGGCCTGGGCATGACCGGCGACCCGGCTTCAGTGAAGGCCCTGCATGAGCTGGCGCACCGCCGGGGCTCAAGCCTCAAGGTGCAGGAGCTCGTGCGGGCCCTGGTGCCGCCCCCGGCGAGCCGCCCACCCCGCCCGGTCACCGACCGCGAGGACGCCCGCTGCACGGCCTGCGGGCGCACCACGAAGGAGTGTACGCACCTCATGGCGGGCAGCGAGGCCAACATCTGCGACGTCTGTGTGGTCGAGGTTGGCAGAAACCGCCAAAAGTTGCTCGCGCCCGACGAGGCCACCTGCCAGTTCTGCGGCAAGTCCCACCTGGAGAGCCGCGGCGTCTACCGCCACCAGAACGTCGACATCTGCAACCACTGCTTAGAGCTGTCTCTGGGCCTCGTGGAGCGTGAAGAGGTCGACAAGTTTCTGGCGACCTGGTGAGCCCGGCCTAAGGCGCCGCCGTCCCCTCGCCGTCTCCGGGCTTGGGGTCCGCCGGGCAGATCACCTGGCGCAGATAGCTCGTGTAGTCGAAGTTGGGCGAGTTCGCCGCGTCGTGGCAGCCCAAACACGTCGCCTCGGTGACCGGCTGGGGCGCGGCCTCGGCGACCCTCGGGTGGCCCCGGAGCGGGCCATGACAGGCCTCACACTGCACGCCGCCCCAGGTGCGTAAGGCGCTCGGCGTCGTCTCGGCGAAGCCTCCGGGCTCGGCATAGCCGGTGGTGTGGCAGCCCACACACTCGGGGTTCTGCTGCTCCCCTCGGCGGGAGAGGCTGGAGACGGCCTTCGCGTGGGGCGTGTACGTCCAGCGCGCGAACTGGAGGCTGTGACAGCGCACACACTCCCCGGAGGTGGCGTAGCCCGCGCTGTGCGGCGGGGCCTCCTCCACCTGGGCTTTGGCTTGGCTCACCCGCACACCTTTGTAGTCGTCGATCGCCGCGCTCACCGTCGCCGGGCCGTCGAGATCCGAGCCCAAGGGCCGAGACTCCACCGCCGCCAGGTTTCGCCCGGCGGCCTTGGCCTCAAGCTCGGCCTCCAAGGCGGCGATCTTGGCGTCGAGCTGGCTCTTCGCCTCCCCCGCCTCTAGCCGCGCTCGCCGGGCGCTCAAGCCGACGAGCTCGGCCCAGAGCGCCTCCCCCTCGGCCTCCACCCCCTGCCCCGCCGTTGAGCCCAGGCGTATCCGGGCGACGCTCACATAGCGGCCCCGGGGCGCCACCTCGACCCAGCCGACGCCGCCGCGCTGCCGGGGCGGATCAAAGCTGTCTCCTTGGGTGAACAGGCCCATGGACAGGCCGGGCACCTCGTCGAGCACCCGCTTCGCCTCGGCCTCGGGGAGGTTGCCCAAGGCGACGATGAGATCGAGGCCCTCGGGCAGAGACGCTACGGCGGCCCGGGCGGCGGCCACGGTGTCTGGGGCGGCGACCACCCCGGCGCCCTCACGCGGCGGCGCCGAGAGCCCCACGACGCCCACCCTGAGCCCCTCCCGCTCGACGACCACCGCCGCCGGAAAGACCGGCGCGCCCGTGGCCTCGTGAAGCCAGGTGGCCGAGCTGAGCCTCACCCCGGCGGCCTCGGCCGCTCGCAGCCCATCGAGCCCGACCGCCTGGAGATCCGAGGCCCCCGGCGCCATCACGTCGACGCCCACCGCGCCCATGAGCTTGAGGATCAGCGCCCCGCGCTCCTCACGCTCTCCGGCCTTGGAGGTGGCGAGGCCCCGCAGGAGCGCGTCCCCGGCGTCGAGCTGCACCAGAGGCGCGCCCTCGTCTTGAAGCGCGCTGAGCAGGCGCTCCCGCCGGGGGAAACCGCCAAAAGGCAAGGTCGGGCAGCCGCAGGGCTCCAGCTCGCCGCGCACCTCACCGGTCAGGGCGAGGGTGAGGCGCCGCGTCGGGACGATCGGCCCCGGCGGGCGCGCCGTGACGACGGCGTTGACGACCGGCGGCAGCTCCGGCAGCGGCGTCTTGTTGGGATCTTCGCCAACACAGGCGCCCAGGAGCCACACAGCGACCATCAACCAGAGGCTACGTTGGCGCGACATCCTGTCCTCGGCCCCGCTGAATTCGTCATGGAGTTGTGGAAGGTGATCCAGCCGACTGCAACCCCGGCTCTCGTCGTGTATCAGATTATCGACCTCATCCTAAACCAAGACAAGTGGAGAGCGTGATGCGCGCCCCGATCACCGTCCTGCTCCTCGCCGCCGCGGCGCTCACCCCCGCCGCCCTCGCCTTCGCCCCGGACGACACGGTGCACATCGGCGTCGAGCCGGCGCGGGTGGTGCGGTACCACAAAGAGCTCCAGCACAAGCTGGGCCAGTCCGGCGCGTGGTCGGCGTTTCAGGCCGACTTTGGCGAGTCTTGGCAGGCGCGTTTTGACGAGCGCACGGGCCTCCCCCACCGCGCATGGGGCCCTGGGATTGACCTCGGCGCCCTTCGCAGCGCCAAAGACGTCGAGTCGGGCCTGCGCGACCTCATCGCCCGGCACCCCCAGCTCTTCGGCGTGAGCGGCGCGGAGCTGGGCCCTGCGCGCATCGGCTATGTCGCGCGGACCGACACCTGGTACGCCACCTTCGACCAAGAGGTCCAGGGTGTGCCGGTCTGGCGCGGCGGCCTCACCTTCCGAGTCCGCCTGGGCAAGCTCATCCTCTTCGGCGTCGAGACCCACCCCGCCGCCCGGGGCCTTAACGTCACCCCCCAGCTCAACGCCGAGCTGGCCATTCAAGAGGCCGTGCGCCAAGGCCCCGCGCCTTCAGCCTTCCACGACGCCCCCGACGCCCGCCTCGTGCTCTTCCCTGAGGATCGTGACGGCCAGCTCACTTACCGCCTCGCCTGGGAGACCCGCACCCGCACCGGCACGCCGCCGGGCCTGTGGGTGAGCCTCATCGACGCCAAGAGCGGCGAGCTCCTGCACGTCTGGAACGAGGTGCGCTTCTTGACCGGCGAGATCACCGCCCTGCACACCGAGCGCACCCTCGACGGCTCCACCGCCGTGTCCCCGCTGCCCCTGTTGACCGTGAAGAACGGCGCCGGGGCCTCCACCACGACGGACTGGAGCGGCAGCTTCACCCTGGAGGAGTCCGGCAGCTTCAGCGTCGCGCTCACCGGCTCCTACATCAACGTGCGCAACCGCCAGTCGAGCAACGGCGCGGGCAGCTTCACCGGCGGGTCGTTCCAGTGGACGACGGCCTCGGCCACCCAGGCCGAGATCGACACCTACGTCTTCTTGCACCAGGTCCGCGACTTCTGGGAGCCCCTCACCCCCGAGGTGAGCATGGTGGACGACCTGCTCACGTCCAACGTGAACGTCAGCGGCTCGTGCAACGCCTACTATGACGGAAACGTCAACTTTTACCGCGCGGGCAGCGGCTGCAACAACACCGGCAGCATCGCGGATGTGAACTACCACGAGTGGGGCCACGGCTTCCACTACACGAGCCTCCAGGCCGGCACCTTCGACGGGTCAATCTCCGAGGGCATCGGCGACGTCACCTCGGCGCTGATGACCGGCGACCCCGTGATCGCGCCGTATTTCTCCACCTCCGGCGCGGGCATCCGTGAGATCGCCACCGATCTCCGCTACCCCGACGACATCACCGGGGAGGTCCACGCCGACGGCCTCATCTTCGCCGGGGCGATCTGGGACCTCTGGGCTGAGCTTGAGACCGTCTACGACGCCGAGACCGCTTGGCTGCTCACCGCCCAGCTCTTCGCCGACGCCATCAAGGCTGGGCCGACCATCCCCGACAGCTACGATGAGATCGTCGCCGCGGACGACGACAACGGCGATTTGAGCGACGGCACGCCCAACCAGTGCTCCATCCTCAACGCCTTCGCGCTCCATGGCCTCGGGCCCGGCGGCAGCGGCGGCAGCACGCTCAGCGTGGCCCACGAGACCCTCGCCAACCAAGAGCCCACGGCGACGGAGTACCCTCTGAGCGCCGAGCTCACGAGCTTCGCCCCGGACTGTGTGGCCGCCGAGGCTGAAGAGGCCGTCGTTCATTACTCCATCGACGGCGGCGCCACCTGGTCCGACGCCATGCTCTCCTTGAGCGGCAAAGGGGACGTCGCCGGGGCCATCCCCGCCCAGGCCCAAGGCTCCGTCGTCGATTATTACGTCTCGGTCACCAACACCGACGGCGAGACCGTGCAGAACCCCACGGGCGGCTCGATCAACCCCCACAGCTTCATCGTCGGTGAGCTGGTCGAGGTCTACTGCGAAGACTTTGAGGACGACGACGGCGGCTACACGAGCGAGCTCGTCGCCGGAGAAGAGACCGAAGGCGCCGATGACTGGCAGCGCGGCGTGCCCCGGGGCAAAGCGGGCGACCCCGACTTCGCCTGGTCCGGCCGCCGGGTGTGGGGCAACGACCTGGGCGCCGACAACTACAACGGCGAGTACCAGGCCGAGAAGCACAACCGCCTCACCTCCGTCGCGATCCCCCTGCCCACCGACTCCGACACCTTCTACCTCCAGTTCCGCCGCTGGCTGACCGTCGAGGACGGCTACTACGACAAGGCCCGGGTGCTCGTAGACGGCGAGGTCGCCTGGGAGAACCACAAGACCAAACGGGACATCGGCGACGAGCACCACCTCGACGACCAGTGGGCCCTGCACTCGCTGCAGGTGGCGGATCTCGACGGCGACGGCGCGGTGACCATCTCTTGGGAGATCGAGTCCGACCAGGGCCTACACATGGGCGGCTGGAACCTCGACGACGTCTGCGTCTACGCCCTGAAGGTCGTGGACATCCCCATCGACACCGGCGGCGGTGACGACACCGGCGGCGGCGACGACACCGCGAGCTGCTCAGACGACGACAGCGGCGACGTGGGCCAGAACGACGACACCGGCGAAGACGGCGACATCGCCATCAAGCCCGCCTGCGGCTGCGCCGCGGACCCGGCGCCGTCCTCGGGCCTCGCGC
>JAKLKE010000263.1 GCA_023150775.1 Myxococcota bacterium
AGGGCTCGCCCAACAAAGAGGGCAGCGAGAAGTCCCACGGCAGCCCCCTCGGCGCTGAAGAGATCCGCCTCACCAAGATCGGCATGGGCATGGACCCAGACGCCAGCTTCGTGGTGCCTGAAGACGTCGTCGCCGAGCTCCGCGCCGAGAACGCCGCCCGCATCAGCCGCCGGGCCGAGTGGGAGGCCCGCCTCGCCGCGCACCCCCGCCGGGCGGAGTGGGCGGCCCTGCACGAGACGCCCGACCTCAGCGCCGTCGCCTGGCCGAGCTGGCCCTTGGGCGGCAAAGGGGTGGCCACCCGCAAGGCCAACCAGGACGTGATCAACGCCGTCGTCGCCCAGATGAAGAACCTCGTCGGCGGCTCCGCAGACCTCGCGGGCTCCAACGGCACCACCCAGAAGGGCACGGGCACCATCCAGGCGAACGCCTGGGACAACCGCAACGTCTCCTTCGGGGTGCGTGAGCACGCCATGGCGGCGATGTGCAACGGCATGACGCTCCACGGCGGGATCCGGCCCTACAACGCCACCTTCTTGGTGTTCCACGACTACATGCGGCCGGCGGTGCGGCTCTCGTCGCTCATGCACCAGCCCGTCGTCTACATCTACACCCACGACTCCTTCCACCTCGGCGAAGACGGCCCCACCCACCAGCCCATCGAGCACCTCATGGCGATGCGGCTCATCCCGGGCCTGGTGAACCTCCGCCCGGCGGACGCCACCGAGGTCACCGAGGCCTGGAAGATCGCCTTGGGCCGCACGGATGGCCCCACCACCCTCTCGCTGACCCGTCAAGAGCTGCCGGTGTTGGACCGGTCGGTCTACGCCTCGGCGGAGGGCGTCGCCAAGGGCGCCTATGTGCTCGCCGAGGCCCCCGGCGGCGCGCCCCAGGTGGTGATCATGGCGAGCGGCTCCGAGGTTGACCTCGCGCTCAAGGCCCAGCCCGTGCTCGCCGAGCGCGGCGTGGCCGCCCGGGTGGTGAGCTTCCCGTCTTGGGAGCTCTTTGAGGCCCAGCCCAAGGCCTACCGCGACGCCGTCCTGCCCCCCGGGGTCAAGCGCCTGTCCGTCGAGGCGGGGCGGACCTTCGGCTGGGAGCGTTATGTTGGCCAAGATGGCCGCGCCATCGGCATCGATCACTTCGGGGCCTCCGCGCCCGCTGAAGTGCTCGCCGAGCGGTTCGGGTTCACCGTGGACGCCGTCGTTGACGCGGCGCTCACGCTCGTGCGCTGACCACAGGAGCGAAGATGGGCCTCCGGGATCTCCTCAAAGAGAAGGCTGAGAAGCACGGAGGTCTGCGTGGCCTCGCCAAAGAGGCCCTGCGCCGCGCGGGGGGTTCGGGCGCCGAGGCGACGAGCCCGCCGACGAGCCCCTCTTCGAGCCCGCCGAGCCCCGCTGAGCCCGTCCAGGCCGTCGCGCCGGTGAGTCCGCCCGCGCCGGTGAGCGCGCCTGCGCCCGTAAAACCCAAAGACGACGGCCCCTTCGTGAAGGTCGCCCGCTCCGAGCAGGTGCCCGAGGGCAAGGCCGGCACCTATGTCATCGGCGAAGACGCCATCGCCGTGTTCCGGGTCAAAGGCAAACTCTTCGCCATCGACCAGACCTGCGTTCACGAGGACGGGCCCCTGGGCGAAGGTAAGCTGGAGGGCCACGTCGTGAGCTGCCCCTACCACGACTGGCGCTACGACGTGCGTGACGGCCGCTGCCTCTCGGCCACCGACCGCGCCGTGGCCTGCTTCGCCGTGAAAGAGGAGGGCGGCGCCATCCTCATCGGCCGGAAGGTGAGCGAGTCCAGCGGCGAGCGCGGCGGCGCCCATGACGACGGCCTGCAGGTCATCGTCAAAGACATCGGCAAGATCTGAGCCCGGCGCGCGGCGCTGCGTCAGCGCTGCAGGCTCGCCCCGAGGCGCTCGCCGTCGTCGAGCTCCACGATCAGCCCCCGGTCCAGCAAGGGCTCGGCGAGGTCGAGCAGCGCGTGCTCACCCAAGGTGAGCTGCTTCGCGAGGGACTCGATCGTCATCGGGCCTCGGGCGGTGAGCTGCAACAGCGCCCGCTCGGGCTCGGTGAGGCCGACGATCTCCCGCACCGGGTCGCTCAAGAGCGCCACGAGCGCGCCGGGGTTGCCTTTTGAGGCGCCGAGCAGGCCCTCAGCCTGGTCCATGGGCCGGTGCAGGGCCGAGAGGAGCTGTCGCACCTGCTCCATGCCCAGGCTTGGCGGCTGGATGTGCTGGGCGCCGAGCTTGCCTAAGGTGACCATCGGGCGATCGGTGACGATGACCATGAGGCAGCGCAGGCGCTCGGCCAACACCCGGCTCGCCAGCTCGATGACGCCGCGGTCGCGGCTCTCGGTGACGACGAGGGTGGGCTGGGTGGCCGCGCGCAGCTCGGGCAGGAGCTCTCGGGAGCGCTCGCCGAGGCCCAGGCGCACAAAGCCCTCACGCCTGGCCGCGGACTGAATCTCCGCCGCCAAGGTGCGCCGCCCGCTGCCCTCAGCGCCATGAAGCACCACCACCGCGCCTTCCCCTTGTTGGGCGGCGACGACGAGGCCACGCAGGGCCTCCCGCTCACGGCGCATCCCGACGAGGATCGGCTGCGGCGCGCTGCGTAAGGACGCCCGCAGGGCCTCGGGGAGCTTGTTCGCCGGGCCCGGCCGGGCGTCGGGCTGCCGGGCGAGCAGGCCCATCACCAGCTCATCCAGCGCCTTGGGCAGCCCCGGAGAGAGCGCCGAGACGGGCTCGGGCAGGCTAGAGAGCGGCAGGTACGTGAGCGCGGCGGGGTCGCGGTCGGCGAAGGGCGGGTGCCCGGTCAACATCGCGTAGACCAAGGCCCCGAAGGACCACAGATCCGTCGCGAAGCCCGGCGGGCGCCCGGCGAGCACCTCCGGCGCGGCGAAGCCTAAGGTGCCCCGAAACCCCGCGGGCGGCGGCTCGTCATCGACCAGCCGGGCGATGCCGAGGTCGATGATCCGGGGGCGATCCTGATCATCAATCACGACGTTCGACGGCTTGAGATCCCCGTGGGCGATGCCGTTCCCGTGCAGGTGGGCGAGGCCTTCGGCGAGGCGCGCGGCCACCTCCACCACCCGGGTGACCCCTTTGCCCCGGGCCCACTCCTTGAGCGCCGCGCCCTCGACGTACTCCAGCGCCAGCCAGGCGCCCGAAGGATGCGCCTGGACCTTTCGGATGACGTTCGGGTGATCCACCCAGTCCAAGATCGCCGCCTCGTGCCGTAAGGCCGCCTGCTGGCTGTCGCTCTGGGCCACCTTCAGCGCGACCGGGCCCGAGGGGCCTTCAGCCCGCCAGACCATGCCGCCGGCGCCCGTGCTCAAGAGCTGCAGGCAACGAAACGGGCCCGTCGGGGGGCTCGGCTGGGTGCTCGTCTCCACAAGGCTCCGTGAGGGTCGCGGGCGGGGCGTCGCCGTGTAGAGTACCATACCCAAGACTGCTCACGGAGGAGCGCGAATGATGGATGATGTTCGGGCGCCAATGGCGCTCTTAAGCTGTGAGGGGGCGCGAGATTTCGCCGGGCGCGTGGCCTCCCATCTGGCGCGTCCGCTCCTCGCCAGTCACGAGACCTGGTTCGCCTGCGGTGAGGCCAAGGTCGAGATCGAAGAGAACGTTCGTGGCCACGACGTCTACATCTTTCAGAACCTCATCAGCCCCGGCGACGACCACAGCCCCTACGATCGCCTGATGATGCTGCTCCACGCCGCCGACGCCGCCAGCCTGTCCGACGCCCAGTGGGTCACCGCCGTGCTGCCGTATTACCCCGGCGCCCGCCAAGACAAACGAAAGGGCCGCACCCGCGAGGGCATCTCAGCCTCCCTCGTCGCCCGGATGCTCAAGGCCGCGGGCGTGCGCCGGGTCTTGTGTATTGAGGTGCACAACGAGGCCATCGCCGGGATGTTTGACCCCCGGGTGTGCATGTTGGAGAACCTCTACCTCACCCGGCCCCTCGCGGCGTTTCTGCGCGCCCGGGGGCTCTGCGGCGACGTGGTCGTGGCCCCCGACGTCGGCGGCATGGAGCGCGCCCGGCGTTACGCCTTGGAGCTCTCGGCGAGCCTCGCCGCGATCTCCAAAGAGCGCGACTACGCCCAGCCCAACACGGTCTTACGCGCGAACCTCATCGGCGACGTCGCCGGCCGTGACGTGCTGCTCATCGACGACATCATCGACACCGCGGGCTCCGTGGTCGCCGCCGTGCGAGAGCTGCGCGAGAACGGCGCCAAAAACATCACCGCGGCCTGCACCCACGCCGTGCTCTCGCCTCCAGCATGGGATCGTCTGGGGGCTGTGGCCGCCGAGGCCCAGGCCGAGGGCTGGCGCTTCACCGTCGTCGGGGCTACGTCGATTCAGCATCCCCAGCCTCCGCCGTGGTACCAGGAGTTCGCCGTGGAGTCCCTCGTGGCCTCGGTCATCCGCAACATCAACCGCC
Source organism: Myxococcota bacterium (assembly GCA_023150775.1). Taxonomy (GTDB): domain Bacteria; phylum Myxococcota_A; class UBA796; order UBA796; family CAJQPC01; genus JADKFE01. The sequence continues at coordinate 4,428 of JAKLKE010000263.1, forward strand.
GCGGGAGCGTCACCCGTGTGCAGGAGGAGCGCGCAGAATGACCCTCCTCTCCCTTCTCGGGAGCCTCGTCGCCTTCGCCCAAGACGCGCCCGTCGTGCGGATCCCCGCCGACGGCGACACCCCCGTAGGTGAGCCCGAGCCCGCTCCCGAGCCCGCGCCTGAGGTCGTCGATCCAACGCTGCCGCCGCTGCCTGAAGAGGGCGGCCTGGCCGCGGAGATCCCGCTCTTGGAGCGCCTCGACTGGGCGCCGTACTGGGAGCCCATCGCCGGGTACCAGATCTACAACGCCGGGCGTTTTGGCACCTCGGTCTTCACCGTCGGCGCCATGGTCGGCGTTCGTTACGAAGACCAAGAGAGCCCCCTCGTGGGCCGCACCCGCGTCGCAGCCTCAGCGCTCTTGGGCGGCGGCCTCGGCGTCGACGCCCGCCTGGGCAGCTTCTTGGGCCCCGCGGGCAAATACTGGTCGGTGCAGGCCGGCCCCGACTTCTTCTACAACCGCTACGTCGAGGGCAACCTCAGCTTCTTGCCGCCCAGCCCCGGCATGGACATGGTCGTGCGCGCCACCTTAGGCCCCGAGCAGGTCTATGTGCTCGGCGGGGTGAGCCCGGCGATCCTCCTGAGCCCCGACCGCCGCGTCAACTGGGAGCGCACCGACCGCTTCGGCTTCGGCCACGAGTTTGAGTGGTACGTCGGCGGCGTCATCGACACCGACGTGTTCAGCTTCGCCTTGACCTGGCGTGAGCGAACCATCTCCACAGGCGTGATTCAGTCGGTGAGCTTCACCGTGGGCATTTAGCCCACCGACTGTGTGGGGTGAGCCGCCCGCTCACCCCAGCGCCAACATCCGCTCCAGAGGTTTGAGCGCCGCCAGCCGCAGATCTTCGCTCATCTCGATGCGCGGCTCCAGATCCCGCAGGGCCAACACCATCTTCTCTAAGGTGTTGAGCCGCATAAACGGGCACTCGTTACACGCGCAGGTCGTGTCTCGGCCGGGCAGGGGGATGTACTCTTTCTGGGGGTTCACCTTACGCATCTGGTGGATGATGCCGGGCTCGGTGGCCACGATAAACCGCTGGGCGGCCATCGTCTGGGTGGCGCGCAGGAGCGCGAAGGTCGAGCCGATGACGTCGGCGAGCTGCAGGATCTCCGGCTCACACTCGGGATGGGCGAGCACCACGGCGTCTGGGTGTTGGCTCCGAAGCTCGATGAGCTTTCTCTCAGAGAAGGTCTCGTGAACGATGCAGCTTCCTTGCCACAGGAGCATCTCTCGGCCCGTCTCCCGCATCAGCCAGGCGCCGAGGTTGCGGTCGGGGGCGAAGATGATCTTTTGATCCGCCGGTATGGCGTCAATCACCCGCCGGGCGTTGCTGCTCGTGCAGATCCAGTCCGAGAGCGCCTTCGTCTCGGCGGTGCAGTTGATGTACGAGACGACGACGTGGTCGGGGTGGGCGGCCTTGAGCGCGGCGAGCTTCTGCGGCGGGCAGGAGTCGGCCAGGGAGCACCCGGCGCGTAGGTCGGGCAGCACGACGGTGCGGCTGGGGTTGAGGATCTTCGCCGTCTCCGCCATAAAATGAACGCCGCAGAAGAGGATGACCTCGGCGTCGGTGTCTCGGGCGGCCTGGGCGAGCTGCAGCGAGTCGCCGGTGAAGTCGGCGAGGTCTTGAATCTCGTCGTCTTGGTAATAATGCGCGAGGATCACCGCCTTACGCTCTCGGCGCAGGCGGCTCAGCTCCTCGTGCAGGTCGAGGCGGGGGTCGAGGGCGCGGACTCGCGCGTCGATGGCTTCCATCTTGTCCTCGTGGGTGGGGGTGGTGTGGGTCAGAGGGCGCTCGTGGCGCGCTGAATCCGGTGGATGAGCTCGGGCATATCTTCAGCGCGGGTAGAGCAGAAGGCGAGGCGCAGGGCGTTGATCTCGGGGATGGAGATCACGCCGACGCTGTAATCACGGATTAAGCTGAGGCGCAGCTCTTGAACGTCGATGTCGGGATCGACGGCGACGAGGCCGAAGAACCCGGCGTTGTTGGGCAAAGGCCTGAGCCGACCGCCCTTGGGCAAGGTGGCCAAGGCCGCCTGCATCGCCTCCCAGCGGCTCCTCAGCACGGCGAGGCGCTCTTGAATCTGGGCGTCGATGTCGGGGTGGCGCAGGGCGGCCAAGGCGAGGGCCTGGGAGGGGCCCGGCGGGATGCTCACGGTGCTGCGGGTGGACGCCATCACCTTGTCTACCAGGGCCTCACCGGCCTCTCCGGCGGCGGAGAAGGTGATGAAGCCCACGCGCCCGCCGAAGAAGAGCAGCTCCTTCGTGCAGCCGTCCACCTTCACCACGAGCAGGCGGGCGGGGTCGGCCCGGCGGGCGAGGGCCCAGAACAAGGACTCCCGCAGGGCACCGTCCTCAAAGACGATGCCGTGGTAGGCGTCGTCCAGCACGACCACCAAGGGGCCGGGGTGGTTGACCAGCAGCTCGACGAGGGGCTCGATGTCCTCTACGCGCGGCGAGAAGCCTTGGGGGTTTGACGGGAAGTTGAGCAGCACCACCGCGCGGCCCTGCACCCCGGCGAGGGCCTGGGCGAGCCCGGCGGTGTTGAAGCGCTGCTCACCGTCAAAGAAGGGGTAACCGACGATCTTCGCGCCGTGCCGCGCCTCAAAGAGCAGGCGGTAGTTGCCCCAATAGGGCGTGGGCACGATCACGTCTACGCCGGGCTCCATGAACAGATCCGCGGCGACGGACAGGCCGTGGGTGAGGCCGCAGACCACGGCGGGGAGGCTCGTCGGGGTGCCGTGGCCCTCCCGCGCCTGGCGGTCGCGCCAGAGCTCTCTCAGAGGCTTGAGCCCGGCGGCGTGGCCATACAACAGGGCCTGCTCGGGCTCGATGCCCACAAGATGTGAGGCCAAGGCGTCCACGGCCATCGCGTGGCCAAAGCCGTCGGTGAGCTGCCCGATGGTCGCCTTGAGCTCACAACCAGCGGCCTCAGCGGTCTGGCTGGGGATGCCTTGAGGGAAGGCCAACGACCGACCGAAGCGCGAGAGGCTCGCGGCGGCGGCGGGGGCGCCTCTTGTCAGGATCTCGTTGAGCTGCTCGGCCTTCGTCATGGATCTCTCCTTCGTGAGGCTGGTTAACGCGGGGGGAGGCCAGAAGGAGGTGAACAAAGCGTCTGCCCTCGCTCAGATCGGCTTGTGCCCCCCCGGCTCGCCCCGGTAGGCTCTCGTTTATGCGTGTCATCACCCCCCCCGCCGACGACTTCCTCCTCCACGATCGCCCCTGGTATGTGCCTGTCGAGGACGAGGTCGAGCTCTTTGAGCACGCCCACGCCTCCAAGCTGCCGGTCTTGCTCAAAGGCCCCACAGGCTGCGGCAAGACGCGCTTCGTCTCCCACATGGCCGCGCGCCTGGGCCGCCCGCTCGTCACCGTGGCCTGCCACGAAGATCTCACGGCGTCGGATCTCCTGGGCCGCTTCTTGCTGCTCGGCGACGAGACGGTGTGGGTAGACGGCCCGCTCACCATCGCCGTGCGCCACGGGGCGATCGTCTACTTGGACGAGGTGGTCGAGGCCAGAAACGACACCATGGTCGTCATCCACCCCCTCACCGACGACCGCCGCATCTTGCCCATCGAGAAGCTCGGCCAGGTGCTCCACGCCCCCGACAACTTCATGCTCGTGGTCTCGTACAACCCCGGCTACCAGTCGGTGCTCAAGGAGATGAAGCAGTCCACCCGCCAGCGTTTTATCTCGCTCGACTTCACCTATCCCAAGCCCGACATCGAGCAGCAGGTCGTCGCCCGGGAGGCCGGGTGCAGCGCGGAGATCGCCGGGCGCCTGGTGAAGGTGGCCCAGAAGGTGCGAAACCTCACCGACCGAGGCCTTGAGGAGGGGGTGTCTACCCGGCTCTTGATCTACGCCGGGCGCCTCATCGCCCGGGGCGTCTCCGAGCGCCGGGCCTGCGACGTGGCCTTCGCCCGCACCCTCACCGACGACCCCGACCTGCGCCGCTCCGTGCGTGAGGTCGTCAATGACTACTTCTAGCCCGGCCCTCGCCGCATGATCCCCCGGCGGCTTCAGCGCCTCGCCACGG
>JAKLKE010000264.1 GCA_023150775.1 Myxococcota bacterium
ATGCGTCGGCTCGGCGGGCCCAACCGGGCGCCGTCATTCGGCGCGATCTTGGGTCAATCTCGACGGTCACCGCTGTAGTCCGCCTCGGCGCGCATCTGCGCGATGACCTGCTCAAGGCTCGGGCGCTCGGTGAACCGCGCTAGGCGCTGGGATTTGCGGCTCCAGCCGATGCCCGCAGAGCGGTATCGGTTGAGCCCCCAGGTGGCCAAGGTCAGCTCCAGGTAGGTCTCAAAGGTCATGTGGTCGGAGGAGTCCATGTCGGCGCCGTGATCGGTGGAGATAACGACGAGGGGCTCGGGGCCCAAGATGAGATCGGCGTGGTTGTACTTGGAGAAGTTGTCGATGCAGCAGGCGCCACGATCGGCGAGATGTTCGGCCTCGGCCTCGGTCTGGGGGCGGCCATAGAGCGCCTGCCAATGATCGGGCTGAATCTCGTTGACGTGGTACTCCGCCTGCCAGGCCGTGGTGAGGGCCTCTTCGATGGGCAAGAGGTTGATGCAGCCCGGAGGCTGACCGTAATCAGGGTAACCGAAGGGGCTCGTCTTCTCTTCGTGTTTGTCGCCGACGGGGGCCCACTCGACGAAGAAGCCGTTCATCTCGGCGTAGAAGGCGCGCATCGCCGCGGGGAGCGGAACGTTCAGAAAACGTTCGGCGTCCGCCAGACGGGCGGCGCTCGCCGGGGGCTCCACGGTCGAGGCATAGACCTCCAACTCGGGATGCGCCTGCAGCGTGCGCAAGAGCTGCTCAAATCGGGCGCGATAGGTCAGCATGGGGTCCAGGGGGAGCGGGGGTGTTGTCTCTCCTTAACCTGTTTGTCGCCGAGGGGGCGAGGGGTTCTTGGCGAGCTGAGGCTGAGGCGGTCATGCGACACAGTCGCTCCGCGCCCTCATCCCCCCCCGCTCACCAAAGGCCTAAACCCAGGCCAAAGCGCAGGGTGTCGCGCCCGGCGTCGATGGAGCCGGTGAGGCGGAGGTCGCGGTCGCCCCAGCCGGGCAGCCAAGGCAGGCGCAGGTCGGCGCCGCCGGTGGCGTGCAGGCGCCCGGCGGCGGGGTCAAAGCGGCCGGGCTCCCAATAGGCGCCGCCGCGGACCTTCATCAGCTCTCCGAGCTCAAGCTCGGCGCCGGCGCGGGGGGCGAAGGACAAGCTGGCCTCGCTCGGCGCCGCGCCGCTGGCGAGCTGCCCCGCGGACATGCCGCTCTTCGCGGGGCCGATGAGGCCCAGATCCAGGCCGAGGAGCAGCGATCGTGGGCCTCCAAAGCGTGGATCGTCGCCCTCGAAGACGCCGCCGGCGTAGGTGGGCGAGACGTTCCAGGGCATCGGGCCGAGGCGATGGGAGGCGCCGACGGTGAGCGTCCAGGGGGTGTGAACCCCGGCGAAGTCGCCCTCGACCAAGGTGGCGCCGCTGTTGACGGCGACGGCCTCGGCGTTGGTGGGCAGGCTGGCGGCGAGGCCGAGGCGGGTGGAGCGGCCGGGCGGGGTGACCAAGAGCCCCGCCATGAGCCCCGGCGTGCCCGCGCGGCGCTGGACCTCCCGGGCCTCGCCCTCCGCTCGGGGGACCAAGAGCCGCGTCTCTTGCCAGCTCGCGGCGAGGCCCCAGGAGACGAGGCCCCGGTCGTCCACGCCGGCGAGGTTCACCATCGTCGTGATCTGGCGGAGGGAGAGATCGTCGCCGAGGGTGGTGTAGGACTGGCCCAAGAGCGTGCCGCCCAGGGCGAGCTGGCGCCAGCGGAGCGCGCCGCCGGTCGAGACCAGCCAGTCGGGCGGGCCCTCTTCAGCGAGGTTCAGCGGGCCGTTGTCTCGGGCGGTGAAGGGGTTGTTCACCAGGGCGAGGGTGGAGTCGCTGTCGAAGGGGCGACCCCAGGCGGGCGGGCGGCGGCGCGCCGAGGCCGCAGGGTTGTAGAGCTGGGAGCGCGCGCCCTCGCCGACGCCCACGGCCACGCCGCCCATGCCCAAGACCCGGCCCGTGGTGACCGAGGCGCCGCGCACAAACTCGATGGTGGGCTCCTCGGCCCGGGCGGGCCAAGAGAGGCACAGGAGGAGGGCGGCGAGGCCGGCGAAGAGCGCGGGCAGGAGTCGTGAGGGCATTCGGCACCTTAGCAGGCGTGGGTCGTCGGGGGCAACGCGCCAGACGCGTCTCGGTTTGAGCGCGTCACGCCTGCTCAGCGGGGGCCGGAGAGGGTACAATGCCCGGCGGAGGTGTGATGTCCTTCGGGATCGGCCAGGAATGTGCGGCGCTCGCGCGGGTCTCCTCGCCACGTCACCCTAAGGCGCGGAGGCCCGGCGCTTGATCTTCTCCTCGATCCTCATGGCGCTCAGCCTCGGCGGCGAGGCGCTGGCCCAGCCGGTGCTCTGCCACTCCGACACCTTGACCGCGCCCAGCTTCACCCCGGGCGCCTTCGGGGTGCTCGTGCTCGGCGTGCGCGCCCCGGCCCCTGGCGCGGGCGGCGAGGCCGAGCCCCTCTCGGATCGCCTCCAGGCCCGCCTCGCCGCCGAGGTGACCGGCCCCTACGGCCAGAAGGCGAACCTCAAGGTGGACGGCTTCTCCTTCGCGCAGGTGGACTGCGCCGTGGACACCCCGGCCCAGGCCTGGGCGGCGGCGCGGGCCTGGGGCGCGGAGATCGTCATCTTCCCTGGCGCGGGCGGACTCGTCCATCTGGCGCACGTCGGCCGCAACGCCCCCAGCGCCAGCATCGACCGGGAGATGCCGCTCTTCTGGCGCCAGCGCGCCCCGGACACCTGGACGGTGAGCCTGTTTGACGAGGAGCGGGTGGAGGCCGTGCCGATGGTGGTCATCGGGATGCACCTCTTGGAGACCCTGCGGCTTGGCGACGCCGAGGGCTATCTGGAGGAGGCCTACGATCTGCTGGTCGAGGCCCAGCCGGGCTCGGCGGCGCTCTCTTTGGCGACCTTGGCCCGGGCCCAGGCCCACGCGAACATGAGCGAGGCCGCCCGGCTCTCGGTGCAAGACGCGATCTCCGCCTGCGGGGTAGACGACCGCTGCTTAGGCGCCATGTATGAGGAGCGCGCCTACATCGCCTGGGCCACCCGAGAGCTGCCGCTCTCCGCCGCCACCTTAGAGCGCGCGAGCCTCAAGGCCGAGGCCGCGAACGACAAGAGCACCTTGGCCCGGCTGCAGTACGCCATGGGGCGGGTGCGTGAGGCCCAGGGCCAGCGCGCCGGGGCCTTGGAGTCCCTGCGGGCCGCTGAAGACGCCTTCAAGCTGAACGGCGACGCCCGGGCCGAGCTGTGGTGCGCCTTGGGGCGGGTGCAGCTCCGGGTCTTTGAGGGCTACGCTGAAGAGGTCCGCGCTGAGCTCACGACCTTGCCCGGCCGCTTTGACATGGCCGGTGAGCCCGACGGCCAGATCGCCGCCTTGGACGTGCTCGGCGCCGCGCTCAGCGCCCTCGGCGAGCCCGCCTTGGCCCTGGCCGCCCATGACGAGGCCTTAAAGCTGGCCCAAGCCCGGGGCGACGAGTCGGCCCAGGCCATGGCCACGAGCTTAGGCGCCGCGGCCCTGGCCGATCTGGGCCAGCTCCCCGAGGCGATCACCCGCCTGGAGCGCGCCTTGTTTCTGTACGAGGTGAGCCGCGACCCGCGCACCATCGGCCCGACCCAGGCGGAGATCGGCCGGCTCTACCAGCGCAGCGGCGATGAGCGCCGGGCCCAGAGCGCCTGGGAGCGCAGCGTCGAGCTGTGCCACAAGTCGAACCTGCACCGCTGCGAGGTGCAGAGCCTCGCGTCCTTGGCCATCTCGTACCTGAGCACCGGCGAGCGCGCCTTGGCGATGGAGCGCTTAGACAAGGCCATTCAGCGGGTTCAGGACGTCGGCGACACCCGCTGGGAGGCCGAGCTTCGCCTGCAGGTGGCCCGGGCGAGCGAGCTCAGCGGCGACAAACGCACGGCCTTGGAGCAGAGCCTCCTGGCCTTGGAGCTCGCCCAGAAGACCGGCGACCGCATCCTTCAGGCCGAGCTCACCGACCGCGCGGCCACGGCCCACGCCGCCTTGGGCGAAGAGGACCGCGCCTTGGCCCTGTGGCGGGACGCGCTGCCGATGCTCCTGGAGGTGGACGAGCTCGGCCGCGCCGTGGAGCTGTGGTTCACCCTGGACGAGATCTACACCGACCGCGCCACCCCGGCGGAGGGCCTGCCCTTGGGCCTGAGCCTGCTGCCGCGCATCGCCGAGGTGCCCGACGCCACGCTCCGCCTGACCTTCCTCAAGCGGCTCTTGGCCTTGGCCGAGGCCAGCCCCGAGAGCGCGGCCGCCGTGGCCCAGATCCTCGCCGTCTACGCCCCCGAGCTGCGCGCCCAAGGTGACGCGCTGGGGGCCCTCACCGCCTGGCGCCGCTGCGCGGAGCTTCGCGCCGCCGCCGGAGACCGCGCCGGGGCCCTGGCGGCCTACGAGGCGGCGAACGCCCTGGCGAAGGGCGCGCTCAAGGCCGAGGCGCCCAAGCTCAAGGCGAGCGTCGAGGCGTCGGGGCTCACGGGCAAAGACGTCGACGCGCTGAAGGCGAAGATGACGGGGCGGTGAGGGCGTCCGCCGATCGTCAGACGTTTCGTAGCACGGTGTTCATGCGCCCAGGCCAGAATGTCGTCTCTTGCGCGGTGACTCCCGGCAAGATCAGCCCTTGCTCGCCCAAGCCCTCGGCGAGATCGTTGTGCAGCGCCCGCAGGAATGTCATCGCCGTCGGGTCGCGAAGGGCGAAGGGCCAGTTGAGGCGCCCGAGGCTCTTGGCGCCGTGGTCCGACTCCTTGTAGGTCGAACACCGCTCGGCGGCGGCGTCCTTGTGCAGCCACGCCAGCGCGGCCTTTGGGTGCTGCTCTCTGCGACCCTGAACCCCCTTGCCGAGCCACAGCGGGCGCAGCTTCGACGGTTGGTTTGCACAGCCGGGCTGCCCGCAGCAAGCGCAGCCGGCGCCATCATCGTTGAGGTACGCCGGGTCGGTGAGGGTGTGCTGCTCTGGGTTCTGGCCGAGGTGGTGCGGGCTCGGCAGGCGCGCGGCTGGCACCCCGGCGTGGGGGAGGCCGTTGGGGTCGGCGAACAGCCAGGATTCGACCATCGGCGCCGCGAGGTGAAACGACACCGTCTCGCGGAGCCAGCGCGCGAGGCGGTCCGCCGCGCCGCGGCCCCTCGCGGCCAGGCGATCGTGGATGAGCTTCGTGAAGGCCGCGCGCACACGGCTCACCACGACGTCGGCTTTACCGATGTTGGTGAGCTCCAGGTCATCGAGGAGGAGCACGAGGTCGGCGTCTTGGTGCTGGTGATCGATCACACGCTGGGCGAGCTTCACGAGCGGCTCGTCGTTGGAGAGGGGTGAGTCTGCCGAGAGCGTCGCCGAGGTGAACGAAGGGAAGGGCTCGGCTCGACCGTGTCGGCGCTTCTGGAACACCAACGCCTCAAACTCATGGTCTGGAAAACGTTCTTTGAGGGCGCGTTCCAGGCCCTCAAGCTCCGTTACTCCGGTCACGAAAAGCGCGACCTTCATCGACTGCTTCTCGCCTGCTCGGACTGCGACGCGAAGCGCTCCCGCAGGTATCGTTCGCCGATGTAGGCGATGGGCAATTCGTCCTCGTGCACCAGCTCCGAGAGCGGGACGGGCTGGGCGCGGCCGGGCTCGCCGAGCACAAACACCCGCTCCTCCTCCCCCTTGAACTCGTTGAGCACCTCGGGGGAGTGGGTCGTGAGCAGAATGGTGAGGCCCTTCCGCGCCGCCTCCTCCCGCATGGCCTCAAGGATCACCCGGATCGCGAATGGGTGAAGCTGGTTCTCCATCTCGTCGATGGCGAGGGTGGAGCCCTCCTTGGCGCCCGCGATGGCGGTGAGCTGAAGAAGCGCGGTGAGCAGGCCGTCGGAGAGCACGCTCGGGGCGAGGCCCTGCTCAGGCGCGCTGTAGCCCGGCCTGAACGCGAGCACCTCGGGGAAAAAGTCCATGTCGCTGAGCTGGTTGGGAAAGGCGAGGCGCGCCTGCTCGATGACCCACCGCGCCTGGGCTTGGGTGCTTCGAGACTGTGACCAGTTGCTCAGCACGCTCCACAGGCGTAGGCCGTCTTCGTCTAGACGGGTGGTGATGTCGCTGCGGTCGATGGGCAAAAATAGGTGCTTGAGCCACCAATCCCGGTACACGCGTAGCCCCCGCAGCCACTCCACAAGGGGCCGCATCCACTCCGGGCGCTGCTCGTCCCAGAGGATTCGTGCAGAGCAGCGCGTCTCATCGGCGCCGCGTTGGCGGGGCTCTTGGCCGAGAAACCACTCGCTCTGAAACATCGCCGCGCGCAACACGATCTGGTCTCTATGGCGGAGCTCCTCGCCAACACTCCCCCGCAGGCCAAGGGTGTTGACGGGCAGGCGCAGGGTCCATTGGGCCTCGCCGACCTCGACGCTAAGCTTGACGTGCCCGTCGGGCGGCGCCCGAAGATTCAACAGGTTGCGGGGCGAGATCCGGCGGAGGGCCTCGGAGGGCTCCCGGGAGAAGGTGGCGCTCAGAAGCGTCATCGCCTTAAACACCGAGGTCTTGCCTGAGCCGTTCGGCCCCACAAGCACGTTGACGCCAGGCTCAGGGTGCCACTGGAGCTCTCTGTGCGCGCGAAAGTCTGTCGCGCGAAGGGTCCACGGGGTCGGGGTCATACGCCTGCTCCTGGGGAGAGCCGAACCCTTAACACGATTGACGTGGCCTCACCCGCGCGTCGAGCGTCCGCACAAGTGGGCGCGTTGTCCACACCCGCGCGTCGAGCGTCCGCACAAGTGGGCGCGTTGTCCACACCCGCGCGTCGAGCGTCCGCGCGTTCACCCCACCCGAAGGCTCAGCCCGAGGCGCGGCAGGTGAAGCGGGGAAGCAGGGTCACCGCCACCTCCTCGCCGTAGATCGCCAGCACGCGGCGCACGAGGCTGCGGTAGGCGGGCTTGAACGTGGCCAGTTTTTCCACGGCTACATTCGCGGCAAGCGCCCGCTCCGAGACGAGGTCACGCACGGCGCGCACAGCCTCTTTCATCTCCAGGTGGTCGGCGCGAAGCTCCTCCACCCGGGCGGTCGGGAGGTCGAGATCGGCGCGGGCGTCCACCTCGATAAAGAAGTGGTCGGTGTCATACAGCCGGGCCTCATAACACAGCCGCGTCCCCCAAACCCCGACGCACCGCCCCCCTGACCCCCGTCAGCGATCGGCGCGGCGCCCCCTTTGTCCTGCCCGCCGAGACCCACGCCCCTGCGCCTCAGCCTCGTCTGCTCGGGCAAACCGTGGCCCCGTGCCCGCCGAGAGCCCCGCCCCACTCCTCGGGCCGCTCGCGCCGGGGCCCTTCGCGACACCGCCAACTCTCGGCGGCAAGGCCCCTCACGGCGGGCGCTGAGCCGCCTCGTGGGGGCCCTCGCCGGGGCCTCGGGCGAAGCTACGTTTAAGGCGTGAGGAGCCCCCGCCTCACGCCACAAACCCCCGTCCCGCCCGGCGCGCGCCTCAGCGCGGCTGGGTGAATGACGCCCCACGTCCGCCGAGGAGGCCCGCCCACCATGCCGCTCCTGCTGTTTTTTGGCCTCGCCGCGTCCGCGGCGGAGGTCGGCGTCTTCGCCACCCTCGGCGGCGACGCCTCCACGGGCCTGCGCACGGGCCTCGACGGCCTCGGGCCCCACACGGAGCTCGCCGTTGAGCTGGGCGGCCCCAAGAACGCCGCCCACCTCGGGCAGCGCACCTACGTCACCCAGGTCAAGGACGCCTGGTTCTGTATCCCCGGCCTCAACCTGGGCTGGGCCCACAGCTTCGGCGACGACGCCACCCTCGGCGGCTACAGCCTCGTCGCCGTGGGCGGCTACCGCTCCGAGGTGCTCCCGGTGATGCCCATCCTCGGCCTGAGCGGCGGCGTACAGTGGACGCCGGGTCCGCTCACGATGCGCGCCGGGCCTCACGTCTTCGCGCTCCCCCCCTTCTTCGTCGGCGGCGGCCTTGAGCTGTCTGTCGGCGCCCAGTTCTGAGGTGTGACCATGTGGACGCTCCTGCTCCTCGCCTGCGCCGCCCCCGAGACCTTCGACGTGAGCGCCGATGATTACCTCACGCGCCGCCCCAGCCCCGACGCCCTCATCAATGAGAACGGCCTGTACAACGGCGGCTGGTACGAGACCTTTGACGGTCGAATCAACCCTGAAGACAGCATCGGCGCCGCCGGGGCCTTCAAGTCGTGGCTGCACTTCTCCTTGGTGAACGACGACTGCGTCGTCTCGGTGAACCTCGCCGACATGGGCACCGTGGGCAACACGGCGATCATGGTCCTCGACGCCCAGACCGGCTCCGTAGACGTGCGCTCCATCAACCGGACCTTCGGCGAGAACACCGTCGAGGTCAACGCCGACATCACCGAGTCCCGGGACACGGTGAACGGCGACTACATCCGCATGGCCGATGGCGGTGAGCGCATCGAGTTCAACGTGCAGGCCGACGGCATGGCGATCACCGGCTCGGCGCGGCGGCTGTTCGCTGAAGAGTTTGTGCAGGTCT
>JAKLKE010000265.1:0-2200 GCA_023150775.1 Myxococcota bacterium
GGTCGCTGAGCTCGACCAACAGGTCATCAATGTTCCGGTCTGCGCGCTGCATCGCGTCCAGACGGCTCGTGTTCTCGCTGGCGAGGGACTCAGCGCAGGCTCGGAAGAGCGACACAAACAGATGCTCACGGATGAGCGCCCGCAAGGTCGCGGCGCCCCCGATCGTCTCCGGTGGACTCTGGGTCGGCCACGGCACCAGGGCCAGAGCCCGGCACCAGGCCAGGTCCAATGGTAACAATCGCCGCACCACCGGCGTGCCAACCGCGCCCACGCCACCCGGCCGGTTGTAGATGAGCTGCAGCCCAGGGTCCGCTCCCGCCGCGCCGGGGGCCTCACACTCCACGAGGATCTGACCCACGAGCGGCGCGATGCCCTGGACCGAGCTCGGGACCCTGAACATACCGGCCACGGGGACGCCCGCGCCCTGGAGGCGCGTCTGGACACGCTCACCGACCGCCCAGATCCGCCGGTTGTCGCCGAGCGCGGCGAGGCGCTCGATCGCGAACTCCACCACACGCTCGTTGAACTGGCCCACCATCCCTTGGTCCGACCCGAAGAGCACGAGGCTCGTCAGGCCCGCCGGGGCAGGAGTCGCCCGCGCCTCGGTCAAGGCCGCGCCGCCTCGCGCCCGAAAGCACGCGCCCAACCCTAGCTCGACTGTGCGGTTGTAGTCCGCCAGGGCGCGCGTGGACCGCTCGTACTGGCCGATGCTCGACGCCGCGAGCGCCTTCATCGTGCGGACGACCGATCGGAGATCTTGGGCGCTGGCGATCCTTCGCTGCAGGATCGCGCTGGATTCGCTCACGCGCTCGCCGTGGGCACGAACGGGGCCAGGGCGAGGTGCGCCGCCTTCAAGATCGCGCCGTGGTCAGCGTCGCTCAGCGGCTCCTCGCCCACCAGCCGCTCGCTGAGGTCGGGCGCGAGGGCATCGGCGGCCTCCCGAACCGCGCGCTCGGCCTGGGGTAGCTCGTTAAGCGGGACGGGATCGAGCTCACCAGCGGTGAGGGCCAGGAGCACGGCGAGCTGCGCGGGCACCGTCACCGGGGAGCCCTCGTGCTGCTTTAGGCAGGCGCGGATCCTCTGTCCGTGCTCGAGGGTCTCCCGTGTCGAGTCGTCTATGCGCGCGCCGAAGCGGGCGAAGGTCTCGATCTCCTCAAACTGGGCGTAGGTGAGCTTGAGGTCGCCTGTGGCCGCCCGGTAGGCCGCGCGCTGGGCCTTGCCGCCGACACGCGACACAGACCTCCCGACGTCCACCGCTGGCAGCACGCCCAGCTCAAACAGCGTCGGGGAGAGGTAGATCTGCCCATCTGTGATGGAGATCAAGTTGGTCGGGATGTAGGCGGAGAGGTTCTGGGCCTCGGTCTCGATGATCGGCAGCGCGGTGAGCGAGCCCCCACCGAGCTCCTGACTTTGGTGCGTCGCGCGCTCCAGCAGGCGCGAATGGATGTAGAAGATGTCGCCGGGGAAGGCCTCGCGGCCGGGCGGGCGGCGCAGGAGGAGGGAGAGCTCCCGATAGGCGCGGGCGTGCTGGGTGAGATCGTCGTACACGATCAGCACGTCCCGACCGGCCTCCATGAACCACTCGGCGATGGCCGTCGCCGCGTAAGGCGCGATGTACGCGAGCCCAGGCGCGTCCTGGCCTTCGCTGACCACGACGACGGTGTGCTCCATGGCGCCCTTGTCCCGCAGCACCGCGATGGCCTTCGCCACGGCGGAGGCGCGCTGGCCGATGGCACAATACACACAGACCACGTCCTTCCCGCGCTGGTTGAGGATGGTGTCGATCGCGATCGTCGTCTTGCCGGTCTGTCGGTCGCCCAAGATCAGCTCACGCTGGCCTCGTCCGATCGGGATGAGCGCGTCGATGACCTTCCAGCCGGTCTGGAGCGGCGCGGTGACCGGCGCGCGGTCCATGATCGCCGTGGCCGCGCGCTCGATCGGCAGGCGCTGGCTCGTCACGATCGCCCCGCCCGCGTCGAGGGGGCGACCGAGGGGGTCGATGACGCGGCCCAGGAGCGCATCCCCTACGGCGACGTCCATCACCCGCCCCGTGCGCGTGACCTCGTCACCCGCGTGAAGCGCTGAATGTTCTCCGAGCAGCACGACCCCGATCTCGTGCTCGTCCAGGTTGAACGCGATGCCGAAGACGCCGTTCGGGAAGGCGAGCAGCTCCTCAAACCCGACGTTGGGAAGGCCAGAG
>JAKLKE010000265.1:2210-8463 GCA_023150775.1 Myxococcota bacterium
ATCCCTGTGGCGACTGTCTTGATCGTGCCGATCTCACGCGGCGCGAGCTTGGCCTGGAACGACTCGCGCGCCTCCCTCAATGCCCCGAAGGCGCCCTCAAACGCGGCCTGTAGGGCGTCGGCCGGGACGCTCATTGTGCGGCCGCGTCGCGCGCGGGGGCCTCGGGATCGGGGGGATTTTGCGCGCTCGACGCGGCGGCGGCGTCTCCCCGCCCCAGAAGCTCGCCCACCCGCGACTCCAAGGACTGGAGATAGTCCGAGATCGACCACGCCACCTTCATCCCGTTCGTCGTGAGCTCGATCCCGGTCACGAGCTCTGGCGCCGTGACGAACGACAGTCGGACATCCGCGGAGAAGGTCTCGTTCACAGCGTTCTGAATGATGGCGCGCTGATCCGCCGTCATGTCGAACGCGCTGCGAACCTGCGCGGGCTCCGGCGCGCCGCGGATGGCCGCCCCCATGGCGAGCCGTGCGGGCCCGTCGAGCTCGCCAAGCCGCCGCGTGAAGACCGCTCCCAGCCGCTCCTCAAGGCTGGTCGAGGTGAGCTCAGCGAGCACCTTCCGCGCGATGGCGAACACCTCGCGCTGGGTCCGGGCCTGGAGCGCCTGTCTCAGATCCTGCACCCCGCGCTCAAGCGCCTCCTCCCGTTTGGCGGCGAGGGCGTCGGCCGCCCCTCGCGCCTCATCGAAGAGCCGCTTCTTCTCGTCCCGGGCCTCGTCCGTCGCCTTGCGCAGCAGCAGAACACGCTGCCCGTCGAGGTCCTCGTTCTTGCGCTCGAACTCCTCGCGCTCCTGCTTCGCCTCGGCCTGCTTCGACGCGGCGTCGGCGAGCTCGGCGGCGATGTGCTTCTCCCGGGTATCGATCGCGTCTAGGATGGGCTGGTAGAGAAACCGTCTCATCAACCAGACGAGGATCAGGAAGTTGAGCACCTGGGCGCCGATCGTGAACCAATCGATGAGCACCCTAATTCCCCGTGGTCGGGGCGATCATGTGATTCCAGAACGGATTGGCGAAGAGGAGGATCATCGCGACGACGAAACAATAGATCGCCGTAGACTCGATCATCGCGAGGCCCACGAACAGCGTGCGGGTGATCGGCGCGGAGGCGTCAGGCTGCTGGGCGAGGGCCATGAGCGCAGATGAGACCGCGCGACCTTCCCCCAAGGCGGGCATCATACACCCCACGGCGGCGGTGATGCCGGCGGTGCAGATCGAGACGACGGCGATGAGGGTCGAGCTGTCCATAAGAGATCCTTTGATGTTCAGGTCGGTCGGGGACTGGGTTTCCGGCTGCGCGTCGCGGCGGCGATGTAGACCGACGCCAGGACGCTGAAGATGTACGCCTGCACCATGCCGGTGAGCAGGCCCAGCGCGGTCATCAAGACCGGAAACAGAAACGGGGTGATGGTCAGGAGGATGCCGACAATCATCGCGCCGCTCATCATGTTTCCGAACAGACGGACCGCGAGGGCGACCGTGCGGGAGAGCTCGCTGATGATGTTGAAGGGCAGCATGATAAACGTCGGCTCAAGGTAGGACTTGAGGTAGCCGCCGAGCCCCCGGTCGCGGATCCCAAAGATCGGAGTCGCGACGAACACGCAGAGCGCGAGCGCGACGGCGGTCGACAGCGACCCGGTCGGCGCCTCGTAGCCGGGGAGGATGGTGCACAAGCTGGACAGCGCGATGAACAAGAACAGCGTGCCCAGAAACGCGATGTACTGCTTGGGGTCCTTGAGGCCGACGTCCTCGATCTGCCCCTCGATGCCGGTCACGATGATCTCCAGCAGGTTCTGCCAGCGAGACCGGGTGGGGCCCGTCTGGAGCTTGCGGGTCACGAGGGCCGAGCCCACGACCATCACGAGCATGAGGCCCCAGGTGAACACGATCGTCGCGTTGAGCGTGACGAAGCCGCGCTGCCAGAAGATGAGCTCGTCGGGGCTAAGCCGCATAAAGATCCTCGGTTTGTGCGCGCCGACAGACCATCACTCGCGCCAGCACAAAGCCGACGAGACAGGGCAAGAGGCGCTGCCACTGACTGCCCGCGACCCAGTAGAACCCCGCCAGCGCGACGACCCCGCGCAAGAGGAGGCTCCCGAGAAACCAGCGCGCGGGCCGCGGGGAGCCGAGCCCCCGGCGAGTCGTCCACCAGAGCCCCGCAAAAAACACGGTCCCGATCAGCGCTCCCGCCAAGGCGGCGAGGATGGTCACGAGCAGATCAGTCATCGTCGGGCTCCTGATCATCCCGCATCGCCCGCTCCTCTTTGGCGACCCAACGCCACGCGCTCAGGCAGCCCACCACCAGCCCGGCGATGAGGAGCGCGAGCGTCCACGACCGGCTCCCGGGATACCGATGATCGAGCCAGAGCCCGAGCGCGGCCCCAAACAAGGTCGGACCCGCCACGGACCAACCCACGAGGCCCATCATGCCCAGGCCGAACCAGACGCCCGGCGTGGGGTCGCGCCGGGCGCGGAGCTTTCGCGCCGCCTTGACGCCGATTTTGTCTGAGAGCGCCCCGCCCGGCTCGCGTGCGTCCGGTGTTTTACTCATGTTGCACCGCGGCGAGGCGCTGAAGAAAGCCGCTCTCCAGTCTTGCCAGCACCTTACGAGCGCGCTGCTCGCTCTCGTCGAGGGTCAGAAACTCCTGAGACACCCTGTCACGCAGCTGGTCCAGACTCGTGCCGGTGAAGGCTCTCCGCACAGACACCAGGACGGTCGCGCCGGTCTTCACCAGCACGCCGCCATCTACAGCGACATAGACCTCGTCCTCTCCTTCCACCTGGAAGGTGAGAATCCCCGGCACGAGCGCCGCGACACAGTCGAGGCGGTGGGGCAGGAGCCCGAACGAGCCGCTGGGCGTCTCGGCGACGATGCGGGACACGCGCGACCTCTCCTCCAGGATCTCGAAAGGAAGCAGGATCTTCAGGGTCATGCGGCCCCCTTCGCGGGCTCAGCGCGCGTCTCTGGGGTGGGATCAGCGGCCGGTCGCGCCGGTGCTGGCGTCGCAGGTGAGCCCCCCTTTGCCTTGGCCTTGGTCTTCGCCTCCTCAATCGGCCCGATCATGTACAGCGCGCTCTCGGGAAGGTCTTTAAATTCATCCGCGAGGATTCGTTCGCAGCCGCCGAGCGCGTCCTCCAGGCTGACCAGCTTTCCGTTGAGCCCCGTGAACTGCTCCGTGCTGAAGAACGGCTGGGTGAAGAACCGCTCCAATCGACGCGCCCGACCGACCACGTCGCGGTCCTCGGGCGAGAGCTGCTCTAAGCCGAGCATCGTGATGATGTTCTTGAGCTCGGAGTATTGGGCGAAGGTCCGACGGATCTCCTGCGCGATGCGATAGTGCCGCTCACCGACGATGCCCGGCGTGGCCATCTTGGAGTTGGACTGTAGCGGATCAATGGCCGGGAAGAGCCCCTCGCTGGCCCGCTTGCGCGAGAGCACGATGGAGGCGGAGAGGTGGGAGAAGGTGTGAACGGCCGCGGGATCCGTGAAGTCGTCGGCCGGCACATAGACCGCCTGGATCGAGGTGATGGCGCCCGCGTCGGTGTTCGCGATGCGCTCCTCCAACCCAGACAGCTCAGTCCCCATCGTGGGCTGGTATCCGAGCCGCGACGGCATCTGGCCCATCAGCCCAGAGACCTCCATGCCGGCCTGGATAAACCGGAAGATGTTGTCGATGAGCAGCAGCACGTCGCGGCGCTGATCGTCCCGAAAATACTCGGCCATCGTGAGCGCGACGTGGCCGACACGGAACCGGCTGCCGGGCGGCTCGTTCATCTGGCCGAACACCATCACCATGTTCTCCAGGACGCCAGCCTCCTGCATCTCGCGGTGCAGCTCTTCGCCCTCACGACACCGCTCGCCGATCCCGCAGAAGATGCTCGTGCCCTCGTGGTGGCCGATCATGTTGTGGATCATCTCGGTGAGGAGGACCGTCTTGCCCACGCCCGCCCCGCCGAAGAGGCCCGCCTTGCCGCCGCGCTCCAGCGGCATCAGCACGTCGATGACCTTGATCCCGGTCTCGAAGACCTCGGACTTGGTGGAGCGTCGAGAGAGCGGCGGGGGCGACCGATGGACAGAGCGCCACTCGACCTCTGAGAGCGGCGGCCCACGGTCGATGACGTTCCCGAAGACGTCAAACATACGCGAGAGGATGTTTGTCCCGACCGGCGCCTTGAGGGGGCCGCCCGTGTCGTGGACGGCCATCCCGCGCGCGAGGCCCTGCGTCGGCGTCAGCGCGATCCCACGGACGTGACGCTCGTCCTTTTTACCGCGCCTCGACGACGCCGCCGCGCACCGACACCACCGTGCCGGTGCGCGGCCGGGCGCGCTCGATCACGCCTCCAGCCTCGGGTCGCTCGGCCGATCGGGGTGAAAACGGAACACCACATCTGGGTCCACTTTGAGCAGCGTCTCGTCCTTCCCTTTGTAGTCCAAGCTCGCGAGGAGCGCCTTCATCACCTGGATTCTGGCGACCTTCTTGACGTCGGTGCGGCTCACGTCCCACGGCCCGAACGTGGAGTGGGTCCGGACCAACATCTGGTCCCGCGCTGCGCTGTACTTCTTCCAGTTCTCGACGGCCACCTCGTCGATCGGGCTGATCTTCCACTGTGTGAGCGGATCTTGGTGACGTTCATCGAGCCGCTGCTCCTGCTCGCCTTTGCTGATGTCGAGGTAGTACTTCCGCAATATCAGCCCGGAGCGCACGAGCAATTTCTCAAAGTGAGGCGCGTCCTCCAGGAAGGCCTCGTGCTGCTCTGGCGTACAGAACTCCATCACGCGCTCGACCCCGGCGCGGTTGTACCAGCTCCGGTTGAAGAGCACAAACTCGCCGTCGACCGGCAGGTGCTCGACGAATCGCTGGAAATACCAGCTCGAGAGGTCTCGGTCTGAAGGTCTTCCGAGGGCGACCACACGCGTCTCTCGCGGGCTCAAGTGTTTCACGATCCGCTTGATGGCGCCGTCTTTTCCTGCGCCGTCTCGGCCCTCAAACAGCACCAAGATCCTAAGATTCTTCTGGATCACCTGGCACTGGAGCTTCACCAGCTCGATGCGGAGCGCGTGGAGCTCCTTCTTGTAGTCGGAGCGCCCATGTGAGTCGTGGGCGTGGGCGGTCGACGTCATCGGCAAGCCTTGGTTGAGCGGCGCGCTCGGCGGCCTCCTCGCCTGGGCGTCCATCAGGTCGCGGGCAGGATGTCGGACTTCATCCGCAGATACTCCGCGTGGTCGATGTCGCCTTTCGCGTACCTCTCGTTGAGGTGGTCGAGCGCGGTCTTTGCCGGGTGTCGGTCGTCGAAACGACGATGGGCCCTGTAGGTGTAGCCCCAGTTGCCGAAGCTCGAAAAGAACAGGAAGACGAACCCGAGCCAGAGAAGCCAACTCCAGCCAAAATACCCGTCATGCAACATGGTGATCTCTCCGTTGGTGTTCGACACAGCGAAGCCCCGACGGGGTCTCGTGCTGGACCAAAATGCAACTAACGTGCCAACAGGGCGGACCTGTGGGTGCATCAGGCAGGTGTACTCCCGGTCGTCGGCCCCCGGCGACGCGCGAGCGGGCTGCGGGTGGGGCGCGGCGGCGACCAGGTGGGCGTTCTAGTACTAGCTCATGACGGCCTCTCCATAGGGCCTGCAGCAATTCGTGTGCCGGGTCACCGAGGTCTGCTCGGCCTGGCACCCCACTCCCTCAAGAGCCTTCCGCGCCTGCGTGGCGGTCCATCAAGTTGAAGGGACCTGGCATCAATTCGATGCCGGTCGCGCGCCCGGCCACCTACCGCTCCCGTCGAGGGCATGCGTCGCAGCGCTCGATAGGCGAACGCGTCGGGCCGAAGGTTGCTAATGGGTGGGACCGCGGAGCGCGCGGTAACGGCGAATCAAGGCGTTGGTCGAGCTGTCATGAGCCCACTCGTAATGATGGCGCTCCGTCGGAGGTTTCCGCTCAAAAATTACGCTTGATCGCCGGTAGGGACTCACGACGGACGCCGTCGGGCACCCGAGGCCCAGCGCCTCGTCGACAGGGCCCTCCGTTCCGCGTCGGGACCTAGACGGCACGGCTCTTGCAATCGCAAGATGTATGACCCCACCCGCCCAGCCGATTCGCGGCGACCTCTATTGCGCCAAACGCCTCGAACAATTCGCGACGGAGCTGGCCTCCACCCACCGGATCTCCCCGGGTAGGCGCCGCGGTCGCGCGCTGCTCGCTCGGCAGCGCGACAACCGCCGCACACTCCATCGCGCGTTGAAGTCCATCGCTTTGGACG
>JAKLKE010000266.1:0-3419 GCA_023150775.1 Myxococcota bacterium
GCATGAACGGCTCGATGCCGAAGTTGGACAGCGCCGAGCCCCAGAACACCGGGGTGACCTCGCCGGAGAGGAAGGTCTCGGGGCGGAAGGGCTCGTTGGCGATGTCGAGGAGCTCCAGCTCCTCATGCAAAGCCGCCACACGCTGGGGCCCGATGAGCTCTTCAGCCTCCTCCAACGGGGCGGTGCGGGAGACGAGCACCTGGGCGCCGTGTTTGGCGGCCTCAAACACGATGACCTGGCGTGTGGCGCGGTCCACGACCCCAGCGAAGTCCCGGCCCATGCCGATGGGCCAGTTGATCGGCACGCAGCGCAGGCCGCCGAGGCGCTTGGAGACGTCGTCCAAGAGGTCCAGGGGCTCCAGGCCGGCGCGGTCGAGCTTGTTCATGAAGGTCATCACCGGCATCTTGCGCAGGCGGCAGACCTCAAAGAGCTTGAGCGTGCGGTCCTCGACCCCTTTGGCGTGGTCGATGAGCATCACCGCCGAGTCCACGGCGCTGAGCACGCGGTAGGTGTCTTCAGAGAAGTCGGCGTGACCGGGGGTGTCGAGCAGGTTGAGGGCCTTGCCCCGGTAATCAAAGGACAGCACCGAGGAGGTGATGGAGATGCCTCGCTCTTGCTCCATCTTCATCCAGTCCGAGACCGCGTGGCGGCTCGCCTTTCGCGACTTCACCGACCCGGCGAGGTGAATGGCGCCGCCGTAGAGCAGGAGCTTCTCGGTGAGCGTGGTCTTGCCCGCGTCGGGGTGCGAGATGATGGCGAAGGTGCGCCGACGGGCGGCCTCAGCGGCGAGGGTGTCCATGACAGCTCCGAGGAGAGGGGCTGCCCCTATCGGCGTCGGGGGCGCGCGTCCACTGGTGGGTTATGGGTGGTGGCCGAGGACAAACCCGCAGAGAGGCCCGGAATGCAGATACGCAAGATCAAGCTGCAAAACCTGAAGCTGTTCCGAGACTTCGAGCTTGATCTGGTCGACCCGCGCACGCATCGCCCCCGCCAATGGACCCTCGTGGTGGGCAAGAACGGGCGCGGCAAGTCCACCTTGCTTCAGGCCATCGCCCTGGCGACCTTGGGGGTGAACCAGGCGAACTCCGTCGCCCAAGGGAGCTTACGCAGCCTGCGCGACGCGCGGGAGGGCGCTGGGGGCCGTGAGGTGACGATTGACGCGGAGCTGGAGCTGCCCGCGCTCCCCCGCCGAGGCGCCGCTCGCAGTTTGGCGCCTTGGGGGAGGCTGCCCGTCGGGGCCAGGCTGCGCTCGACCTTGTCCCTTCGGTCCGAGAGCAACGAGCTCGGTGGCGTGGCGCGCTGGGCTACCGATGGCATGGCGGCCCACACCGTTGATCCTCTTGTCGAGGCGCGGCGCCTGGGGCTGCCCGGATGGTTCGTCTCGGGCTATGGCGTGACCCGCAGCTTGCACGGCGTCGAGCGTGTCCTGCGCTCGGAGCGCCCCGCTGAGGATCGTGTCGCGGGTCTCTTTCGGCCTTACAACCTCATCGGCCTGGGGTTCACCGAGCTCATCGAGGAGCAAGGCCGCGGCGCGGCGTTCCGCACCTTGGTGCGACAGGCCCTCACCCATCACGCGGCGCTTATCCCCGAGCTACGCAACGTCGAGCTGCGCGGGCGCGGCGGCCTGCGCACGACGGCGGAGCTCATGGAGCGGCGCCGGTTTGAGATGCGTATGGGTGGGGCGACGCTCTACGCGCCGCCTACTTGGCTCTCCCACGGCTATCAGGCGAGCATCGCCTGGATTGCCGATCTCATCGGTCAGTACTTCTTGGACGTGAACGGCGAGGTGGGCACCGCCCCGAGGACCGAGCACCTCTCGGGCCTCGTGCTCATCGACGAGCTTGATCTATTCTTACATCCTGAGTGGCAAGCCCAACTCATCGACGCCCTCTCCACGACCTTCCCCAACGTGCAGTTCATCGCCACGACCCACTCGCCGATCCTCGTCTCGGGCCGGAGGCGCTCGGAGATCGTGTCCCTTGAGCTTGATGAAAACGGCGATGTGATGAGTCCGCGTCCCATTCAATACGACCCGCGCCTTCTGACCCCCGGTGAGCTCTACCGGCAGGTACTCGGCTTGCATGACACGCCGCCGGGGCCAGTCGCCGATCTGCTCGACGACTACCGGGCGCTGGCCCGGGACCCCCTACGCGACGACGCCGAAGAAGAGAAGGTTCACCGCCTGCGCGCGGAGCTTATGGACGCCGAGCTGAGCCCGCTCCCGGAGATTCTGCCGAGGGCGAGGGGATGATCCGTGTTCTTTCCCTAGTGGCCGAGCCCGAGGCCCTTCGCGATGCTCGTCAATGGCGCGCTGCCCGGGTCATCCGGCAGCGCCGGGCCGATCCTGACGCGTCCTTGGACGGCCAAAAGGTCGGCTACAACATCGAGGGCTGGCGGGACGCGATGCTCCGCGCTCAGCACCAAAAGTGCGCGATCTGTGAGCGCGCCGACATCCCCACGACGAGCCCCATCGAGCACATCCGGCCCTGGAAGCATTACCCTTGGCTGTGCTGGTCGGCGTCGAACCACATCGTGCTCTGCTCCGACTGCAACCTCTCCAAGCTGGAGCAGTTCCCGGTGAGCGGGGCGCGTTTGCCCTTGGGCGCTTGGGACACCTCCTCTGAGCGTCCCGAGCTTGTGGACCCTACCCGTGAGTGTCCCAGCGCGCACGTCGAGTATGTGCTGGACGCTGAGCGGGGAGGGGAGCCAGCGTGGGTCGCGCGCGGTCGCACACGGCGCGGCGCGACGACGGTGAATGAGGTCTACAAGCTGGTCAAGCACCACCTCGACGCTTGGCGGCGGCATGTGCAGCGCCTCGAAGACTTGGCGACCGAGCTTGAGGCGAGGCGCCCTGAAGAGCTGTCGAACGAGTGGGCCAAGCTAGTTCGCCGTCACGTCATATCCCCCGTCGCTCCCTACCGCGCGCTGAGCCTCGCTTGGCTTCAAGCCCGCTTCGATGCGCCTTGGCGCGAGGCGCGTGGCCTCACCCTGCCGAGCCTCGCCGACCTTAGCCCCGCCGCCCCAGACCAGCCCTTGTTCACCCCTGAGGCTGCCCTCGACGCGCTCCCGGAGGAGCTCGCGCTGTGTGTGCGGGAGGGGCGTGGCGCCCATGACGACGCCGCCCGACGAGAGGCCGCGCGTGGCCTTCACGCGCTTGGGTGGGGCAAGGCGGACATCGCCGCGCTCCTCCGTGTCAGCGTCCTGACCGTTCAGAGCTATCTCCGCTGACCTCCTACCCCCGCCGGTTATGACGACGCCCGCTTCACCCTCCGCCCCCAAGGCGCAACGATGAACCCGCCCCGTCCGCTCAGCACCGCCCGCGCCGCCCTGCTCTACGGGGTGAGCGCCGGCTTCTTGGAGGTCGCGCTGCGGGCCTCGCCCCGCCTCGGGTTAGGCCTGGGCGAGATGTTTGTGTGGCT
>JAKLKE010000266.1:3429-8446 GCA_023150775.1 Myxococcota bacterium
GCCCCTTCTGGGCGCCCGCCCCGTCGGCCTCGCCGTGGGGGGGCTCCTCGCCATGCACGCCGGGCTCGCCTACCGTTTTGAGCAGGTGCTCAACCTCCCGGTGAGAGATCCCCAGGTCTGGGGCGGGCTCTTGCTCATCGGCGCGCTCTGCCTCGCCGTGGGCCTGCTCTTCGACGCGCTGTGGCGGTTCTTGGCGCGGCCCGTGACCGTGCTGGGTGTGCTCGCGGCCTGGACGGCGCTCATCCGGGGGGTGCCCCCTTCAGTCACCGAGCCCGGGCCCCGGGTGCTGATCATCACCTGGGACACCACCCGCGCCGACCGGCTGAGCGTGTATGGCGGCCCGGCCAAGACGCCGACCCTCGACCGCCTCGCCCGGGAGGGCGTGGTGTTTGAGCAGGCCACCTCCGTCGCGCCGCTCACCGAGCCCGCGCACCTGAGCATCCTCACCGGGCGCGCTCCTGTACGAACCGGCGTCGTCGTGAACGGCACCGAGCTCGGCGAGCGCCCCGAGCTTCTCTCTTGGGCCGGTCAAGAGGCCGGGATGCGCACCGGGGCGGCGGTCTCGGGGTTTCCGCTCCACGCCAAGTACGGCTGGTCCCAAGGTTTTGACCTCTACGATGACGACTTCGGCGCCATCCCCGGCCTGCACCGTCTGTCGCTGATTCGCGCCTGGGAGCAGCTCTTTCTGCCGGGCAACACCCTGCGCGAGCGGGTTGGATCCCGCACGGTCAGCCGCGCCCAGCGGTTCATGGACCGTTACGGCGCGGGGAGCTGGCTCTATTGGCTGCACCTGTTTGATCCCCACGGCCCCTACGAGGCCCTGCCGCTCACCGACGCGCCCACAGACGGCGCCGCCTTGAAGCTGCCGCCGTACTGGCCGCCGCCCCACCGCCAGATCACCTCGACGGACTGGCTCATCCGGGCCTACGACGCCGAGATTGAGCGCGCCGACGCCTTGACCGGGCAGCTCCTCGACAAGCTCGACGCCTTGGGGGTGCTCGACGACACCATCATCGTGCTCACCGCCGATCACGGCGAGTCCTTGACCGAGCACGATTACCTCTTTGAGCACGGCGACAACCTCTACGATCCGTCCCTGCGGGTGCCGCTGATCATCCGAGCCCCAGGCAAGCTCCCCGCCGGGGCGCGGGTCCCCTGCCAGGTCTCGAACCTCGACGTGACGCCGACGGTGCGCTCGCTCTTGGGCTGGCCCGTCGCGGGCCTCGACGGGCGCGATCTCACTGGCCTCGTCGGCGGCGACTGTGTCGGTTCACCCGTGGTGTCTACGGCGCCCGGGGGCCGCTTCGTGAGCCCGCCCATCGACCTCTCGTACCGTGTCGAGGGCCAGAAGCTCATCGTGCATGGGCTCAAAGAGGGCGAGGCCGGGCCGCCGCGGGTGGAGCTCTACGATCTGATCGCCGACCCGGGTGAGCTTCACGATCTCAGCGGCCAAAAAGACACCCGGCCCTTGGGGGCGCTGCTCGCGCCGTCCATTCAGGCCTTGCAGGGCGCGCGGGCCGGTCCGAGCGACGACGCCGCCACCCAAGAGGCGCTCCGGGCCTTGGGATACCTCGACTGAGGCGCGGACGCGCGAACAAACAGGGCGCGGGCCGCAGAACAGGATAGGGGGCGGCATGGCCCTCACCGCGACCGTCTACATCTTCGAGCTGTCCATCTCCGACATGGACCGCGGCGTCTACGATCAGCTCACGCTGAACGTCGCCTGCCACCCGTCCGAGTCCGCGGAGTACATGCTCACCCGCGTGATCGCCCACGGCTTAGAGCAGCAAGAGGGCCTCTCGTTCAGCCGCGGCCTCGCCTTCGCCGATGAGCCGGCCTTGTGGGTGAAGGACCTCACCGGGCGCATGTTGGCCTGGATCGAGGTGGGCACCCCGGCCATCGACCGCCTGCACAAGGCCGCCAAGGGCTGTGAGCGGGTCGTCGTCTACTGCCACAAAGAGATCGGCCGTTACCTGGAGAACCTCAGCGGCGGCAAGATCTCCCACCCTGAGCGGGTGTCGATCGTCGCCCTGGATCCCGCCCTCATCGAGGCCCTCGCGGAGCGTCTGCAGCGCCGCAACGTGCTCAACCTCTCGGTGACCGAGGGCACGATCTACCTTGATCTGAACGGCGAGAGCCATGTCTTGACCCCCGAGACGCACCGCGTCCGATGAGCATGTCCCCCGGCCGGGTCTATGGCCGTGGCCCCATTTTTTCGAGCTTGCAGGAGCGAAGATCCCCGATGAGCCTGTCCCAGTACGAGAAGTCCGCGTTGATGGCGATTCACGCCTGGAAGAACCCCGAGCAGACCTACTGGTCCGTCGCAAAGGACGTCATAGGGGCGCCGTTTGACGTCGTCGGCGACGCCGTGATGCAGATCCCCGGCGTCGCCGTCGCCCTGGAGCGCTCCGTCGGCGGGCTCTTGAGCCTCTTGACCGACGCCTCAGCCCTCACCGTGCGCACCGGGGCCATCTTCGCTGAGTTTGACCCGCCCATCGCGGGTCTGGCGGAGATTCACCCCCTTGATCTGGAGCACGCGGACCGCCCGATCGGGTATCTCGCGGCGAAGTACAAAGCCCTGGCGATGGCCGAGGGCGCTGCGTCAGGGAGCGCCAGCCTCTTAGGCCCTGTGGTCGGCGGCGCGGCGATCCTCGCCGACGTGACCGCGTTGGTGAGCCTAAATCTGCGTGCGGTGGGAGAGTACGCCACCTACTATGGCTTCGACATCACCCGGCAAGAGGAGCGGCTGTACATGCTGAACGTCCTCGGCTTGGCGTCCGCGCCCAGCGACGCCGCGAAGGCCGTGGTGATGGCCCAGCTCGTCCGTATCGCCAGGGAGGTCGCGCAGCGTAAGGTCTGGCAACAACTGGAGCAGCACCTGTTTGTGCAGATCGTGAAGCAGATCGCCAAGGCGCTGGCGATCCGCCTCACCAAAGCGAAGCTCGCCCAGGTCATCCCGGCCGCGGGGGCGGCCATTGGCGGCGGTTTCAACGCTTACTACACCGCCAAGGTCTGTGACGCCGCGTACTTCTTGTACCGCGAGCGGTTCTTGGCGAGAAAGTATGGCCCGGAGATCATCGAAGCCAGCGCGCACGCGGGGCCCGACGTGGATCTCGGCGCGGGCTACGACGAGGGCTGAGCCGCCTCCGGCCCTCATCGAGGCCCTCGCGGAGCGTCTGCAGCGCCGCAAGGTGCTCAACCTCTCGGTGACCGAGGGCACGATCTACCTCGATCTGAACGGCGAGAGCCACGTTTTGACCCCGACGCGGCACGCCCCGCGCTGAGTCTTTGGGGGGTGGGGGACAAGGTCTGGGCGTCAGATGGGCGCATCATTCTGATAGGATTGGTGCTGCCACCTCATCCAAGAAGGATGCTCGATGAACAACGCTGCATATGCACTCCGCTCCCCGTCGATGATCGCCGCCCGCGTGGCGTTGGAGCGCTGTCGGTTTGCGTACAAGGCCTACGCCCAGACGTTACGGTTCCCGATGGACCCGTTCTTTGAGTCCTGGGGCCCAGGTTTCAGCGTGTCCGAGCAGGCCCGCGACCGGCTCATGAAGCACGTTCACGACGAGGAGCACACGCCGCTCACCTCGGACAATCGTAAGTTTGACCCTGTGCTCTATCACCTCGACCGTACTCCCAACCCGCACAAGGGCGTTGTATACCGGGGGGGCACCGACTCAAAGTTTATCCTCTTTCAGCCACGCCCCTTGGACAAGCAGATCGCCCACGCCCGCGGCTTCAACCGCTTCGGGCGGAAGGTAGACGAAGGGTACGCCCTGCAAGGGGCCACGGGCGCCCTGCGTTGCGGCTATTTTCAGGGCAAGACCGGCATGACCTCAAACCACCCCACCTCGGGCTGGCCGAGCTGGCTCGGCGCGGTCCTCTATGATGGCGCCGCCCAGGAGGTAGCCATCGTGTTTCGTGGCAGCCGCAGCGGCGACGGGATCCGCGCGTTGGCGGGCGCACAGACCAAGAGCCGTGGCAGCCCGGACTGGGTGACCGACATGAACCATCTCAAGCCTCACCCCGTCGATAAATACAAGAACAGCAAGCTCGCCACGGGATTTTATCTGGCCTACGAGAGCTGCGTGAACTCCTTGACGGCCGCTTACAACTACGCTGTGAACGGCGGCGTCGTGAGGAGTATCCAGGTCACCGGACACAGCCTCGGCGGCGCATTGGCACAGAACGCCTACCTTGACCTCGCCTGCGGCACCTTGGGGAAGGCCCTGATGGTGCAGGATGGTCGGGTCACCCTGTCGTGTACGCCGATCTCTGCCCCGCCGGTGCTGATCGGGGCCAAGGCGCAGCGGTGGTTGAGCTTCTACGCCGACGCCGCTGGGGTGAAGCACTTCTACAACCCCAAGGACGCCGTTCACGGTTGCGACCTCGTCGAGTCGGGCTTTCACAAGAAGGCCAACACCGTGGTCAAGGTGTTCAGCCATCCGGTCAACTCTCCACGGCATTTCGGCAGTCAGACGGCCTTGGGCTGCTCCGTGGACTTTCCCGACGCGCATGAGCCCGAGATGGTGTGGCGGGGGATGAACGCCGACCAATCGGACCCGAAGTTTTGGCCTGTGTTTGATCTGGATGTCACCGCAGGGATGCCCCAGGTAAAGGAACTCGCCGACATGAGCCTGATGCGCTCGCTCAAGAGCGCCTTGGCGAATAGCTGCTCGCTGCGCTCTGCTGCGGCCCAGGCCGACCTCTGGCACGCCGTGGTGAAAGACGAGGATCGTGCGACGGAAGCAGGCCGAGGCATCCGATCCGTGCGAAGTCTTCGGCTTCCCCAAGATTTTGACGTGCTCCGAGATCACGACGCCTTGGTCGAGCTCCAGCGAACTCGAACCGGGATGATTCAGAAGTATGGGAAGCCCTCCTCCCACAGCGCGTCCTCAAGCGTCTACTACACCCTGCTCTTGGGCCTGAGCGTCCGTCTGCTCACCGCCGGGGCGCTCATCTAAACGAGCACCCCGGCGAAGGCGTGGTCTACGGCTCGTCCCAGCTCCCC
>JAKLKE010000267.1 GCA_023150775.1 Myxococcota bacterium
GACGGGCCTCGGCCGCATCGACGACAAGATCAAGAAGAACCTGCTCGTCATCCACAAGACGCCGGGCCCGGAGATCTTGGAGACGACGGCCTGGACGGGCGACGACGGCCTCACGCTCATGGAGCGGGCGCCCTACGGCGTCATCGGCTCGATCACGCCCTGCACCAACCCCACGGAGACCATCCTCAACAACGGCATCGGGATGGTCAGCGGCGGCAACACCGTCGTGTTCAACACCCACCCCTCGGCCAAGGGGGTGAGCGCCTACTGCATCGACCTCATCAACCGCGCGAGCGTCGAGGTCGGCGGCCCCTCCGACATCATGTGTGCGGTCGCCAGCCCCACCATCGACTCGGCGAACGAGCTGATGAAGTTCCCCGGCGTGCGCCTCATCGTGGTGACCGGCGGCGGCCCCGTGGTGAAGGCCGCGATGAACTCCGGCAAGAAGGCGATCTGCGCTGGGCCGGGCAACCCGCCCGTGGTCGTGGACGAGACGGCGGACATCGAGCAGGCCGGGCGCGGCATCGTCGCCGGGGCCAGCTTCGACAACAACGTCATCTGCACCGATGAGAAGGAGGTCTTCGCGGTCTCCAAGATCGTCGACAAGCTCTTTGAGGTGATGTTGGCCTCGGGCGCGGTGAAGCTCACGAACCACCAGGTCACCCGCCTGGAGAAGCTCGTGCTCACCCCCGATCGCCAGCACGTCAACCGCGCCTGGGTGGGCAAAGACGCCGGGGAGTTCCTGCGGGAGATCGACGTGCCGTTTAAGGGCGACCCGCGGCTCATCGTCGCCGAGCTGCCCGCCGAGCACCCCTTCGTTCAGCAAGAGCTGCTGATGCCCATCGTCGGCGTGGTGCGCGTGAAGGACGTGCACGACGGCATCGATCAGGCGGTGCTCGCCGAGCACGGCTACGGCCACACCGCGAGCATGTACAGCAAGAACCTCGACGCGCTGCACCGCATGGCCCGGGTGGTGAACTGCTCGATCTTCGTGAAGAACGCGCCGAACTACGCGGGCTTGGGCTATGGCGGCGAAGGCTTCACCTCCTTCACCATCGCCTCGCCTACGGGTGAGGGCCTCACCACCGCGCGTGACTTCACCCGCGTCCGCCGCTGCACGCTCGCCGGCTACTTCCGGATCGTCTGATGCTCGGAGACGCCCTCGGGCTCGTGGAGCTGGGGTCTTTGGCGCGGGGATATCGCGCCTTGGACGCCCTGAGCAAACGCTCCCCGGTGACCGTGCTCGAGGCGAACCTCGTCGAGCCCGGCAAGTTCTTGCTCTTGTTCTGCGGCGGCGTGGCTGAGGTGGAGGAGGCGATGTCGGCGGCCCTGGCGGTCGCGGACGGCGCGCTCATCGATTCGCTCCTCTTGCCCTTCGCCCATCCGTCGCTCTTGCCGGCCTTGGCGGGGCACATCGACGTGGGCAGCCCCGACACGCTCGGCGTCGTCGAGGGGCGCACCCCGGCGGCGACCTTGCTCGCGGCGGATCGGGCCCTCAAAGACGCCGACGTGCGCCTCTGCGGCCTGCGCGTGAGCCCCGGCTTGGGCGGGCGCGGCGTGTTCGTGATCGCCGGGGTTCAGCATGACGTCGAGGCTGGCCTCGCCGCCGCCACGGCCCAGCTCAACGCCCGGGGCGCCTTTCACGCCGCCGAGCTCATCCCCAGGCCCAGCGACGAGCTCGTGGCCCTGGTGCTGCGCCCGGCGCCCTTCAACCTCTCCCCGAACCTCCTTCGAGGCGCCTGATGCAGCTCGCCCGTGTGCTCGGCGTCGTCGTCGCCTCGGTGAAGCACCCGTCCCTCATCGGCGTGCGACTCCTGCTCATTCAGCCCCAAGACCACGACGGTCTGCCCGACGGAGACGCCATCGTGGCCGCCGACGCGCTCCAGGCGGGCCCCGGCGAGCTGGTGGAGTGGATCACCGGCCGAGAGGCGGCCCTGGCCTTGCCCGACACCTTCACGCCCGTGGACGCCACGGTGATCGGGATCGTCGATCACCACTACCCCAACGCCCAGGCGGGAGGGGCGCCATGATCCTCTGCCGTGTCTTGGGCAACGCCGTCGCGACGGTCAAACACCCGGTCTATGTCGGGCGCACCGTGCTCGTCGTGCAGCCCGTGCGCCCCGACGGCGACGCGCGCTTGGGCCGGTCGTTCCTCGCCGTGGACGCGGTCGGCGCGGGGGAGGGTGACCTTGTCTTGTGCAGCCGCGAGGGCAACACCGCCCGGCAGCTCCTCGGCGGGCCGGATGATCCCTTTCATAGCGTCGTCTTGGCGATCATCGACCGAATCAACACCGCCGCGGGTGAGGTCCGGGGGCCCGGTCCTGGCCCAGAGGGCACCTGAGGTTCACCGTGTCTGATGCCCGCTTCGCCACAGAGATCCTCGTCAGCGACGACGGCCGCCGCGCCTTTCGGGTGCCCCGGGGCTTCGCGCCCTCGTCCGGGGTGGTCGGCCTGCGGGGCCTCGACGGCCCGCTGAGCGCGTCGGAGGAGGACCTGGCCGGGCTTGAGCTGCCCGTGGCGGAGGCCTTGGCCGAGGTGAACGAGCGCCTGGAGGAGGGCTACGAGGAGGCCCGGGCCTTGGGCGGTCACCTCATGAAGCTCGCGCGCCTCGCCGCGGCCTTGCGCCGCCCCGAGGTCGAGGAGCGGCTCGGTGAGGCCACCCGGGCCTCTGAAGACGCCGCGCGCCGGGTGCGTGAGGCCCTCGGCGCCGAGGTCAACGATCAGGCCCGGCCCGAGACGCGGCCCGACGCCCGCCCCGATGAGCTGCTCGGCGAGGCCGCCCGGGAGATCGGCCAGCGCCTTCGGGGCCTGTTTCAGTCCTCCGAGGTCACCGACGCGCTCTCGACCTTAGGCGCGCGCCTGCAAGACCTCGCCGGGAGCCTTCAGGACGAGGCCCGCCGCCGCAGCGAGCCTCAGAAGTCCCGCGACGAGGAGGGCTGAGCCGTGGCGCACCCTGAAGAAGGCGCCCGCGCCGCCTTGGTCTCGGTCTCCCAGCGCCTGCACCGCGCGGGCTGGGTAGCGAACCACGACGGCAACGCCTCGGTTTTGCTCGACGATGGCCGCATGATCGCGACGCCGACGGCCGTCTCGAAGTCCGAGGTCACCCCCGAGTCCCTGGTGACGCTCAACGCCGAGGGGGCGGTCATCGCGGGCACACGGAAGGTCTTCTCGGAGATCGCGCTTCACCGCTGCGCCTATCGGGTGCGGGAGGACGTGCGCGCGGTCCTGCACGCCCACCCCCCTTACGCGACGGCGATGGCCGTGGCCGGGGTGGGGCTCGGCGCGCCGTTTATGGCCGAGCCCATCGTGTCCTTGGGCCGGGAGATCCCGCTCATCCCCCACCTGCTCCCCGGAGAAGACGACGGCGCCTTGGCCGAGGCGCTCACCGACGCCGACGCCGTGCTCCTCGGCAACCACGGCGTGCTCACCGTCGGCCCAGACCTGGAGACCTGCCTCTTGCGGATGGAGCTCGTGGAGCACCTCGCCAAGATCTTCACCCTGAGCCTGCCCCACGGCGGCCCCAAGGCCCTGGAGGTGGCCCTGGTGGAGACGCTCCAGGCCAAACATCGGCAGCTCTTCCCCCGGCGTCTCCGTGACTCCGATCGGAGTCACGTCGAGGACGAGGCGCCCGAGACGCCCTTGGCCCGGGCCCAAGACGTCGTCAAAGACGCCCTGAGCCGCTTTCGCTGAGTCGCTTCGGCTGCGCCCGACCTACTGGGTGACGCAGGTCTCGACGAGCAGGGTGACCGTGGCCGGGCCGATGCCCTCGACGCGGTCGAGATCGGCGCAGGTGGTGAAGGGGCCGCGCTCCTCACGGTCGCGCAGGATGGCCTGGGCCTTGGACGGGCCGATGCCCGGGAGCTGCTCCAGCTCACCCACGCCGGCGCTGTTGATGTTGATCTTGCCGCCCGGGGCTGGCGCGGCTTTGGGCGCGGGCGCGGGCGCGGGGCTCGCCGTGCTCGTCGAGGTGGCGCTTGAGGCCGGGGCGGCGGGGGCGACGACGCCGTCCCCAAACTCGACCAGGCCGTTGAGGTTCGTGAGCGTCGCCGGGCCGATGCCGTTCACGGCGTCGAGGTCGTTCAGCGCCTTAAACGGGCCGTGGGCCTCCCGGTGCTGAATGATCGCTACGGCTTTGGACGGGCCGATGCCGGGCAGGGTCTCTAGCTCCGACTGGCTCGCGGTGTTGATGTTGACCCCCGCCTCCGCCGCTCCGCCGAACAGGAGCGCCACGCCCAGAAGAACGCCTTGAATCAGAGCTCGCACAGAACCTCCGCGCAGACCGATTGAGGGGGCGCCAGGACCGCTCACAGCTCGATCTCGTCAGGGAGATCGGCGCTGCGCGCGGCCAGACGTTTGAGGCGCTCCGTCGCCTCTTGCAGCCGGGCGTCTTCTTCGGGGACCGGCTCCCCGTGATCTCCGCCGAACGCCATCGGCTCGACGAAGGCCTCTCTAAGCTCCAGCACCGACCCCTCGTGGGCGCCCGGGGGCAAGGCCGAGACGGGCAGGTTGAACCGCAGGCCGCCGTGCTCCAGCACCGCGAGGTCACCCTCAATTCGATCGACGATCAGGCGAGGGCTCATTCAAGCTCCAGGATCATGGCGCCTCTGGGCTCGCTGTGGCCGCGAGGCCGGGCTGGGTGCCGCCCCAGCCGCCGCCGCTCACCGCGGGGCGCGGGGAGTAGGGCAGGCCGTCGGTGACGTACACCCCTTGGCCCGTCGAGACGACGGTGATGTGGCCGCTCAGATCGGTGCGGTAGATGGTGGCGCCGGACTGGCTGAGGCGCTCAATCGTCTCCACGCCGGGGTGGCCATAGGAGTTGCCCGCGCCGACGCTGATGAGCGCGAGGGTGGGCGAGACGGCGTCTAAGAAGTGGTCGCTCGTGGAGTGCCGAGAGCCGTGGTGGGCGACCTTGAGCACGTCGCAGGTCTCCACACCGCGGCTGAGCATGGCGCGCTCGGTGTCTTCTTCGCTGTCGCCGGTGAACAAGAAGCAGTCGGCGCCATGATCAACCCGCAAGACGACGGAGTTGGAGTTGAGATCGGAGCGGGTGTCTTTGAGCGGGGAGTCCCCGGGCCAGAGCACGGAGACGGTGATGCCGTCGTCGAGCTTGTAGACCTGGCCGGTGCGCGCGGTCTTGTAGGTGACGCCTTTGTCCTCGATCGTCTGCATCAGCGAGGTGTAGGTGCGGGAGGTGTGGGGCATCCCGCTGTCGATGTACATGCCCACCTTGAAGCCCTCGATCACCGGGCGCATCCCGCCGATGTGATCGGCGTGGGCGTGGGTGGCCACCACGAGCGCCAACGCGTCAACGCCGAGGGCTTGAAGCTGGGGCGCGGTGTCGTCGAGGTCGTCCCCAGCGTCGATGAGGACGTGTTTCCCGGCGGGGGTGGTCAGGAGGATCGCGTCACCCTGGCCCACGTCCATGACGTGAACCTTCAGCTCTCCAGCGAGCGCGGCGCTGAGGAAGAGCGAAGCGAGCAACGATCCTCCAGACGATCAGGGGGGCAGGGCCATGATGTCACAGCCCGGCGGTCACAATAGCTCTTGGAACCAGATGGTGCGGTTCGTGTAGTCGTAGCACCCGATGAACCGTTTGCCGCCCGACGAGATGGTCTCGTTGTGGAAGCCCAAGGCCGCGTCAGCGCCGCCCAAGGTGTCAATGCTCCAGGCCGAGCCGTCATTCCGCGCGAGCAAGAGGTTGTTCTCGTTGCCGTCGAAGTAGAGGATCGAGGGGAAGCTGCCGTTGAGGAAGATCTCGCTGTCGGCGCCGCGGAAGTCGCCGGAGTCGATCGTCTCGATGGACCAGTCGGTGCCTGAGCCCCGGGCGAGCTTGAGGTCTTGGTTCGCCGCGTCTTGGTACGCGATCAAGAGCTCGCTGCCGGTGTGCACCATCGAGGGCCACTGGCCGACGTCACCCTCGGAGTCGACGACCACGGTGAGGTAGTTGCCCGCGGTGCCCGAGGCGAGCTTGAGATCGCCGTTCGCCGCGTCGTAGTAGGCGATGTACTCCACGCCGTCGTGGATGAGCAGGCGGGCGAAGCTGCCGACGTCGGCCTCTTTGGGCTCCTCCGTAGAGCCGTCGGCCGGGATGAAGTCGGTGCCCTCGTCCACCACCTCACCGACGAAGGAGGTGTCCTTCCAGTGCGCGATCCGGAGCTGGCCCTTGTAGCGGTCGTAGTGGGCGACGACGGGGTTGTTCGACGCGTCGAGGGCGAGGGAGCTGAACAGGCCGGCGTTGGGGGTGACGCCGCCGCCGACATCGGCGATGCCTTTGGTGTAGCTGTTTTTGCCGTCGCGGCGGGCGTAGAGCAACGCGCCGTTGATCGCGTCGTAGTAGGTGATCCAGGCCGTGCCCGCGGAGTCGATGGCCAAAGACGTGTACTTGCCACGATCGCCGGAGTCGAGGCCGTTGGCGTCGGCGAAGCCGTCGATGCGCTCCTCGGCCCAGGTCATGTCTTCGCCCTTCATCGTGCCGATGCGGAACGAGAGGCCACCCTTGGTGCGATCGTAGTAGGCCATCGCCGGGCTGCCGTCGGGCATCGAGCGCATCGACAGGTACTGGCCGATGTCGTGTGGGTCCTCGGGGATCGGATCGGGCTCGACGATGGTGTCCGGCTCGTCCCGACAGCCCTTACAGGCCTCCAGCCAGACGGCGCTCACGACGACGAGGAGAGCGGGGAGGGCTCGGGCCGGGGAGGGGACGGAGAATCGGCGCATGGACCTGGACCTCTGGAGGAGCGGGATCAAGGGCTCAGCGTACCTGAGGCCTGGGGGGGTGTCAATCATCGATATGGTGATCAGCGCACCCGATGCGGGTTGGCGTAGATCCAAACGGCCTCACGCATGTGTGAGGCGGGATCCTCCCCCAAAAAAGGGCTGAGATGAAGCGGCGTGATGGTGAAGACCACGCGGTAAACACCGGGATCAGCGAGGCTGTGCGCGCCGCAGCCGGTCGCGAAGGGCTGGCCGTCCTTGAGCACGACCGCGGAGATCTCCGGCGGCGTAGGGCCCCTCGGGCTCAGGGCCGCGAGGCGTGGGCAGCGCACCACAAGCTCCCCGGCTGGGGCGTCGGCGCCGATCTCGTAGCGCGCGCCGGCGTCGTCGTAGAGCGCCACGTCGAAGTCCGCCGGGGTGCCGAAGGCCTCAAAGACGATGTAGCCGCGCCCGGCGCGCTGGGCGTCCTCGACGGCTTTGGCGGTCACGGCCTCGCCGGGCATGGCGTCTTGGGGGCTGAGCAGGAGCCAGTTTGAGAACCAGCGCATCATCCGGCGGTAAGAGTCGCCGCGCTCGCCGTCGCGCATGACGATCGGCAGAGCGTTCTGGTGGGCGTCGGTGCCCGCGAAGCCGAAGGTGGGCCCCTGGGCCGAGAGCGTGTCCCAGGCGAGGATCGACGGCGCCTGCTCTTGCACCACCGCCAAGAACAGCAGGTCGGGCTCGGCCACGCCGTCGGGGTTGGTGAAGTCGGCGATGTCCGAGAGCCAAGAGAGGCTGTCTAAGCCGAGGGACTCCTCGCGGATGTTGGGATCGACCATGGCGTGCAGGTTGAAGGCCTCTAAGCCCACGAGCCCGGCGTCTTGAAGGCGCGTGAGCTCGGCGATCGTCTCGCCTTCGGTGTGGGCGAGGGTCAAGACCGCGCCGGTGGCCACCATGGCGGCGATGGCCTCGTCATCCCGGCGGTTGTAGAGCGCGTCTCTCGCCGCCGCGTCCCCCTCGACGTGCCTGCGCAGGCCTTGGGGCATGAGCGTGTCCTCAATGCCAGGCAAGACCAAGACCGAGCGACCGTCCGGGCAGGTGACGTGGTTGCCGACGGCCACGCCGTCCAGGAGCTCCGGTCGATCCCCTTCGGCGGCCCAGGTGAGCGTGTCGTAGTCTTGGGCGGCGGCGTGGGTGGGGTGGTCGGTCAACGAGGCCACATCCAGGCCGACCTCACAGATCGCCGCGCGCAGATCGGCGAGGCAGGGGGCGTTCGGGGCGCCGTCAGGCAGGGGATCCCCGTCGCAGGCGTCGTGGCTCCAAGGCGAGTGCAGGTGCAGGATGCTCCGCGCCGGGACGTGCCCGCCGAGATCCTGCTCGCCCGGGTCAATCCGCGCCAAGCTGCGTGAGAACGGCACGGTCTGGGGCGCGGTGTCGAGGGTCTCCGGCGTCTTGGTGCAGGCGAGCGTGAGGGTGAAGAGCAGCACGGCGGCACCTTCGATTGACGGGAGGGCGTGACTCTAATACGAGCGGCGGCATGCCCTCGTAGCTCAGCTGGATAGAGCAGCGGATTCCTAATCCGCAGGTCGCACGTTCAAATCGTGTCGGGGGTACATCCTAAATCCTGTTGAAGAACAGGAGCTTAGAGTGGAAGGGTTCGAGTGGTCTGAGGCGGCGCCGCGCCCCTCAGACCAGCTCACCTTT
>JAKLKE010000268.1 GCA_023150775.1 Myxococcota bacterium
GCCTGTTTGTCCGACGGGATGAGCGGCAGGTCGCTAGGTCGTCATGAGCCCTGGGCATACGTCCGCTCAGGATGCGGCCTTCTTGGCGGGCTCGTAGGGCGCGTCATCGCCACGGTAACGTTCGGCGAGCTGGCCGTTCTCGTCGAGGATGCCCGCATTTTTTAGGATCTCACGACGCTCCCCGCGTGGCCGTTGACGCCATTGTTCACTCGCCCGGGTGACGGCGTCGTTCAGCTCGCGCTTCTCTTTTTCAGTCATCGAGCCTCCTTGTGTTGGCATCATAGCGACACCGGCTTGAAGTAGCCAATGATGCAGTCCGGGTTCCGAACCGCGATCTGAACGTGAGTCTTGAGGTGAATTCGCGCGCCGGGGTAAGCCTCGTCGCCCTCAACAAAGACGCCGCGCACGGTGTCAAGCTCGACGGGAGGTGACGCTTGCGCGAGCGCGGTGAGGCCGAGATTGAGCACCGCGCAGTCAAGCTCACGGCGAATGAAGTCTGGGTCACCTGCACGGCCAGGGCGATTGGTCGGGAGGTCTTGGCCTCGGGCGGTGAAGGTCGCGGCGAGCTGCCCATAAAATCCGAGGAGTTGACGCGTCGCGAAGGTGTCCGTAAGGTCGAAGCAGCGCCCCAAGTGGATATGGGCGCCGAGCACGAACGGCTCTGCGATCTCGCCGCGTCGATGTTTCCATCGCGCAAACTCCCACGCCCGCTTGGGGCCGTGTTCCCAGAAGTAGACGCCCTCTCCAAGCCAGTCCCAGGCGTTGTTCGAGGGTCGAAGCGGCGTGCCATGCAACAGCGCGGCCTCCCCCACGCTCCGGTCACAACCATGGTAGCCAACGACGAGGCGATGATAGTCGAACTGTGTTCCCATCGGCTATATTTATATGCGCCTTGCGCCGACGTCAAGCGCCCTCACAGCCGCAGGTCAACTTCCGTCAACCCCACCCCCGCCGACGTTGCCCGGGGGCCCGTCACCCGGTTAGCCCTGCCCGGAGAAGCGTCGCCCGTACCCCCTTCGGGCGCTCGGAGGTTCCATGATCGTCGGCGTGATCGGCTCGGGGTCCATTGGACCCGATCTGGCGTATGGCTTCGTCTCGGCCATCGCCAAGGACGGCGGAAAGGTCTACCTGCACGACATTCGGCAGGAGGCCCTGGACGCGGGGCTCGCGCGGATTCGAGGCTATGTCTTCAAGGCGCTCAGCCGGGGCAAGCTCTCGGAGAAGGCCGCCAAGGCCGTCGAGAAGGCGCTCGTGCCCACGCTCCGGGCTGAAGACCTCGCCGAGTGTGAGTACGTGCTGGAGGCCGCCACCGAAGATCTGCCGATCAAGCGGCGCATCCTAGCGAACGTCGAGCGTATCGTGCGCCCCGACTGCCTCATCGGCTTCGCCACCTCCGGCATCCCCCGCGCCGAGATCGCCCGGGACGCCGTCCACCCCGAGCGCTGCTTCGTCAACCACCCCTTCTACCCCGCCTGGCGCAGCCCGCCGGTGGAGGTTGTCGGCTCGGAGGACGCCGCGCTCACCGCGCGGATGGTCGCGACGCTGGAGCGCCTGGGCAAGGTGCCGATCATCACGGCGGATGTTGAGTGTTTCGCCGCCGACGACATCTTCTGCAACTACGTCAGCGAGGCCGCGCGCATCGTTCAGGAGGGTCTGGCCACCGCCGCCCAGGTGGACGCCATCGTGCACGACGCCATCGCCGGCGGCGGGCCGCTCAACGTCATGGACCTCACCCGGGGCAACCTGCTCACCAAACATTGCCAAGAGCTCATGCGCGACGCCAAGACGGGCTCGGCGTGGTTTGAGCCCCCGGCCATCCTGGCTGAGGTCGGCAACGGCCTCTGGCACAACCCCAAGGCCCGGGGCGACGGTCATTACACCCCTGAGCTGGCCCAGCTCGTGCTCGACCGCATCTTGGCCGTGCTCTTCGCCCGCACCCTGTTTGTGGCCGACAACAACATCTGCGCTCCCGCCGATCTGGACTGGCTCAGCCGCATGAGCTTGGGCTTCCGGGCCGGGCTCCTGAGCCTGGCGGAGGAGTACGGCGCGGCGCGGGTGCAGGAGCTCATCCTCAACTTCGCGGCGAAGTACCCCGGTTTTCCTGTGCCGCCCAGCGCCGCCGCGGGCACCTTGCCCAGTTTCAAGAAGCACGTCCTCGTGGAGCGTGACGGCGAGCTGGCGGTGGTGCGGGTGTTCCGCCCCGAGGTGAAGAACGCGCTGAACCGCGCGACCTTGCTGGAGCTCGACCAGACGATGATCGAGCTTGAGGCCGACACCAGCGTCAAGGGCGTCGTGCTCAGCTCCTTCGGCGGCTCCTTGGCCGGCGCGGACATCGGCGAGCTGGCGGCCCTGCCCGATCCCGAGGCCTGTGAGGCCATCTGCAACTTCGGCCACGGCATCTTCCAGCGTATTGAGGCGATGACCAAGCCGGTGGTCGCCGCGGTGGACGGCCCGGTCTTGGGCGGCGGCGCGGAGCTGTCCATGGCCTGTCATGGACGGATCGTCGGCCCGGCCTTGACCTTGGGCCAGCCCGAGGTGAACCTGGGGATCATCCCCGGCTATGGCGGCACCCAGCGCCTCCCCCGGCTCGTCGGCCTGGAGCGCGCGAACGAGCTGCTCCGCACGGCGCGCACCTTGGGCGCGGCGGAGGCCGTGGCCTCGGGCTGGGCCAGCGCGCCCGTCGCTGAAGACGTCGTCGCCGCGGCGAAGGCGCTCATCGGCGAGCACCTCGCCGGTCGTGTCACCTTGGCGCCGGTCAACCCAGCGCCCATGGACGTCCCCGCCCAGCTCCCCGCCGTAAGCCTCGGGCACCGCTCCTTGGCCATTGACGCCATCCTGCGCGACGTGATGCTGCGGGGCCTCGCCCTGCCGCTCGCCGAGGGCCTCAAGGTGGAGGCCCAGGGCTTCGGCCGCTGCAAACGGACGGTTGACCTCGACATCGGCATGAAAAACTTCACCCAGAACGGCCCGCGTGTCCCCGCGGCCTTCCTCCACGAGTGAGACGAATCATGAGCAAAGACACGAGCATCGTCATCCTCGACGGCGGCCGCCGCACCCCCCGCGCCGACATCCTCGTAGACAACAAGTCTCCGGGGCTCTTCTCGCGCTACTCCACCACCCAGCTCGGCGGCTTCTCCATCGCCGGGACGCTGGCGAACACCCAGCTTGACCCGGCCTTGATCGGCCACGTCGTCATGGGCATGGCCCAGCACAGCCACCGGGACTCGATCTACGGCGCCCAAGGGATGCGCTGGCGCGGCGGGCTCGGTCAAGATGTGCCCGCCCTCACCGTCGCCCGCATCTGCGGCAGCGGCGCTGAGGCCATCGCCGTGGGCGCGGAGATCATCACCGCCGGGCTCCGCCATGATGAGGACCGCCCGTTCATCGTCGTCGGCGGCGCCGAGTCGATGCAGTACCCTTTCTCGCTGTACAACATGCGCGGCCAGAAGGTCGGCCAGGCCACGCAGAAGTACGGGCCCATCGACGCGGCGACCTTGCCCCCGGGCACACACCTGCAAGACATGCTCCTGATGAGCCTCTACGACCCCAGCGCGAAGATGGCCATGGCCAACACCGCCGAGAACCTGGGGCGTAAGTACGGCATCACCCGGGAGGAGGCCGACGCCTTCGCGTACCGCTCCCACATGCGGGCCTTGGCCGCCCGGGAGAGCGGCGCCGTAGACGAGGAGATCGTGCCCGTGGAGGTGCTCGGCGCGGATGGCGTCGAGACGGCCCTGCGCCACGACACCCACGTCTTGGCGAACCCCAGCCTTGAGAAGATGGCGCGCCTCGGCGCGGCCTTTGAGGCCGGCGGCATCATCACCGCGGGCAACGCCAGCGCCGTCGTCGATGGCGCGGCGTCGATGGTCATCGGCAAAGAGTCCGACGCCCGCGCCGCCGGGGCCAAGCCCCTCGCCCGCATCATCGGCTACGGCGTGGCGGCCTGTGACTCGTCGCTCATGGGCTGGGGCCCGGTGCCCGCGGTGCAGAGGGCGCTCAAGAAGGCCGGGATCAGCGGCCAAGACGTCGCCGCCGTCGAGCTCAACGAGGCCTTCGCGCCGCAGGCCTTGGCCTGTATGCGCGACTTCGCGGACATGGGCATCGACCCAGACCGCGTGAACCCCGTCGGCAACGCCATCGCGCTGGGTCATCCTCTTGGGGCGACCGGCGCCATCCTCACGCTCACGAACGCCTATCACCTGCGCCGCAACGGGCTCCGTTACGGCGTGGTGACCATGTGTATCGGCGGAGGCCAAGGCGTCGCGCTGGTGCTCGAGTCCTTGGCCTGAGCCAGGTTCCGCCGCTCAGTTGACGTCGAGCGCCTCAAACTCGGCGGTGAGCTCGCCGACCGAGGCGCCGTCGAGCCAGAGGATCCCCTCGGCGTGGCCGCTCAGCTCCACGATGTCGATCGTGAGCACCTGGCGAGCGCCCGCCGTGTCCTCGACGACGAGGCGCAGATCGCACCACATCCCCTGGGGGAAGGGGCCGATGATGGCCTCCTCAACCAGCTCGGCGTCGGTGGCCAGACGTCGCGGGAGGCCCCCGACCGTACAGGGGAGCGCCGTCGCGCTCACGACCTCAGCCTCAGGCGGCGCCCCAGACGTCAGCCAGTGCGCCTTGACCTCGGGGTTGCCGAGCGTCCCAGAGGCCGCGGCCTCCCACGAAGCCCCGATCAACAGTGTGGTCAGCGCGCATCCAGCGCAGAATCGTAGTCCCGTCATGGTTCCAACCCCAGTCGCTCGCGCTGGGCTGGCACCTCGCGGGATTGCGGGGGCTGCACAACGCGGTCAACCGGTCATGGCGCCATGACCTACCCTTGTGACGAAAAATCCTAAGTATTAGGATCCCTTGTGCTTTCAGAAGCTGCGAGCACCTCGCCATCGGCGATTTTGGGCTCCGCCGGGGGCCTGCGGGTGAGCGGGATGAGCTGAATGCCGAGCTGCACCACCTCGGTGTTCTCTGAGCGAGGCAAGGCGTCGGCGACGTCGGTGATCTTTCGTAGGGCCTCGTAGATGACCGGCTTGAGCACCTGAATCTGGCCCAGCTCCAGGTTGAACACGGAGCTTGAGAAGAAGCGCTCGGCGCCAGGCACCTCGTGCAGCAGCTTGCGGGTGATGTCCAAGACGCCGTCGTAGTACGACATGCCCGCCGAGAGCTGCATGGCGATCCCGGCGTCCGTGCGCACGTTCACCGCCCGGAGCTTGCCGTCAAAGCCCCGCTGCAAGAGCCCCCAGCCGATGAGGCGGGTGAGGCACTCCTCGACCTCGGCCGGGCTCACCGACGGGATAAGCCGGGCGGCGATGACCTCGGGTCGCTCGTCAAAATCATCCGCCAACGCCAGCTCTCGCACGGCGTGGTTGAGCCAACCGGAGGCGTAACGCTCAACAGCGCCCTCGATGACCTTGCGGCTGCGGCCACCGCCGAGGCTCATCAGCGCCCGGGTGGCCTCGGCCGCGCCCTCGATGGAGCTCGCCCGCGCCACCTTCACCAGCCCTCGGAAGTACTCGGCCTCATCAGCGTCGAGGCGCATCATGTCGATGAGCTTGGTCTCGGTCTTCTCTTCAGGCGCGCGGTCCTTGAGCAGGTTGTGGACCGTGCCGTCGCTGAGGCCCACACGTCTGGCGTGCCAGCGGATCGAGAACTTGGGGTCGAGGGCACGCCGGTAGTCAAACCAGTCTCGCAGGTAGGCGCGAAAGTCGGTGTAGGACCAGATCTGAGGAGGGTTCACGCCCTTGTTGTCGCCGTCAGTCATCACCACGCACCTGCTCCATCGACCAGAGCTGCTTCACCCGCGCTGAGGCGCCGCCCGGGGGCACGGTCACCACACAGGCCCGGGCGAGCTCGCCGGGGGTCATCTCCACGAGGC
Organism: Myxococcota bacterium; assembly: GCA_023150775.1. GTDB lineage: Bacteria > Myxococcota_A > UBA796 > UBA796 > CAJQPC01 > JADKFE01. Next base: position 5,867 of record JAKLKE010000268.1, read on the forward strand.
ACTCCGCGCAGGACTGGTCATGGCAGCCCTGAAAGATGGGCACGGCGAGGCGGGTGGAGGCGCGCAGGAGCGTCTCCCCTGCCCGCGCCGTCACCCGGGCCTCGGCGCCGCTGGGCAGCACAAAACGCACCACCACACGCTCCGACCCCGCGAGCTTGGCGCTCGGCTCGGCGCGAAGGAGGCCCAACAGGCGCTCACGAACACCAAACACGCTCACGTCTTGGCCGCCGCGGCCGCTTGGTCGAGGCGAGAGAGCTCCGCCACCAAGAACTCGAAGGCGTCGTCCACGGAGTCGCTGACGTGGAAGAGGTTGAGGTCTTTGGCGGAGATCGTGCCCCAGTCTACCATGGCCTGCACGTTGATGACGTCGGTCCAGTACTCTTTGCCGAAGAGCACCGTCGGCATCGGCTTGCGGATCTTGCCCGTCTGCCGAAGGGTCAAGAGCTCGGTGAACTCGTCGAGGGTGCCGAAGCCGCCGGGCATGACGATCATCGCCTTGGCCAGGTACATGAACCAGTACTTCCGCATGAAGAAGTAGTGGAACTCAAAGCCCAGCTCAGGGGTGACGAACTGGTTGACGCCCTCCTCGAAGGGCAACGAGATCGCGAGGCCCACCGACCGGCCCCCGGGCACATCGGCGGCGCCGCGGTTTCCAGCCTCCATGATGCCCGGCCCGCCGCCGGTGCACATGACGTAACGCCGACCGCTGGTCTGCTGGAGCGACCACTCCGTGAGGCGGCGGGAGAGCTCCCGGGCGTCTTCGTAGTACCGCGACATCCGGAGCTGCTGGGCGGCGCGCATCAGGCCCGCGTTGGCCTCGTCGTGCTCGGCCTCGTTCGTCGCGGCGGCGGCGCTGGCGCGGGCGGCGTCGAGGCGAGACAGGGCCTCTTCACGCGAGGGGATCCGGGCCGAGCCGAACATCACGATGGTGTCTTTGAGCTCCTGCTGGTGGAACCGCTGCCGGGGATCCTCATACTCCGCGAGGATGCGGATGTGCCGCGCGGCGGCTGAGTTGAGGAACTCCAGGTTCTTGTATGACTTCTGTGGTCTCGACACGCTTTCTCCTGAGCTCGTGGGGCGATTTGATGGATCACGGTAGCGCCCGTCAACCTGGAGGGTGTCCTTAGCACAACCCCAGCCGATGGGGTCGTGCCACAAAACCTGCCCAGGAGAGACGCCATGCGCGTGTTCACCATCTTGAGCTTCGCGCTCATCAGCCTCAACGGATGCATTATCTACGAGGATTCGCATTGTCGGGGAGAAGGCTGCGACCCCTTCGACGATGACAGCGACTGGGACGACCTGGACGAGGATGACGCTGACGACGTCGACGACGCCGATGACGCCACCGATGACGACGGCGACGGCGCGAGCGGAGACAACGACATCCCCGACCTCAGCCTTGGCTTTTTCCCCAGCCAAGCCGAACAAGGCGAGACCTTCTTGGCCTCGATCACGGTCACCGAGGGCCAGCAGAACCTGACCGCGGTGTCTGAGATTCGCCTTTATGGCCCGGCGGAGCTGATCACCTGGGGCGCGCGGCCCGGCGAGATCACCGCGGCGATCACCGTCGCGGATGACGCCGAGCTCACCGAGGTAGACGTGGTGGTGGTGCTCGACGACGGGCGCGCGGAGCTCCTGCCCGCGGCGCTGACCATCTTCCCTGTCGGCAGCGGCAACACCGCCGATGAGTGGGCCGAGAGCGCCCGGGACTGCGAGTGAGCTCGCCCTCCTGGGGTGAAGAGGATCGGCTGGCCGTGGCCAGCCCTTCCTTGGCTGGGCGGGCCATTCAGGCTACCCCAACCCTGCCCCTCGCAGGGATCCCCTCTCGGTCTGAGCGTGTGATGGAACTCAACGTCGAGGCCATGTACCGACGCTATGGCGACATGGTGCTCGGTCGCTGCCGCACGCTCCTGCGCAACGAGGCCGACGCGCAGGACGTGTGCCAGGAGGTCTTTCTGCGTCTTCACCGCTACCGGGAGGGGTTCCGTTATGACGCGAGCCCGACGACGTACCTCTACCGGATCACGACGACGACCTGCCTCAACCACATCCGTGGGCGCAGCCGCCGCCGGGAAGAGCTGGAGGAGGAGCCGACGGCGATCCCCGTGGAGGACAGCCGCCTCGCCTCCCACGAGATCCGCGATCTGGTGCGCCACCTGCTCGCCGAGGCCGACGAGGGCACCCGCGACTGCGTGGTCTACCACTTCATCGACGGCATGACCCACGACGAGATCGGCGAGCTTCTGGGCCTGAGCGGCGCCGCCGTCCGCAAACGAATCTCCACCTTCCGAGCCAGACTCGCGGCGCACCCCCCGCCCTGGCTCAAAGAGTGGGAGGACTGACCCCCATGACCAAGCACCCCTCAACGCTGACGCTGCACAAGCTCCGATACAACGAGCTCCCCCCTGCTCAAGAGGACGCGCTTCGTGTTCACCTGCGCGAGTGCGCAGAGTGCTCGGCACGCCTGGGCGCCCAGGACTCCCACCGCGCGGCCTTCGTCG
>JAKLKE010000269.1:0-7927 GCA_023150775.1 Myxococcota bacterium
CGCTGAGGTCCACTGAGTCATGCGTCCTGTCCTCCTCTCGCTCAGCCTCGCCCTGCTCAACGCCTGCACCCCCTCGGTCACCCTGCCCGACCCGGGCGAGGTGATCGCCCCCGGCGCCACCGCCGCGCTGGGGGCCTTGGCGCCAGACTTTCGTTTGGGCGCCACGGACGGGCAGGGTCATACGCTCTCCGAGGCCCGGGGGCAGGTGGTGGTGCTGGAGTGGTTCAACCCCGACTGCCCCTTCATCCAAGAGGCCCACGGCGGCGGGGCCTTAGAGACGCGCCCGGCGAGCCTCGCGGCGGAGGGGGGGCGGTGGATCGCCATCAACTCCAACACGACCGGGGCCACGGGCAGCGATCCTGGCCAGAACGCCGCCGCGGCGAGCCGTTATGACCTCCCGGGCCCGGTGTGGATGGACCCATCGGGGGCCGTGGGCCGGGCTTACGGCGCGTCCACGACGCCGCACCTGTTCGTGATCGACGCTGAGGGCGTGCTGATCTACGTCGGCGCCCCCGACAACGCGCCGCTCGGCCAGCTCAGCGGCGGTGAGGCCCGGGTGGACTACCTCGGGGACGCCCTGCGCGCGGCCAAAGAGGGCAAAGCGCCCACGACGCCGCGTACGAAGGCCTGGGGCTGCACGGTGAAGTACGGGGCCTGAGCCCTCCCTGCGGCGCGCGGGTGTAGGATAGGCAGGCCAACTGACCTGGAGACACCGATGCCCGTCCTGCTCTTGCGCCGCGACGCCCCCCTCACCGACGCCGAGCGCGCGCGCCTCCCCGCTGGGGCCGCCTCGGTCAACGAGCCCGGCGGCGTGATCGCCCGCCTCACCGTCGATGGTGAGCCCAGCCGCGTGATCAGCGCCGCCGTCGCCTTGGCCCGCGCCGTGCCCGACGCGGAGTTTGTGGTGCGTGTCCCGGCGACGGAGGCGAGCGTCGGTGGCTTGGCCGGGGTCGCTGGGGTGGCGGCCGCGCCCGTGGTCAGCGACTCCCCGGCCCAGGCGGAGGAGGGCGCCGCCGAGGGCGCCGCGCCCGCCGAGGCCGCCGAGCAAGACTTCGTAGACCCTTGGGTGGCCCTCGATCGGGGCGAGCGTGACCGCGCCATGCGCCGCTTCGCCGCCGTGCCGCTCACCGGCGATGGCCGCGAGCGGGTGCGGCGGATGGTGCTCTCGGCGAACCCCGTGGAGGTGATCGACGCCCTGCGCATCGCCCGGGTCACCGACTTCAAGAGCTTCTTCTCCAGCGCCCGCCGGGTGAGCGACCACAGCGATCCCGCCGTGCGCGCCGAGGCGGCCTTGGCCATCGGCACCTTGGCCGGCTTCTCTCAGCTCACGCTCTTGGAGAAGATGCTGAAAGACGCCGACGCCTCGGTGCGTGAGTCCGCGAAGCAGGCGATCTCGCTCATCAACACCCGGCGAGGCTGAGCGGCGATGCGCTTTTTACACACGATGATCCGCGTCTACGACCTCGACGCCGCGCTTGACTTCTTCGTGAACAAGCTCGGGCTCACGCTCTCACGTCGAAACGACTACGCCCAAGGTCGCTTCTCCCTGGTCTTCTTGAGCACCGGCGCGCCTGGAGACGCCGCGGAGATCGAGCTGACCTACAACTGGGATCAGGCCGAGCCTTATGGCGGCGGGCGCAACTTTGGGCACCTCGCCTTTGAGGTGGACGACATCTACGCGACCTGCGCCCGGCTGCGCGACGGTGGGGTGGCGATCCTGCGCCCGCCTCGGGACGGTCGAATGGCCTTCGTGCGCTCGCCGGATCAGGTCAGCGTCGAGCTGCTCCAGCGCGGCCCGGCCTTGGCCCCGGCCGAGCCTTGGGCCTCGATGCCCAACCAGGGCGAGTGGTAAGGCGGAACGTGCGGCTCAGCGGCTCCGCTGGGCGAAGAACACCGCGGCGCAGATCAAGAACAGCACGAGGCCCAAGGGCGGCGCGACGACGGTGGCCAAGAGCACAAAGGCCAGCACGCCGGTCCAGAACGCCCAGCCCAGGCGCCCGACGGCCACGTCCGCGGCCCGGGCGCTGTCCCAGACGATGATGACGCGCCCTGGGCCCGCGGCGCGCAGCGTGAGCCCGGGGCGCTGCGCGCGCAGGGCGTCCACCGAGGCGATCACCGCCTCCCGCAGGGGCGAGCGCTGATCGGCGTTGTGTTTGCCGCGCCCGGTGATGAGCAGCATCGAGCCGAAGCCCTCCGCCGCGCTGGCGGTGATCAGCCGCTCGACCACCTCAACGCCCAAGGCCACGCTGAGATCGTGCAGGTCTACGACGGGTTGGCCGTCGGTGACGGCGAGGTGGGTCTCCGGTCGCCAGCGCCGCGTCGCCGCCCAAGGCAGAGACGCGGCGGCGGCGGCTTGGTCACTCACGGCGGCGCGCAGGCGGGGCAGGGGATCGGCCATCTCCCAGGGGTAATCTCAGCGGGGCCGCAGCACAAACTCAACACGCACACGGCCGAGGCCCTCGGAGATCGGCTCGACCGTCTTCACGAGGTCCCCGGGCTTGGTTGTGGCGTCGAGCTCGGGGTCATCGGCGAAGTAGGTCTGGGTGGTGAGGCGTTTTTCGCCGCCGATGAGCACGTTCCAGTGCAGGTGCGCCGCCAAGAAGCCGCCCATGCCGTTCGAGTAGGGCGGCGGGCGTAAGGTGCGGAAGCAGAAGCCGCCTTGGGCGTCGGTCACCGCCCGGCCGGAGCAGTGGTAGTCGCCGCTCATGTCGTAGATGCCTTTGGGCGTGGCGTGCCAGAGGTCCACGGTGGCGCCGACGACGGGCTTACAGCGCTCATCGAGGAGGCGACCATCGATGAGCAGCTCGTCCCCGGCCTCCTCCAAGACGTTGAGGTTCACCCGCTCGGGGTACTCCGTGCGGTAGTAGGGGCCCTCGCCGTCGCCGCTCGTGGACACGCAGGTCGAGGGGAGGGGCTCGGACGCGCCCTCGCAGGCGGGCTCGGGCTCGGCCGTCTCGCCGCCGGTCTCGCCGCCGGTCTCCGTGGCGGTCTCGCCGGTCTCGCCGCCGGTCTCCGTGGCGGTCTCGCCGCTGGTGTCGTCGGCGCTGGTGTCGTCGCCGCTGTCGTCGCCCGTGGGCTCACCGGTGTCGTCGGTGGGGCTCGGCGGCTCCTTCTCTGGGCCCGTGCAGGCCACGAGCACGGCGAGGGCGAAGGACTGGGCGAGCAGGTCACGACGACGGACAGAGGGGGGCGGCTTCGACATCTTGTCTCCGGGGTGTGTGGTGAGCCCACCATAGATCACGGAGAGTCGGCGTCGAGCTTGATTTTGGTGCGCACGATTCCAAAAGGATCAGCGCGACTTGGCCCCGGCGAGGTGAACTTGGCCTTCAGAGACGGCCAAGGCTTGGTGTAGGCCCGGATCGTTGGAGAAGGCCGCCCAGACGCCCCGATCGGCGAGGGCCTGGGCGTAGGGCAGGGTGACGTTCTGCAGGGCGAAGGTGGCGGTGCGGGGGACGGCGCCGGGCAGGTTGGGCACGGCGGAGTGCACCACCCCATCGACGACGTAGCAGGGCTCGGCGTGGGTGGTGGGGCGGGTGGTCTCGGCGACGCCGCCCTGATCGACGGCGACGTCAACGATCCCCGCGCCGGGCTTCATCAACGAGAGCGTGTCCCGCCGGATGAGCCGCGGGGTGCGGGCGCCGGGCACGAGGGCGGCGCCGATCACCAGGTCGGCCTCGCCCAAGGCGCGCTCTAAGTTGCCCGTCGAGGCGAAGAGCGTCTTCGCCCGGCCGCCGAGGCGGGCGTCTACGGCGCGCAGCCGAGGCAGGCGGTTGTCGAGCACGATGACGTCCGCGCCGACCCCCAACGCCGCCAAGGCTGCGCTCTCACCGACGACCCCGCCGCCCAAGATGAGCACCCGGGCGGGCTCCACCCCCGTCGCGCCGCCGAGCAGCAGGCCACGCCCGCCGTGGAGGTGGCTCAAGCACATCGCCCCGGCCTGAACGGCGAGCCGCCCGGCGATCTCCGACATCGGCGTGAGCAGCGGCAAGGCGCCGTGGCCGTCGGAGACGAGCTCCAAGGCCAAGGCCGTGAGCCCAGTTTGGGCGAGGGCCGCGCCGAGCTTGGGGTTGGCGGCGAGGTGCAAAAACGCCACGAGGGTCTGCTCGGCGCGCATCATCGGCCACTCGGCCTCTAGGGGCGCCTGCACCTTCCAGAGCTGCTCCGCCCGGCCCCAGACCTCTTCAGGGGTGGGCACAAGCTCAGCGCCGGCGCGCACATAGTCGTCATCGGTGAGGCCGCTCGCGTCTCCGGCGCCCTCTTGGACGAGCACGCTGTGTCCGGCGCGGGTGAGGGCCCGGGCGCCTGCGGGGGTGAGGGCGACGCGGCCCTCGTAGGCGGTGATCTCCGCGGGGACGCCGATGATCAAGGGTACGCTCCGGGGCAGTCTTCGAGGACAGTCTTGGGCTCAGCGCCGCGCGTGGGCTATGCCGCGCTTGGCGCCGTCGGGCAAGCGAGTATATCTGAGGCATCCCTTTCACCCGCATCCTGCGTTGGGGTGTCCTCATTTCAGCCGACGATCCCCAGTCCGAGCACGAAGCCTCCGTCACCTTCCCCGACACCGAGCGGCTCCGTGAGCTCTCCGGTGAGCTGGGGCGCAACCTCAAGCTCATCTCCCGCGAGATGAACGTGAAGGTCACCCACCGCGGCGACGCCTTGCGTATCCTCGGCGGCGAACAAGACGTGGTCCGCACCGAGGCGCTCCTGCGCCAGCTCTATGAGCTCGTCGGCACGGGCTTCGCGCTGCACCCCTCGGCGGTAGATCACGCCTGCCGCATGATGCGGGAGTCCCCAGACGCCCCGATTCAGCAGATCTTCTCCGAGACCTTACTCATCGGCGTCAAGAAGAAGGCGATCTTCCCCCGCACGCCCCGTCAGCGCAGCTACGTCAACGCCATCCGCGCCAACGACATCGTCTTCGGCGTGGGGCCCGCGGGCACCGGCAAGACCTACCTCGCCATGGCCATGGCCGTCGGCGCGCTCAAGCGGGGTGAGGTCAACCGCATCGTGCTCTGCCGCCCGGCGGTGGAGGCCGGCGAGAAGCTCGGGTTCTTGCCCGGCGATCTGGCCGAGAAGGTCAACCCTTACCTGCGCCCGCTCTACGACGCGCTCCACGACATGATCGAGACGGACAAGGTCCAGCGCTTCATCGAGCAGGGCGTCATCGAGGTCGCGCCCCTGGCGTTTATGCGCGGCCGCACGCTCTCGGAGTCGTTCATCATCTTGGACGAGGCCCAGAACACCACGTCCGAGCAGATGAAGATGTTCCTCACGCGCCTGGGCTTTGGCTCCAAGGCCGTCGTGACCGGCGACATCACCCAGATCGACCTCCCCGGGCACACCCGCTCGGGGCTGGTCGAGGCCATCGAGGTCTTGCGAGACGTGCCAGGCATCGAGTTCGCGCACTTCTCTCACCTCGACGTCGTGCGCCACGGGCTGGTCAGCAAGATCATCCAGGCGTATGATCGGCACCGCGCCCCGAAGAGGGGGCGCGAGCCTGGCCCTGGAGGTGCCCCATAAGCTGGCTTCTCGCCAGTCGCCCCGGCGGACTCTCCGCGCGTGTGGCCCTGCTGCTTTTGGTCTGCTTGGCCAACGCGCTGATCGTGGTCGATTTTGGCCGGGTGTCCGACCCTGGCCTGAAGGCCGGCGAGGTCGCCACCCGCGACGTGAAGGCGCCGATGGCCTTCACTTACGAGGACGAGGCCGCGACGCGCCTGCGCCAAGACGAAGCGGTCAGCGGCACCCCGGCGGTGTACGACTACGACGCCACCCTGCTCAACCGGGTGCAGGAGCGTGTGGCCGCGGCCTTCGACCTCGGGCGCCGCCAGACGAGTGAGGCCGTGCTCGCCGCCCGCGCGAAAGGCCGGGCCAACCTCAGCGACGCCGAGCGCTCCGCCTTGGGTGCGGTCCTGCTCAAGCAGCTCGGCGTGAGCCTGCGGGTGGAGGACGTCGAGCTCGTCGCGCTCTGGGGCTTTGATGAGCGTGTGGAGCGCCTCGCCATCGACCTGCTCGCCGTGGGCATGAGCGGCTACGTCGCCCATGAGCAGGTCTCAAGCCTAGGGGCGGGTGAGGCGATCACCGTGATCCGCGCCGTGGGCGAACAGCGCGACGAGGTGCTGCTCCAAGACCTCAGCGCCGTGCGCTCCACGAACGACGCCCGCGACGCCGTCACCCTGCACATCATGGAGCACTACGCCGAGGGGGAGGTCGCCGAGCGCGCCCGGGTCGCCGCGGCCATCGCCCGGGCCATGCTGCGGGCGAACTTCTCTTACAACCAGCTCCTCACGAACGAGCGCCGGGCCACGGCCTCTCGCTCGGTTCAGCCCGTCGTCGTCGCCGTCGAGCGCGGCGCGGCCCTGGTGCGTGACGGCGACGTCGTCACCGCCCAGCAGGTCGAGGCGCTGGAGGAGCTCGTCGCTCGCCAAGGCGACTCCAGCCCGGGTCGCGCGGCGGGCACGGTGTTTGTGCTCTGCGGCGTGATGATCCTCGCCGCCCAACGTTTCGCCGGGGCCGCCTTCCGCCGCTTCACCTCAAGCCTGCGGGATCTCACGGCGATGGGCGCCTTGTTGGTGCTCAACACCGGCCTGGCCCGCCTCGGCGGTGAGCTCTCCGACCCCGTCGCCCAGGCCATCGGCCAGGGGGTGAGCCCCACCTCGTTCTTGTACGCGGCGCCGCTGGCGGGCTCGGTCTTGCTGGTGCGCTTCTTGGTGAACGCCGAGGCGAGCTTCGTCTTCGCCGTGCTCTCCGCGGCGCTCGCGGCCTTGGCCCTTGACCAGAGCTGGTCTTGGCTCGTGTTCTTCTTGGTCTCGGGCCTCGTGGGCACCTGGAGCATCGGCCGCCGCCGAGAGCGTCGGGTCATCTTGCGCGCCGGCCTGCTCACCGGCCTGGCCAACGCCGTGATGGTCATCGCCCTGGATCTGTTGGCGATGAACCTCGGCGGGATCACCCCCAGCGGCCTCTCCGTGGGCTGGGATCTCACCTTCGCGCTGATCGGCGGGATGTTGTCGGCGTTCTTGGTGCTGGCCTTGGTGCCGCTCTTTGAGCTCGTCGGCTTCGTGACCGACCTGCAGCTCTTGGAGCTGGCGAACCTCGACCACCCGCTCTTGCGCAACCTGATGATGCGCGCCCCGGGGAGCTACCACCACTCGGTGATGGTCGGGGCCTTGGGTGAGGCCGCCGCGGAGGCCGTCGGCGCGAACGCCCTGCAGGTGCGGGTCTGCGCGTACTTCCACGACATCGGCAAGGCCGTGCGCCCGCAGTACTTCGTCGAGAACCAGTCCGACGGCGTGAACCGCCACGAGCGCCTCACGGCGTACCAGTCGGCCCAGGTCATCATCGATCACGTCCGCGACGGCGGCGCCACGGCCCGGGATCACAAGCTCCCCCAGCCGATCATCGACAACATCTACATGCACCACGGCGACGGACTGGTGTACTACTTCTACGTCCAGGCCCTCAAGAACGACCCGTCCACGGACGCTGAAGACTTCCGTTACCCCGGCCCCCGGCCCAACACCCGGGAGGCGGGCATCTTGATGTTGGCCGACAAGATCGAGGCGGCCTGCCGCTCGATCAAGCGCCCCACGCCGGACAACGTCGGCGAGATGATTCAGAAGATCATCAACTCCACCCTCGCCGATGGCCAGCTCCAAGACTGCCCGCTCACCCTGAACGAGCTGTACATCATCGCCGGGGTGTTCAAGACGACCGTGCTCGCGATTCACCACCACCGCATCGCCTACCCCGACAAGCCCTTGCCCGCGCGCCGGGTCGCCGTGGCCGAGGAGCGGCCCCTGCGTGAGGCCGTCATCACCCTGGAGATCCCCTCGGCGGAGCTCGCCGCGGCGAGAAACAGCCTGCCTTTGCCCGGGGAAGACGGGCTCTCTGAAGACGAGAGCACTGAAGTCATCGACTACGAGTCGCCCGACTT
>JAKLKE010000269.1:7937-8311 GCA_023150775.1 Myxococcota bacterium
CTTCTTGCCGCCGCCGGTGGGTGAGCGGGGCCTCGGCGGGCGGGCGCCGTGAGCGTCGAGCTCTCTTGGGCGGGCCTCGATGAGGACGCCGCGCTCACCGCCGCCGTGACGGAAGACGCGGACGCCCTCTTGAACGAGGTCGAGCTTGGTGAGGCCGAGCTGTCCTTCGTGCTGTGCTCCGACGCCCACATTCAGGGCCTCAACCAGAGCTGGCGCGGCAAAGACGCCCCCACCGACGTGCTGAGCTTCCCCCAAGAGGACGACGACTTTTTGGGCGACCTCGTGATCAGCCTGCCCACGGCCGCTCGCCAGGCCGCCGAGCGCGGCACCCCCCTTCGTGACGAGCTCCGCGTGCTGATGGTCCACGGCCTCTT